>NZ_JBEZYD010000009.1:0-373406 GCF_040638335.1 Nonomuraea sp. NPDC026600
TCAACGCCTTCGCCATCACCTTCGAAGGCCGCCTGAACCCGACCACCCGATAGAACTAATTCAAGATCGAGTTACACCGTTTACTGGACAGGCCCGGGGACGCGCTCTCCGACGAGTCTGGTCAACGGGGCGGGCGAGAGAGGCGGACGCGGGCGATTCCGGTGAAGGTCATGGGGATGTGGATCGGAAAGAAGGCGGGCTGGGAAGTATCAAGCGTGTGCAGTGCCAGGGCGGAGCCTGATCCGGGTTCGTCGCCGTTGAGCCGGCGGGTGACGGTCCATTGGCCGTCGAAGTCCAGTTCGTCGACCGACAGGAGGCTGACCTTGGTGGTGTGGTCCGCTGAGGAGAAGGCCGCCGTGATGCCCCGGCCCAGCAGGAGGAACTGGTCTGCGTCCTCCTGCAGGACGAGGCCGTAGGCAGGGCTGCCATGGACCGTGTGCCCACGCGGTGGGATCCCGCCGCGATCCAGTCCTGGTGAACCGGCAGGTGCGGGGACCGGGCGATGGCATCGATGACGGCGGACAGGACGGTGGCGTGCAACGCCTGCTCGGCCAGCGGGCTGTAGTAGCGATCCGCTCGTGTTGCGCGGCGCCCGGGCCGGCTGTGGGACCGTCCTCAACGGATGGATTTGACGCGCAAGATGAGGAGACCGCCCAACACTGTGAGGGCCGCCGCGATCACGAAGAGCAGGGAGTAGTTCTTGTCCTCCGCCGAGGTGGCGCCGATGGCCAGGAAGATCGGCGCGGCGAGAGGGGCGACGGCGTGCGCGATGCTGTTGGACAGCGCGTAGATCGCCATGTAGCGGGCGGCCTCTGTCTCGCGATCGGGCACGAGGTCGATGGCGATGGCCTGGTCGACCGAGGAGAAGGCGCCGATCCCCAGATTGCAGAGCATCATGCCGGCCGCGATCGACGTGAAGTCCGGTCCCAGCGCCATCAGGAGCGCACCCGCGGCGTACAGGCAGGCGGCGATGAGCGCCAGCGGCAGTCGTCGGCGCAGCTTGTCGGAGAGGAACCCGCCGCCGACGGCGCCGGCCATGCTGGCCAGAATCCCGACCGCGGAAAGGGCGGCCGCCGTGGTGGCGGCCTGCTCGACGCGGACTCCCAGGCGCGATGCCAGGAAGAACGCCATGAACGTCGTGCCGAGCCACATGCCGGAGATGAACACGAACCTGCCCAGCCAGTTCCAGGCGAAGTCGGGATGCAGCCGCGGGTTGAAGACGTACTTGCTCACCAAACTCTTGAGCGACAGAGGACCGGGAGGCGGTAGCAGCCTGCCGTCCGGCTCCGGCACGAAGACGATGAAAAGGATCATGCCCAGCACGCCCACGGCGGCGGGGACCATGAAGAGCAGCAAGGAGTTGAACGCGAGGCTGCCTGCGACGACGGCACCCATAGTGGGGGCCAGCATCGACAGGAACCCCGTCAGCCCAGAGAGCTTGCCGCGCTGGGACGGTGGTACGCGGTCGGCCTGTGAGGCGGTGAACATGCTCAACGCGATGGCCCAGGTCAGTTGGACCAGCACCCAGCCGAGGCCGAGGACGACGACATTGGGCGCCAGCGCCATGGTGAACAGCGCGGCGACACCTGTCGTCATGCCATAGAGGATGAAGGGGCGGCGCCGGCCGAGCCGGGTTCTGGCGCGGTCGCTGAGCGCCCCGAACAGAGGGCCCGCCACCATGCTCACGGCCGCGCCCACGCCGGCGATGTAGCCCAGGTATTCCTCGTGCCCGGGAGCCAACTGGCTGAGCCGGATCGCCAGAGAGATCGCGGTCGGCGTGACGAGGCCCATCTGGCCGCCGAAGATGCCGAGAAGGAGGAACCAGATGTAGGAGGCCCTTACCTTGGGCATGTCCTCCGACAGCGTCGCGACTGCTCCGTCGCTTGTTGAATCCGCCGGCCCATTGTCGTGTGGCTGTTTCGCGGGGGTGAACGACACGAGAACCTCACCGATAAGTAGGTGTCGAATGGTTTTCGCTGAAGGGATCTAAGAGGATGTGCTCCGACCAGGCGATCAGCCCGTGGAAATGAGGACGCCCGGGAGTGCGATAGAAGATAAAGGCACCGTTACTAACGCGCATTAGTACGTTAACATCGGGTAACCCCTAGATCGCAAGACATATCCTTGTAACGACTCCACAACGACTCATTGGAAAAGGGAGAAGAAGCCGCTGCGCCGTCGTCCTCTACGATGAGGCGACGCAAACGCTTCCACGCAGCGAGGGGCCATGACCGAGCTTGTCGAGGTCATCAATGAACACAGCACCTTGGTCATGAGACCGGCGAAGGAGGGCTCATGACCGGCTCTGCCAAGCGGGTCACCAGAGCGGATGTCGCCCGTGTCGCGGGCGTGTCGCCGACGACGGTGAGTTTCGTGCTGAACGACACTCCTGGGCAGTCGATCCCTCCGGGAACCCGTCGCCGGGTCCTGGAGGCGGTCGAGCGGCTCGACTACCGTCCCCATGCGTCCGCGCGCACTTTGGCGGCCGGCCGGAGCAACGTCGTCCTGCTGTCCATTCCCCATCTGTCTCCGGGGCCCGGAATCACCCGGTTCGTCGAGGAGTTCGCGAGCGCGCTGGCACAGACCGGTCTGACGCTGATCACGCACCTGGCGGGCGTACCCGGGCGGTCGCTGCCCGACGTCTGCGCGGCCGTGGACGCCTCCGTGGTCGTCGGTATCGAGCCTTTCGACCCCGGCACCGTGCAAGCTCTGCGCCGGGCGGGCGCCGACATCGTGCTCCCCGCGGAGGGGGAGGCGGGGACGTACTCACCGATGCGGCACGCCGGTCGGCTTCAGGCCGAGCACCTCATCGAGCACGGGCGCCGGCGTCTCGGGTACGCGCTCCCCGAGGATGACAGGCTGCGCAAGATGGCAGAGGAACGCCTGGCGGGGGTCGAGGATGCCTGCGCCGCGGCGTCTCTGCCCGCACCGGCGGTCCTCGTCGTCGAGACGGAGCTCGACGGCGCGGCGAGTGCCGTGAGGGGCTGGATCGAGGAGTCGGTGACCGGCGTGTGCGCCTACAACGACGAGACGGCCTTCGCCGTCCTGGCGGGGATGCGGGAGAACGGCCGCACCGCCCCCGCCGATCTGGCCGTCATCGGCATGGACGACATCCCGCTGGCGCGGTTGACGGATCCGCCGCTCACCACGGTCCGCTTCGATCTGCGGGAAGCGGGCCGTCACCTCGCGCAAGCCGTGGCGGTGAGCCTGTCGAGCGGCGAACCTCATCTCACCACCGCCGCCGGCTTTCCTCGCGTGATCCGGCGCTCCACCGTCTGAGCCGTCCGCTAGCGTGCCCGGACCTTGAAGAAGATCAGGAATCCGCCGGTGAGACCGAGTAGGGCCGACACCAGGTACAGCAGGGTGTAGTTCTTCGCGTTCGCGGTCGCACCAAGGGTCACCAGGAGAGGGGCCACCAGCGGTGCGGTGGCGGCAGCGATGCGCTGGGCCAGGTTGGCGATCGCGGTGAACCGGCCGGCCTGGGTCTCCCGCTCGGGCAGAATGTCGAGCACGGTGGCTTGATTGGCCGCCGCGAAGACCGCGATGGACAGCGTCATCGGGATGAAGCCGGCGAGCAGGCCCGGCAGGCTGTGGGCGAACGCGGAGAGCAGGCTGCCGACGGCGAAGAGCGCCGCCGCGCCGAGGACGAACGGGCGCCGGCGCCCGATCCGGTCGGAGAGGTAGCCGGAGCCGAGGGCGCCGACCGTCGCGGTGACGAGGCCGATGCCCGCGGTGAGGGTGACCATCTGGGAGACGTCCTTGAGCTCGATGCCGAGCCGTTGTGCGTAGAAGAACGTGGTGAAGGTGGTGCTCAGCGACAGCGCGAAGAAGAACATCAGGTTCCCCAGCCAGTTCCAGGCGAAGTCGGGGTAGGCGCGTGGGCTGAAGACGTACGTGCCGAGCAGCCGTCCGATGGTCAGCCGTTCGGGGGCGGGCAGTGCCCGCGTGTCCTCCTCGTGGTCGAAGAGCAGGAAGGGCAGCCACAGCAGGGCCGCCACGGCTCCGGGTACGAGGAAGACCAGGACCTGATCGGTGCTGAAGACACCCGCGAGGACCACGCCGCCGACCGGCGCGGCCTGCCCGATGAAGCCGGACAGGCCGGCGACCTTGCCGCGCTGATGCCCGGCCAGGCGGTCGGCCAGCACGTTGCCGAGCGCGGCTGCGGCCGTACCCCAGCCGAGGCTGGTCAGAACCCAGCCCAGCCCCAGGATCGGAACGTCCGGCGCGAACGTCATGATCATCAGGGCGAGCAGGCCGAGCGCGCACCCTCCGAGCATGTACGGTTTGCGCCGGCCCAGCCGCGACCGGGTGCGATCGCTGAGTGTGCCGAGCACCGGGCCGTACAGCAGCGACAACGTGGCGCTGATCCCGAGGATGTAGCCGAGAACCTGCTCGTTCCCGGGTGCGAGCTGGTCGACGCGCAGGGCCAGCGTGTACGCCATCGGCACGACGATCGCCATGGACCCGCCGAAGGTCGCCAGCAGCAGGAACGCGATGTACCACCCGGGCACGCCGCCTCGTGCGGAGGGCGGCGCACTCGGGGCTTCTGTCGCTCTCACTTCGATGGCTTGCGGTCGCCGAGAGAGGTCCAGCGGGCCCTCAGCGCGTGCGCGGCGGCCTTGGGCCTGCGCTCGCGGGTGAAGACGCCCTTCTTGTTGCCGTCGATCCGGTGGATGGCGCCGGTGGTCTGGAAGTCGGCGAAGTTCCACACGTGCTCGCCCACCAGCGCGTCGATGCGGTCGAACACCCGGTGGTGCATGGCGAGGCAGGCCGCCTGATACTCCTCGGTCCATGGGATGTCCCATACCGAGTGCACGCCAGGCATGGTGTCGGCACCGTACTCCGTCATCATGATCGGCTTGCCGTACTTCTGCGCCCAGCCGCGCAGATCCGCTTCCAGGTAGGTCTCGGCGGTGGCCAGGTCGCCGGTGGCGACGTACCAGCCGTAGTAGCGGTTGAGGCAGACGACGTCGAACAGGTCGGCGATCAGATCGTTGTCGTAGGTCGCGAACATCACGGTGGCGTAGCAGACCGGGCGGGTGGGATCGAGCTTGCGGGTGAGCTCCACCAGAGGCTCGAAGTACTCGCGTGCGCCTTCCTCGTTCGAGGACGGCTCGTTGGCGATGCACCACATCACGACGCTGGGATGGTTCTTGTCGCGGGCGATCAGTTCGCGGATCGCCTGGGCGTGCGCCTCCTGGGTCTCGTCGTTGAGGGTCTCCGGCGAGAACGTGGGCCGCTTGGCGGCACCGGTCAGCCCCGCCTCGATGGACAGGTTGAGTCCCACGGCCGCGGTCTCGTCGATGACGACGATGCCGTGCCGGTCGGCGAATTCCAGCACCTCCTCGGCGTAGGGGTAGTGCGAGGTGCGGAAGGAGTTGGCACCGATCCAGTCCATGAGCTGGAAGTCGTGGACGAGGTAGGCGTTGTCGTGGCCCTTGCCCCGGACGGGGGAGTCCTCGTGCTTGCCGAAACCGGTGAAGTAGAACGGCTCGCCGTTGATGAGCACCTGCGTGCCCTTGACCTCGACCGTGCGCACGCCGAAGGGCTGCGGGTAGATGTCCTGGTCGGGCACCTCGACGACCAGGTCGTAGAGGTAGGCGGCTCCGGGCCGCCACAGGACGGCGTTCTCGACGCGTACGGTTCCGCTCGCGCCATCAGCGGCGGCGATCTCGGCCCCGGTGGCGTCCACGACGCGCACCCTGACCGGGGCGGGCTCGCTGGTCTCCACCGCGTACTCGACCGTTCCGTCCAGGCTGGTCACGACGGTGACGTCGGTGACGTGCACCGGCGGGAGGCTGTACAGCCAGACCGAGCGGGCCAGCCCGGCGTAGTTGTAGAAGTCGTGCAGGTACGTCTGCCGACGCCCGCCGTCCTCGGTAACGGTGATCGTGCCGGGTGGGATGGTGACGTTGGTCAACTCGTTGCCGACACCGATGGTGAGGCGGAACTCCTGGCCGGGGCGCACCAGCCCGGTGATGTCGGCTTCGAACGGCGTGTAGCCGCCGACGTGCTCGGCGACCAGGGTGTCGTTGACGTACACCCTGCCCTCGTGCGTGGCCGCGTCCACGCGCAGCATGATGCGCTCGCCGGTCCAGCCGCGCGGCACGCGGACCTGGCGCTGGTACCACACCCAGCCCACGTGGTCGCGGATCGCGCTGTCGGTGAACAGGTCGTTGTAGCTGGCGGGCACCGCCACCTCCAGCGACGTCTCCAGCGGGCCGGACCACGGGTGGGAACCGGCGACGGTGTCGAGGGTGAAACGCCACAGCCCGTCGAGATTCACCAGCTCCCGCGTAGGAGTCGGTCGGGGTTTGAGCATCTAGCGGCCCTCCGTCGAGAGAGTGAGACGCCACTGCCAGGCGTACTCGGTGGCGGTGAGCCGGTGGTGCGGGCGGGTGTCGGGGCCGAGGACCGCCGTACCGAGCCCGCGGTGGGCGATGTCGAGGTGCACCACGGTCTTCCGGCTCGGCGGGAGCTCCCACCAGTGGTCGGCCGCCTCCAGTTCGCTCACCGAGTACCGGCTCACGTTCATGTGCAGCGGCGTCTCGTGAGCGGTGCGCACCGTGCCGGCGGGGCCCGTCAGCAGCAGCGAGGTGACCTCACCGCGAGTGCCGTTCTCCTGCGGCAACAGATAGGGCACGGCCAGGCCGTCGATAGTGCTCTCCCAGGAGCCGAGCAGGGCCGACGCCCGCCGGTCGGGGTAGTTCTCCCACGGGCCGAGACCGACCCAGCCCGCGTTCTCGAACCCGTCGACGAGCTCGAACTCCATACCGACGCGAAGTCCGTCCTGTGTGTCCTCGGGCAGCGTCACCTGCTCGTCGAGTATCCAGTCGCCGTCGGCGAGTGCCGTGATCGTCCGCCGGTGCACGACCTGGTCGCCGAAGGCGGCCTCGTAGCGGGTGGTGACCACGGCCCCGTCGCCGGTCTCCTTGAGTTCGACGTCGACGGGCGTGAGCTGGAAGAAGCCGGAGCGGACGAACCGGTTGTCGAGGGAGAACGACTTGTCATGGCAGGTGAGCGCCCGCCACAGGCTGAGCTGCGGCGAACGGCGCAGCAGCGGGTGCCGCAACTCGGCGTCGACCAGTCCGCCGGACGCCCGCGCGCCCGGCAGCGGCGCGGGGACGCGCGGGAAGGTGACCTGCTCGACCGCCACTTCGGTCTCCGCGGGCGCCCACACGGCGGCTTCCCGAGTGCGCACGGTCAGGGTCAGCGCCAGCGCCGTCCCGCTCGTGAGCAGCTCCCGCACTGGGGCCGGGATGTCGATCGTGCCCTCGCCGCCCGCCAGTGCCGCCGGCGTCGGGACCGGCACCGCCCCGGCCGGGCCGGTCGCGGTCTCGACACGCAGTTCGAGCTCGTACGCGCCCAGGTCCGCGAACGTCTGACGGTTGCGGATGCGGAGCGTTCCCGCCCACGCGTCGGCAGCGTCCGAGACGATGCGAACAGGGCTGAACAGGCCGCGGGCCTCGAACAGAGCCGGCTTCGGCGTGAGGTCGGGGAACACCACGCCGTTGGCGAGCATGGGTCCGTTGTGGGTCTCGTCGCCGAAGTCGCCGCCGTACCGGAGGCGGCCGTCGCCATCCGGGTCGAGGGTGTGGTCGGTGAACTGCCAGATGAAGCCGCCCTGGAGGCCGGGCAGCGACTCGAAGAGTTCCCAGTAGTCGGCGAGTCCGCCCGTGCCGTTGCCTTGGGAGAACGCGTACTCGCAGGTGATCAGGGGGCGGTCCGCGCGCGGGTCGGCAGAGTACCCCTCGAGGCTGGCGAAAGATGGATACATCGGGCAGAGAATGTCACTGGCGGCGTGCCCGGCGTGCCAGTCGAGGGAGATCGCACCCTCGTAGTGCAGCGGCCGGGTCGGATCGAAGCGCCGCAGCCAGCCGGCCGCCGCGTCGTGGGCGGCGCCGTAGCCGGTCTCGTTGCCCAGCGACCAGGAGATCACCGACGGGTGGTTGCGGTCGCGCAGCACCATCCGGGTGATGCGCTCCAGGATCTCGGGCAGGTAGCGGGGGTCGTCGGGGATGGTGGAGGCGAACGCGTGCCCCTCGACGTCGGCCTCGTCGATGACGTAGAACCCGATCTCGTCGCACAGGTCGAGGATCTGCCGGTCGTTGGGGTAGTGGGCCGTGCGGATCGCGTTCACGTTGAACCGCTTGAGCAGCGACAATTCCGCCAGGAGCCGGTCGCGGGAGACGACGCGCCCGGTGCGCGGGTCGACGTCGTGCCGGGCGACACCCTGGACGAGGATGCGCCTGCCGTTGACGAGCAGGTCGCGTCCGACGACCTGGACGCGGCGGAAGCCGATGCGGACGCGGGTCTCGTCGGCGACATCGCCTTCAGGGCTGACGAGGCTGACCGTGAGGTCTTCGAGGTGGGGGATCTCCGCCGACCACGGGGTGACGTCGAGGCCGTCGAGAGCGAAGACAGCGGTTCCGGCGGGCGGCGTAGGATCCGGCAGCTTGCCCATGGTGGCGGGGATCGCGCGGAACTCCGGGGGGATCGGCGCCCCCGCCGCGTTGATGCTGAGCAGATCCATGAAGTCGGGTGGCAGCAGGGGCTCGGGGCGCGCCGACCGGTCCAGGGACGGCTTCGGGAGGGTACGCGTGGCCAGACGGGGGGAGACCGGCAGCGTCAGCGATCGGCCGAGCACCTCGATCCGCACCGACCAGTCGGTCTCGTAGAGGTGATCCAGCCCCGACGTGGACACGGTCACCCGGAGGTTCCCGCGCTCGGTCTGCGGGTCGTAGTCGGCGACCGCGGACATGTCGGCCAGCCGGATCTCCGGCACCGTATGCAGGAAGACCGAGCGGCTCAGTCCCGACTGCCACCAGTGATCCTGGTCCTCCAGGTAGCTGGCGGCCGACCACTTGGCGACCCTGAGTTCGATCGTGTTCGTTCCGGGGACGAGAGCGTCCGTGATGTCGAACTCGGCCTCGAGGTGCGAGTCGGTGCTCACGCCGACCGGCTGTCCGTTGACCGAGACCCGCAGCAGGCCCTCGGCTGCGCCGACGTGCAGGATCGTGCGGCGTTCGCCGGTCGGCCACAGGGTGAACCGGCGCCGGTAGACGCCCGTCGGATTGTGTTCTGGGACGTGCGGGGGCACCTCCTCGAACGGCATCGGCACGTTCGTGTAGTGGGGCCGGTCCTCGCTCTCCCGCATCGTCCACAAGCTCGGCACGTGGACGGTCTTCCAGGTGGCGCCGAGCGGTGCCGTAGGGAAAGGGAGGAGCTGGAAGTCCCATTCGCCGTCGAGCTCGATCTCGGGGTCGCGGCGCAGGGCATGCATGGGCAGGCGCCCCACGGGCGTGTCATCGAGCATCAGAGTTCTCCTCCGCGGCGGGCGACCTCGCCCAGCCAGGTCAGGCTGGGCTTGGGGTGGCGTTCGAAGGTCTCGCGGTCCACGGCGATCAGACCGAAGGTGGGCTCCCAGTGGCCCCACTCGTAGTTGTCCAGGGCGCTCCAGTGGAGGTATCCGCGCACGTCGATGCCCTCGTCCACGCATGCGTACAGGTGGGTGAGCGCTTCGGAGGTGTAGGCGATCCGGCGGGTGTCGTCGTCGGTGGCGATGCCGTTCTCGGTGATGAGGATCGGTACGCCGCCCGTGGTTTCCCAGGTGTGGCGGACGGCGATGCCGATCGCGTCGGGGCGGTAGGCGTTGCCGGTGAGGGTGGTGTCCGGGCTCTGCGGGTGCGGGACGACGCCGTTTTCGTCCACGGCCTGGCTGGAGTAGGACTGCACGCCGATGAAGTCGTCACCGCGTGCGGCCTCCAGGTACAGGTCCTCGCGGACGTAGCGCACCTCGCGTAGTTCGGCCTCGTTGCCGGGCGTGGCGGTGAGGGCTTGGTTGGCCACCGTCCAGCCGACCGCCGCGTCGGTGTGCTTCTTCAGGATGTCGCGAGCGGCGTGGTGGGCCTCGGCCAGCCGCCGCCCGACCTGGGGATCGGGGGCGGGCAGCACCGGGCGGGCCGCTCCTTCGAGGGTCGGGCTCATCCACTTGTCGGCCTCGTCGGACACGGTCGCCAGGCTCATGCTCGTCATCAGGGCGAGCATGTTCGGCTCGTTGATCGTGCAGACCCACTCGACGTCGCCGAGGATGGTCGCGGCTTGCCGTACGTACGCCTCGAAGCGCTCGATGGCGTCGTCGGCGAGCCAGTTGAACCAGCGTGGGCCCGTGAAATGGTGCAAGGTGACGACCGGCGTCAGCCCGAGGCCGAGCGCGGTGTCGATCATCCGGCGGTAGTGCGCCAGCTCGGCACGGGAGAACCTGCCCGGGAGGGGCTCGATGCGCGCCCACTCGATGCCGAAGCGGTAGGCGTTGAGCCCCGCCTCCGCGAGCAGGCGCATGTCCTCCGGGTAGCGGTGGTAGCTGTCGATGGCGTCGCCGCTGGGGTCCATTCCGGGGACGTGTTGTTCGTTCTGCCACCAGTCGCTGTTGACGTTGTTGCCTTCCACCTGGTGTGGGGCGGTGGCCGCGCCCCAGAGGAAGCCGGGGGCAAGTGTGGTCATGAGAGATCCTTGCGAGAGGCGGGATGCACGCTAACATGAAACCCGAATCACGATACGAATTTCAAGCCCTCGACGGAAGGAGAACCATGACCGCGACGACCAGCCGCGGCCCGTACGCCAAGACGGCGGCGATCCGGAGGCGGATCGTCGAAGCCTGCGTGGACGCGTTCGGCGAGACGGGCTTCTATGGCGCGACCATGAAAGACGTCGCCAAACGCGCGGGCAGCAGCTACACGGGGCTGCTGCACCATTTCCCACGCAAGGAGGACCTGCTCACCGCGGTGCTGGAGCTGCGCGACGAGCGCAGCAGCGAATACCTCGAATCCGCGCACGCCCTCGACCCGAGCTCCAACCCCGTCGAGACCCTCCGGGGAATGCTCGCCGTCATCGTGGACAACGAGCTGCAGCCCGGGCTGATGGAGCTGCACTGTGTGCTGTCGGGCGAGGCCACGTCGCCCGACCACCCGGCGCACGCCTACTACACCGAGCGCTACCGCATGCTCCGCCAGTTCTTCGGGAAGGCGTTCAGGGCTCTGGCCGATCGTGGAGAGCTACGGTCGGCCATCGATCCGGAGACGCTTGCGACGATGACCATCGCGCTCATCAACGGCCTGCAGGAGCAGTGGCTTTTCGACAGGGACTCGGTGCAGATGGAGTCGGCGATCCGCCAGTTCCTGGGCTCCGCCGTGCCGGCTCTGGCCGAGCCGGAACGGGGATGAGGACACAGCGATCTAGGCGGATCTAGCCGTCAGTGACTGGCTTGGCCCAGTGCTCGTCGAGGAAGCGGCGGATCTCCCGGACCCGCTCGTGGTCCTCTGGTGCCGTCCCGAGGAAGAAACCGTGGGGCGCGGCCTCGAAGACGTGCAGGTCCGCGGGGATGCCGGCGGCGCGTAGCTTGCGGTGCAGGCGCACGGTGTCCGACAGCAACCGATCGCGGGTGCCGCTGAACAGGATCGTCGGCGAGAACCCCTTGGTGAAGTCTCCGAACAACGGTGACAGGTACGGGTCGCGCAGGTCATGACCTCCGGCGTACAGGAGGATCAGAGGTTCGAGGGCCTCCACGAGCTGCGAGTCGACCCCGTCGTTGGTCGCCAGCGTGTCGCCACCGCGGGTCAGGTCCGTGGGCGGGGTCATCAGCACGGCGGCGGCCGGCAGCGGCAGTCCCTCGTCACGCGCTCGGAGGATCAGAGCCGCTGTGAGGTTGGCCCCGGCCGAGATACCCCCGATGGCGATCTCCTCCGGCCGGTGGTCTTTCAGCAGCCTCCGGTAGACGGTCAGGGACTCATCGAGCGGTGCGGGATGGGGGTGGTTCGGCGGCATCCGGTAGTCGACCGACCACACGGTCGCACCGACAGACCCCGCCATGGCGGCTGCCCCAGATCGGCACGCCGCTCCGCCGCCCATGATGAAGGCTCCACCGTGCAGGAGGAGGAGCACCCGGCGGTCGTCCGGCGAGAGGCCGTCAGGCCTGGCCGCGTAGACGGTCACCCCGTCGACGTCGACATCCTCCGTCTTGGTGCCGACACCTGTCTCGACGGCGCCGGTGACCGACGTCCCCACGATCCCCACCGCTGCTCCTGTCACCATGGCGTTCCGCTCCGCGACCAGAGCCCGCCACGCCTCGAGATCATCCACCGGCGGCAACTCGCTCTGCGGTTTGCTCACGCCCATCGCCAGCAGCGCCTGTGCCTGCTCGCTCAGCGATTTAGGCACCGGGACATTCCGCGCCGGGACGTGCGTCACCGGATATGAAGCGTCAATCATCATGTTTCTCCTTCGTGGGTTCGCTCTGCGGCAACCGTGCGGCCGAGCGATCAGTACCTGGTCCTCGATCCGGCTACGGGATGTCGACCTGTTGCGCTTCACGCCGCATGTTCTCGGCGTCTTCGGCGAGGAACCAGCCCTCATCGATGAGTTCGTCCAGGCGCCGGTCGAAGCGCTCGACGTATCCGGCCGAGTCCTGGTAGAGCTGTCGCAGTTTCCGCACGTCGAACGGCTCGTCGCTGCCGACGGTGATGGGGCTCGGAGTGCCGTCCGGCTTCGCCGGGTTGGGCCGGTGCGTGGAGTGGGGGACGTCCAGTTGGACGCAGCGCACGCCTCCTCGGCTGTTGCCGTGCTCGTCCTTGGCGACGTAGCCGTCCGGGCCGACCTCGATGCGCTCGGCCCGGGGCGGCACGGTGCCGTTGGCCACCCACTCGACCAGGTGGTGCAGGCCCATGTTGAACAGTTCGAAGTGGGGCAGGCTGTTCATCCGGGCGACGATCGGGACGCCGGGCTCGTCGGCGAACTTGTCCTTCCACAGGGACACGTCGTTGAAGGGCGAGTACCGGGTGCCCATGTGCGGAATGCCGGCGAGCTCGTACAGGCGGTATCGGTCGCCGGGCTCGTCGCTGTCGTCGCGCCGATAGCGGCGGCCCTCGTAGCCGGGACGGAAGGAGTAGCCGGGAAGGGCGATGTCGCCGTCGCTCATGACCTGCACGATCGGGACGTCGACGTCGTGGAAGGGCTCGAAGGGAAAACCCGACGGGAAGAAGCCGTCGTAGACGGGTGAGCCGTCGGCGAGACGCTGCACGTCGTGTGCGTCACGGATGTAGTAGGTGGTCACGCTGCCGGTCTGCGAGTGACCGGCGAGGATGATGTTGGTGACGTTCCAGCCCTTGAACGGCCCCTGGGATGCTGCGAGGGCGGCACCGACCTGGGCGAGGATCGTGCTGGCTGCCCGGTTCCGGCGTTCCAGTTCTGACCAGAACACCGTCGAGCTCTCCGGGTTGCCGAGGTGCGGGTCGGGGTCGAAGTCCGCGGTGTCCGGCCCCTCGATGTGCAGGTTCGCGTAGTTCTGCGGGCCGGACGGCTTGAGGTGCATGTCGAGTGTCGTCTTCTGCGCGGTGATCTCCACCCAGGCGTGCCCTGACCGCAGGATGTAGGGGCCGCTGTAGAGCCAGATCGGCGCGATTCCGTGGACGTGCAGCGGCTCGGCGATCACGGTGCCGCTGAAACGAGCGGCGTCTCGGGGGCGGCGTACGAGCACCGTTGTCGCGTAGGGGTGGCCGTCCTCCTCGCCGGTGGCGATCCATTCCTCTTGGACGTAGTCGTAGTCGTCCAGGGCGGGGAGGTGGGAGGCGTGGGGGATGAACGTCGCCGAGCCGTCCCCTGGCGATCGTTGAAAGGCGGCGGGAGTCACGTCAGCCATGGCAATTCCCTCAGTTGGGTACTTTTATAGGTGCGATAGTACCTAAAAATGTTCCGCCGCGAGGGTGCGGGTATGCCTGTGTCAGACTCGGATGCATGCCGCCAGCCAGCGACCTTGAGAGAGTCCCGAAGCGGACGAGCGTTCGCCGTCGCCGCGTCAATGAGTCGCGCCGCGAGGAACTCATGGGACAACTTGCGAGCATTCTGCTGGCCGAGGGTTTCATCGGCCTGACGATGGACGATCTGGCTTCGCGGACGAACTGCTCCAAGGCCACCCTCTACAGCCTGGCGGGCACCAAGGAACAGCTCGTGATCGCGGTGACCAAACGCTTCTTCGGCCAGGCGGCCGAGGAGATCGAGACGGCGGTCGCGGCCGAGGCCGACGCGCGGCAACGCATCGGTACCTACCTGGCCGGGGTGGGCACGGCCATGCGCCGCCAGTCCCCGACGTTCTACGTCGACATGGTCGGTTTCCACTCGACCGCCGAGATCTACCGGCACAATTCCGACACCGCCGCTCGCCGGGTCCGGGAGTTGATCGAGGACGGTGTGCGGCAGGGCGTGTTCCGCCCGGTCGACGGCACGTTCGCGGCCCAGCTGATCACTTTGGCCATCGACGGGGTCCAATCGGGAGAGTTGCTGCGCACGACCGGCCTCAGCGCCGGCGACGCCT
This sequence comes from Nonomuraea sp. NPDC026600, assembly GCF_040638335.1. Lineage (NCBI taxonomy): Bacteria > Bacillati > Actinomycetota > Actinomycetes > Streptosporangiales > Streptosporangiaceae > Nonomuraea > Nonomuraea sp. NPDC026600. Next base: position 14,366 of record NZ_JBEZYD010000009.1, read on the forward strand.
TCGCCGAGCTCGGCGACCTGCTGCTCAACGGGCTCAGCTCCGATCACCCCTGACATTCCTCGTCGTCCCCCGCTGCCGTCCGGCGGCAGTCGTACGGCGATCACTTCATGACTGACCCTGCGCGTAGAGCGCCTCGATCTCGTCGGCGTACTTCCGCTCGATGGTGCGGCGCTTGAGCTTCATGGTCGGCGTGAGCTCGTCGCCGTCGGGCGACCAGTCGCCGGCGAGCAGCCTGAACCGCTTGATCTGCTCGACGCGTGCGAGATGGGTGTTGGCAGCGTCGACCTCCTCGCGTACGCGTGCGACGACACCCAGGTCGGTTGGGTCGAGATCCGCCCCGGCGACCGGGTCGAGGACGAGCAACGCGACGTTGTAGGGGCGGCGGTCGCCGATCACACACGCCTGGCCGATCAGCGGGCCGGCCGACTTCAGCCGCATCTCGATGTTGGCCGGCGACATGTTCTTGCCGGCGGCGTTGATGATCAGCTCCTTCTTGCGATCCACGATCCAGACGAAGCCATCCTCATCGATCCGTGCGACGTCCCCCGTGTGCAGCCAGCCGTCGCCGTCGATCGCCTCCGCCGTGCGCTCCGGCATGTTGCGATAGCCCCGCATGACCTGCGGGCCGCGCACGAACAGCTCGCCGTCGCCGGCCAGCCGCAGCTCAACGGTGTCGAGCGGGAGCCCGACGCTGCCCTGACGGACCACGCCGGGCCGATTCGTGGCCACGATGCACGAGGCCTCCGACATCCCCAGCCCCTCGCACAGCGGGAGGCCGAGCGCGTCGAAGAACTCGAGCACTTCGACGGGCGTGGGCGCGGCGCCCGTGACAAGCCACTGCGCCTGGTCGAGACCGAGCTTCACGCGGATGCTCTCTGCCAACTCGGGCGTGGCGCGCGCCTTCGCTCCCAGATCGGGTCCGAAGCCGGCCTCGAGCGATGCCTTGACCTTCTCCCAGATGCGCGGGACGGCGGCGAAGATCGTGGGCCGGACGCGGGCGACGACCTCCATGGCCTGTTGTATCTCGGCAACGCTCGTGACGGTGTTGGCGTAGGTCATGAACGCCGAGTAGTGCGAGGTCCAGCGATCGGCGATGTGAGCCGTCGGCAGGAACGAGACCTGCCGCCCGCCACCCGGGAGCGGGACCGCGGCATCCATGCCGCGCAGCTGAGCGAGCATGTTCGCGTGAGTGATCTCCACGCCCTTCGGCGGTCCGGTCGTCCCCGACGTGTAGATCAGCGTGAGCAGGTCGTCGCCGGCGACATGGTCGGCGCTCGCCTCGAGATCGACCTCTGCCGCGTCGCCGGCCGCCAAATCGGCCAGGGTCAAGCAGCCGTCACACTCGGCGTCGATCACCACGACGTGGTCGAGCCGCGCCCCGTGCTCGCGTGCTGCGCGCACCGTCGCGAGGAAGCGCTCCTCGATGATCGCGACGCGGCTGCCGGCGTCGCTCAGGACGTATCCGACCTGCTCCGGGGGCGAGGTGTTGTAGATGCTGAACGGGACCGCACCGAGGAACATCGCGGCCGCGTCGATGAGGTGGAACTCGGGCCGGTTGGCGAGCATGAGCGCGACCGGCTCGCCGCGTGCGACACCCAGCGCGCCCAACCCGCCGACGAACGAGCGGATACGCGCCAGCGCCTCTTCGTAGGTGACCTCGAGCTTCCCGTCCATGGTGCGCAGCGCGAGGCGATCAGAGTTCGCCGCCGCCGTGCGGAGCAGTACATCGCACAACGAGCGAGCGTCATCGAGCCCTGCGGGGCCGGGGACATACTCCGTCGTCATAGCTCCTCCACCCTCCACGTCGTGTTACTTGGGCGCGCCGCCCGGGATGTCATGTGCGGAAGCTCCGGTGCCGCATCGGTGTCGGCTCGAAATACGAGCGCCGCCATCAGCGGGGAATGATCGGGAGGATCAGGCGGGACGGGTGGAGCTCGTCGTGGAAGATGCGCTGGGTCGCGGGCACCGTCTTGGCGGAGGTGGCGTGGGTGATGCGCTCGCCGGTGTTCGGATTGAGGTCGTAGGTGGGGAACTCGCTGGAGGAGATGTCCAGCCTGATGCGGTGCCCGGCCTTGACGACGGTGCTCGTCGACCACAGGTCGATCTCGTAGCGGTAGGCCGCTCCCGGCGTCCGAGGCTGTGCCACACCGACGCCCGTGCGGACGACTCCCTGGCAGACATTGATGGCGCCGCCGTCGGGGAAGACCTCGATCAGCTTCGCGGTGAAGTCGGTGTTCTCCACCGACGAGGACGCCCACAGCTCGAGTGTCACCGGGCCGGTGATCTCCACGTCGCTCTCCAGCGGCGGGGTGGTGTAGACGAGCACGTCAGGACGTTCGGCGACGGCGTTGAGGTCGACCGGGTCCCCGTAGGTGGCGCCGGTCCGGAGCGAGCCTGGCACCGGGTCGCTCGGATCGTAGACGTACGCGTCCGGCTGCTCATCGCCTGGCGCTTCCGTTGACAGAGCGCCGTCGTGGAGGAAGTACGAGGTCCACTGGGTGCGGGCCAGCGGCCACTCGTGCTCCTCTCGCCAGACGTTGTCGCCCATCGCGTACAGGCGGACCGGCGGCTCGTCCACGTAGCCGGGAAGTTCCCCCTTGAGGTGATGGGCGAAGAACCGCATGAGCGGCCCGTCCGGGCTCATGTCAATGAACACCCCGACCGCCGGGTCGGCATCGGGCCGGAGCTGGGCGCTCCCGTGGTTCCACGGCCCGACGACCAGGCGCTGTCCCTTCCGGGTCTGCTCGGTGACGCCGTAGCGCTTCATCGTGGTGAAGGCGTCAAGGCCGCCCTTGGCGAAGAAGTCGTACCAGCCGGTCAGGTGCAGGACCGGCAGGTCGATGTCCTGAATGTGGTCGGCGGCACTGATCCGCCGCCAGTAGGGGTCCTGCGGGTCATCGCGGTCGCACCACTCGCGGAACCACGGCGCCAGTTCGCGCAGCTCCTCGATGTCGCGCAAGGGGCGGCGGTCCAGCAACTCCCGGGTCCCGTCGGCCTCCAGCCGATTCAGCTCGGCCAGCTCCGCCACCCCGCCGAGGCCGCCCCCATCCATGATCTTCGCGGCCTCGGCGAACTTGGGCAGGGGCGATGCGACGCCTCGGCGCTCGGCCTCCCACGTCGTCATCAGGGCGCTCCAGCTCAGTGCGAGGCCGAGGTGGAGCACGCCGGGTGCGTAGTACCACGTGCTGTCGTCCCAGTTCCACGCGCACGTCAGCGGTGCGATGGCGACCAGGTGGGGCGGCCGGGCGATGGCGGCGGTCCACTGCGTGTAGCCGCTGTAGGATGTGCCGTACATGCCCACCTTGCCGTTCGACCACGGCTGCGCCGCGGCCCATTCGACGGTGTCATAGCCGTCCTCGACATCGGGGTGGAGCGGGGAGAAGTCGCCTTCGGAGCCGTACCGGCCCCGGCAGCTCTGCACGAGGACGGCGTAGCCTTGCTGGGCGATCGCCTTGCCGAACATCTTCATGTACCCGTCGCGCGTGCTGTACGGGTAGCGCTGCACGAGCACCGGATACTGGCCCGGCTCCGCCGGGCGGAAGATGTCGGTACGCAGGCGGATGCCGTCGCGCATGGGGACCATCACGTCGTTCTCGACGATGAGGTCGTCGGCAGTGGTCATGTTTGTTGCTCCTTCTCCACGTCGCGTGCGCCGATGTGGCGCGGGTTCTGGGTGGCGCGGGTCAGCGCAGGGTGCTGCCGATGCTGATGCCGCCGTCCACGTCGAGCACCACGCCGGTCACGTACGCCGCCGACTCCGAGCACAGGTACGCCGCGGCCTCGGCGATGTCCGCCGGGTCGCCGATGCGGCCCATGGGCACCCGGCCGGCGAGCTTGGCCCGGGCGGCGGCGTTCATCGAGGCCAGCATCGGTGTGTCGATGAGGCCGGGTGCGATGGCGTTCGAGGTCACACCGTGCGGGGCGCCCTCCAGGGCGATCGTGCGGGCCAGGCCCACCACACCCGCCTTCGCGGCCGCGTAGTTGGCCTGCCCGAAGTTGCCTCGCCAGGACATGGACGAAAAGGACAGGATCCGGCCGTACCCTTGCCGTTTCATCTCCGCGAACACGGCCCGGGTGCAGTGGAACATGCCGCGCAGGCTGACGTCGATCACGGCGTCCCACTCGTCATCGGTCATTCGCTCCAGGCGGTTGTCCCGGATCACCCCGGCGTTGTTCACCAGGACGTCCACCCGGCCGAAGGCCGCGAGCGTGTCCGCGATCCACCGGTCGACCTGCTGGGCATCGGCGACGTTCACCACCGATGGGCGCACGTCGCTGCCGTCGCACTCGGCGGACGTCTCCTTGACAGCGGCTTCGTTGACGTCGCACAACGCCAGCAGCGCGCTCTCCGCCGCGAACCGCCGTGCCATCGCCCGGCCCAGCCCCTGCCCGGCCCCGGTGATCAGGACGACCCGGTTCTCATAACGTCGCACGGTGCTACCTCATGGCTCGCTGGTCGAAGAAGTGGGTCAGCTGCGCGGCGATGTCCTGCTCGCGCCAGTGTTCGGCGAACATGTCGAGCTCCCTCAGCAGCGCACTCGGCGTGTCCGGGTCGTCGAGCAGCTGCTTCAGCCGTCCATGGCAGCCGGCCGGCATCCCGGTGAAGGAGTTCGCCACCGCCGTCACCACCGCGTCGAACTCTCCAACCGCGGCGATGGCCTGCACGAAGCCGCTCGGCAGGAACTGTTCGGCCGGTAGCAGCTCACCGGTGAGCATCAGACGCCGGGCCAGGGGCTCACCGACCTTGCGGGCCAGCCGTACGCTCGACCCGGCGCCGGGCAGGAGAGCGTTGCGGATGTGCCCGTCGCCGATGAGCGTGCCCGTTCGGGCCACGACCGCGTCACACGCCAGCGCGAGTTCGAGCCCACCGGCGACGGCATGCCCGTGCACGGCCGCGATGACGGGTTTCGGCGCAGACTCCAGCCGCGCGAAGGACCGCGAGACGGAGCCGAGGAACGTCAGCGGATCCCCGCCGGTGCGGGCCAGTCCCAGGAGATGACGCAGATCGGCTCCGGCGCAGAAACTGGGCCCGTTCCCGGCGACCACCACCGCCTCGGTGTGCGGATCGCTCATCGCGGCGGCGACGGCCTCGTCGAACGCGCCTATGAGCTGCGGATCGAGGGCGTTGCGTCTGCCGGGGCGGTTGAGCCGGATCCAGCGCAGAGGTCCGGCCTGTTCGGAAAGAACCGCAGCGGTCACGGGCGAGCCGCCAGGTCGCTCTTCCGCTGTGCGCGCAGGAGGTAGCGCTGGATCTTCCCGCTGGGCGTCTTCGGCAACTGGTCGATGAAGTGCACCGCGCGTGGGTAGGCGTGTGCCGCGAACCGCTTCTTGACCAGTTGCTGGAGTTCGGTGATCAGCGCGTCGGAGGCGTCCTCCCCGTCCTGGAGAACGACGAAGGCCTCCAGAACCTCGCCGCGGACCTCGTCGGGCGCGGCGATCACCGCGCACTCGGTCACCGCGGGATGTGTGACCAGCACCGACTCGACCTCGAACGGCCCGATGCGGTAGCCGGCCATGATGATGACGTCGTCGTCCCTGGAGGAGAAGTGGAAGTAGCCCTCCTCGTCCACGCGGCCGACGTCCCCGGTGTAGTACCACCGGGCGTCGGCGCTGAACTTCTCCGCGCTCTTGGTCGGGTCGCCTTCGTAGCCGCGGAACCAGGCCAGCGGACTGGCGGCGATGTCGACGGCGATACGGCCGATGGTGCCGGCGGGCGCGATCTCGTCGCGGTCCTCGTGCAGCACGTGCAGGCTCCACCCGGGCATCGGATGTCCCATCGATCCGGCGAGCACCGGTCGGCGCAGCGTCGGGAACTGGTGGTTGTTGATCAACATCCCCGCTTCGGTCTGCCCGTAGTGGTCATGCACCTGGATGCCGAACGTCTGCTCGGCCCACGCGTTGACCTCGGGCGTCAGCGGCTCGCCCGCACTGGAGGCGCAGCGCAGCGCCAGACCCGGTGGCACCGGGACGCCGGAAGCGCGCAGCGATCGGTATACCGTCGGCGCGGCGGTGAAGTTGGTGACCCGGAACTCGTCCATGACCCGCCATGTGAGCTCAGGTGAGAACCCGGCGTGCAGCAGGATGCTCGGCACCCCGAGGCTGAGCGAGGCGATCACACCGAAGTACAGCCCGTAGGCCCAGCCGGGATCGGCCGCGTTCCAGAAGACGTCGTCCCGCCTGACACCGCAGCCGTACTCGGCGTAGAGGCGGAAGCCGGCGATCGCCGCGGCGGGCACGACGACTCCCTTGGGGCGGCCCGTCGTGCCGGACGTGAAGATGTGCAAGATCGGCGCATCTCCGCCCAGGGCGGCCGCCGGGTATCCGGGCTCGTGCGCGGACACCAGCTCGGCGAAGTTCAGCTCGCCGCCGCTGCCGCTGACGATGATCCGCCAAGGCGCGTCCGCTGGGATGTCGTCACCCGGGTCGAGCTTCGGCCGTTGCGTGTCGTCGCAGATGACGACCTTGGCGCCGCCGGCCAGCAACCGCAGCGCGATCGCCGGCGCCGCGAACGCGGTGAACAGCGGCACCGCCACCGCGCCGAGCCGCCAGACCGCGAGCAACGCAACGAGGTAGTCGGCGCTCTTGCCCATCAGCGTCGCCACTCGGTCGCCCGGCCCCACCCCCAGATCGGCCAGAGCGGCGGCGAACCGTTCGGATTCAGCCCTGAGCCGACCGTAGGTGAGCACGGTGGCCGACATGTCCGGCTCGACCACGGTGTAGGCGACCGCATCAGCCGGGTGCCGATCGCAGAGCAGGTGGGCGACGCCGGCGCGCGGATCGCTGTAGGCGGCGACCAGCTCGTGGACTCGGTCAAGCGGATCAGTTGCCGGGCCGGGATCGGAGAGGTCCATCGCGGGTTCACCTCGGAACGCAAGGGCTACTATATTGGGTACGATTTTGGGTACGCTAGTACCCGATAGTGGAATTGACAAGTGCGCGATGTACGCCGTTCCTCTGCCCGAGCGGTCGCCGGCCCGCGACATGGTGGTCATGGCGCCGGGCGACAACCGACGTGGGTAAGATCAGCCGGGACAATTAACCTCATACAGGTCAGCGCCGTGGTGGTCGGTGGGTGCGCTGGCGTGTCCGTCATGCCACGGACACGTCCGCACCCGACCGGGTGGCGGATCGTGGTCCGGGGCATGACCCGACCCACCGGAGAAACACATGTCCGACCACCCATCCGTCCGCTCTGTCGACGTGATCGTCGTGGGTGCGGGCCTGGCGGGCCTGACCTGCGCCCGTGACCTGCATCGCCATGGCCTGGACGTCGTCGTGCTGGAAGCTCGCGATCGCGTCGGCGGCCGCACTTTCAGCACCGAGATCGACGGCCAGAGCATCGAACTGGGCGGGCAGTTCCTCGGCCCGGGGCAAGACCGCGCGTACGCGCTGGCCGCCGACCTCGGCGTGCCGGTCTTCCCCACGTACGGGCAGGGCCACCACCTGGTCGAGACCACAACCGGGCGAGTACGGCGCTACCGGGGCACCATCCCGCGTCTGAGCCCGCTCGCCCTGCTGGACGCCGCCCAGGCGCAAGCCCGGTTCGAACGGCTCGCCCGCAGGATCGACACCGAGGCGCCTTGGCGTAGCCCCGACGCCGCCGCCCTGGATGGCCAGACACTCGAAACCTGGATCCGTCGCACCACGTGGACCCGGGCCGGGCGACGGCTGTTCACCATGGCCTGCCAGGCGGTCTGGTCCTGCCAGCCAAGCGAGCTGTCCCTGCTGCACGCGCTGTTCTACGCTCGCTCCGCCGGAAGCATGCAACGCGTGATCGCTGTGGAGGGTGGCGCGCAACAGGACCGCCTCGACGGCGGCGCGCACGAACTGGCCGTCCGCCTCGCGCGCCGGCTCGGCGACCGTATCCACCTCGGCACCCCGGTCGATCACATCGTCCAGGATGAGCACGGCGTCGAGGTAACCGCCGGCAGGGAACGGAGTTGGCGGGCGGCGCACGTCGTGGTGGCCATCCCGCCCACGCTGTCCGGCCGCATCACCTACGAACCGGCCCTGCCGGCAGCCCGCGACGGGCTGACCCAGCGGCTGCCCATGGGCAGCGTGATCAAGTGCGTGGCCGTCTACCCGGAGCCGTTCTGGCGTTCGTCCGGACTCAGCGGCCAAGCCACCAGCCTGCGCGGACCCATCAGCGCGGTCTTCGACAGTAGCCCGCGCTCGGGCGAACCGGGCATCCTGCTCGGCTTCATCGAAGGAGCCGAGGCCCGCGCCATGACCGCCCGCCCCGCACACCAGCGCCGGGCAGCGGTCCTCGATCAGCTGACCCAGCTGTTCGGCCCACCGGCCGCCTCCCCGATCGCTTACACCGAGCAGGACTGGGGCGCCGAGCAGCACACGCGCGGCGCCTACTCCGCCGTCTTCCCGCCCGGCACCTGGACCCAGTACGGCCACGCGCTCCGCACCCCGGTGGGCCGCATCCACTGGGCCGGGGCTGAGACGGCAACCGGCTGGTACGGCTACATCGAGGGCGCCATCAGGTCAGGTGAAACGGCGGCGACCGAGGTCATCACCTCTGACTAACCGACAGGCACGAGGGGTGGGAGCTGACGCGCGGGCTCCCACCCCCCACGCTCCGACCCCTTAAGTGCCGCTCGCTGTCCTGCGCCCGAGCGGCACCGGCAAGATCCGCCTCGTTGCCACGGCGGCGGACGGTGCTCCGGCCGAGCCCCTGATCACCGTCGAGGATCAATCGAGGCCCTGGTCCTTGCATGAAGCTGGCTGCTCATCAGAAACGCACCCGATGTCGGCCGATGAGAGTCGACGACGGCACCTCACGTACACTATTCACACGGCAAATAGCACGTGCAAGCTAGGCTTGCCCAACTGGCTGCAAGGTCAGCCTTGAGGAGTGGGGCCGGTGAGCGGGCAGGCCGGTAGGCGGGTGACGGCGGCGGATGTGGCCAGGTCGCTGGGCATCTCCCGGGCCACGGTCGGGTTCGTGCTGAACAACACTCCGGGGCAGACCATTTCCGAACGGACCCGTCAGCGGGTGCTCGGCGAGGCCGAGCGTCTCGGTTACCGGCCACATCGGGCTGCGCAGGATCTGCGCCGGGGCAGCAGCAAGGTGATCATGATGGTGATCCCGGACTGGCGGATGGAGTACCGGCTGCGCAGGCACCTGGAGGAGGCCGCGCTGGCGGTGGACGAGGCCGGCTTTTCCCTGGCCATCTACGCTCGCCAGGCCACGAACCGGGCGCGCCCTTTGTGGGAACTGCTCGCCCCGGACGTCGTTCTGGGTTTGTGGCCGTTCGACGAGGAAGAGGTGGCTTCCATGCGCGCCAGTGGGGTCACGAGGATTCTGCCTGACCCGGATCATCTCGGATCGCTGGATGACGCAGTCATCATCACCTCTGGGCCGGCGCTGCAGGTCGAGCATCTGCATGAGCTCGGCCATCGCCGGCTCGCCTTCGCGGCCAGCACGGATCCGCGCACGTCTCCGCTGCAGGAGGCCCGGCTACGGGCGGCACAGCGGGCCGTCGACCGGCTCGGTCTGGAGCCGCTCGACGTGCGGACGGCCGACTATCTCGACGATTCGGCCGCCGACGCGGTCAGGCACTGGCGCTCGGCGGGCGTGACCGGTGTCGTGGCCTACAACGACGACGTCGCGGCGATGGTGGTCGGTGCCGCGATCCGCGCGGGTCTCGGCGTGCCCGCCGACCTGTCGGTGATCGGTCACGATGACACCCCGCTGGCGGCCATGTTCGTCCCCTCGATCTCCAGCGTGGACATCGACGATGTCGGCGCCGGTCGCTACTTCGCGGCGCTTGCGCTGCACGCGATCGACGGCCGCGCTCTTCCGCCTGGTGGATTCGACGGCGAGGTGAGGGTGGTCGCCCGCGAGTCGACCGCCGGAGGCCGGTAGTCACTTCGTCCGGAACGGGGCTGTTGGCACACCTTTCAGACGCTGGTAGCGTGCTCGCACTAGCACGTGCAAGTTAGATGTACGGCGCAAGATCATTTCCCCCTGTCGCGCGGGCGTCCGGATCACTAGGACGCAAGCCGACAAAGGCTGGGCATACGAGGAGATGTGTGATGACGACCGATGACGAGCGCCCGGCGATCCGCCTTCCGGCCCGGGTCATCCCGGTGCCCGCCTCACCGAGTGCGGAAGCCCAGGCGGTCCTGGCGCGCGGCATGGCCGGGCCGATCGTCGACTATCCGCCGCTGGATGACATCGACGGCTGGCGGAAGATGATCGTCGCGCAGGACAGGTACGTCGTGGACATGTTCGGCGAGGCACTGGCCGGTATGGCCGAGGGGGTGGAGCAGATCCACCTGGACGGCTTCCCCGTCTACGTGGTCACTCCGGATGGGACCGCGCCGGAGGATCGCCGGGTGTACCTCGACATTCATGGTGGCGCCTGGACTCAGGGCGGCGGGGTGATGTGCCGGGCCACGGCCGCCCTCACCGCGACCACTGTGGGCGCGCGGGTGTGGGCGGTCGACTACCGGATGCCGCCCGACCACCGCTTCCCGGTGGCGTTGGACGACTGCCTGGCCGCCTACCGGGCCCTGCTTGAGGAACGCCGCGCGGAGGAGATCATCGTCGGTGGGGTGTCGGCGGGCGGCAACCTGGCGGCCGCGCTGATGCTCCGGGCCCGTGACGAGGGTCTGCCGCTGCCGGCGGCGGTGGTGCTGAACACGCCGGCCACCGATCTGACCGGAGCCGGGGACACCTTGCAGACCAACGACGGCCTCGACAGCATGCTGATCGGTGACCTGACCCCGGCCATCCGGCTTTACGCCGATGGTCATGATCTGCGCGACCCCTACCTGTCGCCGCTGTTCGGCGACTTCAGCAAGGGTTTCCCGTCGGCTCTCCTGCTCAGCGGCACCCGGGATCGGCTGCTGTCGGACACCGTGCGCATGCATCGGGCGCTGCGCGCGGCCGGCGTACCGGCGGATCTGCACGTCTGGGAGGCCGCCGGCCACGGCATGTTCCTCGGCCAGGCCCCCGAAGACCGTGAACAGGCCGACGAGATCCGCCGCTTCACGCACGAACATTGGCACCGCACCGCACCGACGGGAGCAGGCCGATGAAGGCCCTCATGGTCACCGGTCCCGGCAAGGTCGAGGTTCTGGAGGTTCCCGACCCGGTGGCGGGGCCCGCGGACGTGCTCGTCAAGATGAAGGCGTGCGGAGTCTGCGGCGCCGATCCGCATGCCGTGCGCGAGGGCGGCATCGTTCCCGGGCAGAGCCAGACTCCGCTCGGGCACGAGCCGGCCGGCGAGGTCGTGTTCGTAGGACCGGACGTGGCCGACGTGAAGGTCGGCGATCACGTCGTGGTGGACCCGATGGGCGTACCCGACGCGATCATGGGTGGCGGCGGCGCGCAGGGGGCGCTCAGCGACTTCATCGTGGTGCGAAACGCCGTCGCGGGCGGGAATCTCAAGGTCATTCCTGGCCACGTTCCGTGGCACGTCGCAGCGTTGAACGAGCCCATGGCGGTGGCGTTGCGCGGCGTCAACCGTACCCGGCCCAAGCCCGGCGACAAGGTCGTCGTCTTCGGCGCCGGGCCCATCGGGCTGGGCGCGCTGCTCGGTTACAAGCGGGCGGGCGTCGGCCATGTCGTGGTGGTCGACCTCCAGGCGAACCGCTTGGAGAAGGCCCTGCGGATCGGCGCGGACGCGGTCGTCAACTCCGCCGAGGAGGACCTCGTCGCCCGCCTGATCGAGCTCCACGGTGAGGCGCGGGACGGTTTCGGCCGTGGCGGACGCCCAGGTACCGACATCTACCTGGACGCCGCCGGCGCGTCCGCGGTGATCGAGACCGTGCTGCGGGTGGCCAAGCTGGGTGCGTGCCTCGGCGTCGTCGGCGTGCAGAAGAAGCCCATCGAAGTCGACTTCCAGGACATTCTCGCGACCGAGCTCACGATCGCCATGGCGATGGGGCACCCCGACGAGATCTTCGAGGTCACCGACGACATCGTCGACAACTGGGAGAAATACGCCGTCATCGTGAGCGACCAGGTGCCCTTCACCGAGGTCGAGCGCGCGCTCGAGCTGGCCGGCGACCCGGGCGCGACGGACAAGGTCGTCGTCGTCTTCAACTGAGCACAGCGCCGCTGCGGCATCTGGTCACAAGACTCGTAGGAGTGCACGGATATGGAAGGCCTCAAGGACAAGGTCATCATTTTCGCAGGAGCTGGGGGAATCGCCACCGCGACCGCCCAGTTCCTGGGCGCGGGCGGTGCGAAGCTGATCGTCGGCGACATCAGCGAGGCGGCCGCCGAACGCACGGTGCGGGCCGCCACGGATGCGGGCGGCGAGGGAATCGCCATGGCCGTCGACATCTCGAACGAAGAGCAGGTCAAGAGCCAGATCGACCTCGCGGCCAAGGAATACGGCAGGATCGACGGCCTGTTCAACGTGGCCGCCAACATTCACCCCGACGAGGTCATCAGGGACACGAACGCCGTCGACATCGACCTGGCCGCATGGCAGCGCACAATGGATGTCAACCTGACCGGCTACCTGCTGACCCTCAAGCACACGATCCCTCACATGGTCGCGGCGGGTGGCGGGTCGGTGGTCAACGCGATCTCCAACGCGGCTTATGCCGGTATGGAGGACAAAGTCGCCTACTCGGTGACGAAGGCCGGGATCGGCGCGCTCACCCGCCACATCGCCCGCAAGTACGGCAAATCCGGAGTGCGGGCCAACTCCGTATCGCCAGGCCTGGTCCTCACCGAGCAGACCAAGTTGAACTTGCCCGCGAAATATCGGGACATGATCCTCGCCACCACACCCGCGCCCCGCCACGGCAGGGCGACCGACATCGGCGCGATGGTCGCGTTCCTGCTCTCAGATCTCTCTGAATGGATCACCGGCCAATCGATCTGCGTCGACGGCGGCACCACCATGCGCCCCTGAGGAGCATCCCATGCAAAGACTCGAAGGCAAGACCGCGCTCGTCACGGGCGCGTCGGCAGGCATCGGCATGGCCATCGCACAGCGCTTCTTCTCCGAGGGCGCCCACGTTTACGTGACCGGTCGCCGCAAGCCGCAACTCGACGACGCGGTCGAGCGGATCGGGCCGGACGCGACCGGCATCCAAGCCGACGCCACCGATCTGGGTGACCTCGCCCGGCTCTATGCCCAGATCACCGCCGACGGCCGCCGGCTGGACGTTCTGGTGGCCAACGCGGGTGGTGGCGAGCTCGCCACGCTGGAGCAGACCACCGAGGAGCACGTCGATCAGGCCGTTGACACCAACATCCGCAGCACGGTGTTCACCGTGAAGAAAGCGCTGCCGCTGCTCAATGACGGCGCGTCGGTGATCCTGCTCAGCTCGATCGCCGCCGACGGCGGGAGCGAGGCGTTCGGGATGTACGCCGCCACCAAGGCCGCGGTCCGCTCTTTCGCTCGTACGTGGGCGAACGAGCTGAAAGGCCGGGGCATCAGGGTGAACACGATCTCCCCGGGCGCCGTCAAGACGCCGGGTCTGGCCGCGAAGGCACCTGACCCGGACCAGCCCGAGGGACTGTTCGACATGATCGCCGGCGGTATCCCGCTCGGCCGGGTGGCCGATGCGGCCGAGGTCGCCGGCGTGGCGCTCTTCCTGGCCACCGAGGACAGCAGCTTCGTCACCGGCTCGAACCTCTACGTTGACGGCGGCCAGAAACAGATCTGAAGGCAGGTGAGGCATGGCCGACTGGGACCATGTGACCGATTTCCTCGTCGTCGGAAGCGGTGGCGGTCTGTGCGGCGCGGTGGCGGCCAGCGCGGCGGGTATGGACGTGCTGGTTGTGGAGAAGAGCGAGTTCCTCGGTGGCTCCACGGGCATATCGGGGGGTGTCCTCTGGTTGCCTGACAATCCGCTCATGCAGCGAGAACGCGTGCCCGACTCGTTGGAAGCGGCCTTGGATTATTTCGCTTCCGTCGTGGGAGACGCCGGACCGGCGTCCTCGGATGCCCGTCGCCGTAGTTACGTGATCGAGGGCAGCAAGATGGTCCACCTGCTGGAACGGGAGGGCATCGAGTTCGCCCGGTGTGAGGGCTACAGCGACTACTACGCGGACGTACCGGGATTCGCAGGCGGGTGTGCACGCGGGCGGGCCATCGAAGTAGTCCCGACCGACACCAAGCGCCTCCGCTCACTCGCGGGCAGACTACGCCCGGCGATCGCCGCTCCACTTGTGGTACGAACCGGCGAGGCCGGCGCACTGACCCTGATCCGGGTCAGCCCGCGCAGCATGCTCAAGGCGATGGCGGTTGGAGCGCGCACGATGGCCGCTCGCCTGCGGGGGCGGCGCATGACCTCGAACGGCGGAGCGTTGATCGCCCAACTGCTGGAGGTGCTGCTGCGCAGAGGCGTCCCCATCTGGACCGAGGCTGCCGTCGTGGACCTGGTCCAGGAAGATGGCCGGGTGCTCGGCATCGTCGTGCAGCGCGACGGACGCCGCCTCCGGGTACGCGCACGCGCCGGCGTGCTGATCGCCTCAGGCGGGTTCGCGCACAACCCGAAGATGCGGGCCAAGCACGGAGCAGACCAGCCGAACAACGCGCAATGGACGCTCGCCAATCCGGGCGACACCGGTGAGGTCATGCAGCGGGCCGTAGAGCTCAACGCCGCGACCGATCTGATGGACGAGGCTTGGTGGGTGCCGGCCCTGCTGAAGCCCGACGGAGCCCTGGCCATGGTCATCCAGGAGCGGGCCAGGCCGGGAGCGATCATCGTGGATGCGGGTGGCGCGCGCTACTTCAACGAAGCCGGGTCCTCCATGGAGGTTGGCCAGCACATGTACCGGCGCCAGCTGGAGACCGGCGGCGGCGTGCCGTCCTGGTTGATCATCGACTCGCGGCACCGCTCCCGCTACCTGTTCGCGATGATGCCCCCAGGCTTCACCCCGAAGAAGTGGCTGGTCAAGGGGGCGATGAAGCGCGCCGCCACGCTTGCCGGACTCGCCCGGCAGTGCGGCATCGACGCCGACACGTTGGCGACTACGGTGGACCGGTTCAACCAGTTCGCCGCGACCGGCGTCGACGAAGATTTCGGGCGCGGCCTGAGCGCTCACGACAGGTACATGGGCGATCCGACCCACGGGCCGAATCCGTGCCTCGGGCCGCTCACGAAGCCGCCGTTCTACGCCGTCCAGATCTTCCCCGGCGACGTCGGGACGAGCGGCGGTCTCCTCTGCGACGAACACTCACAAGTCCTGGGTCTGACCGGAGACCCGATCCCCGGCCTGTACGCCACGGGCAACGCGACGGCCTCGGTCATGGGCCGCGCCTACCCCGCCGGAGGAGCAAGCATCGGCGCATCCTGCGTTTTCGCCTTCATCGCCGGGAACCATTCGGCCGCTCACCCTAACCAACCACGCACGTGAGCGGAGTGTCTCCGGATTCCAGGGACAAGATCTGGGACATCCCGGCCCTGTCGATCTCAGGGCAGGTGGGGGTATTCGCGGTGGGTTCGGACGTTCTCAGGCGGTGGCTTGGTCGAGGAGTTCGAGGAGGTGGTGGTACGGCCGGCCGGTGGCGCGGGTCAGGCCGAGCTCGCAGGTGCGGTTGACCGAGGCGTGAGCGCCGCAGCTCGCGCTGACCACGGAGGCGGCTTCGGCGCGGGTGGCCGAGGCGGTCAGCTCCGGGTGGAGCAGTCCGCGGTCGCCGGCGAAGGCGCAGCACTGCCAGCCGTCGGGGACGACGACCTGATCGGCGATCGTCTCGGCGATCCGGGTGAGGGCGGTGTCCAGGCCGAGGCGGGTGGAGGAGCACGTGGGGTGGATGGAGAGAGAGGGCAGGCGGCGAGGGACGGGTAGGCGGGGCAGGATGTGCTCGGCCGTGAAGGCGACCGCGTCAAGCACCTGGAGGGTGGGAACGAGGTGGTCGAAGCCTTCGGTGCAGGAGGCGGCGTCGCTGACGACGGGGATGCGGCCGTTGCCGGTGGCCGCCAGCAGCGTGTCCCGGACGCGGCGGCCCATGGACTCGTGGCCGTCGGTATAGCCCTTGGAGGACCAAGGCGTACCGCAGCACAGGCTCGCGATCCCGTGCGGTATGTGCAGGCGCAGGCCAGCGCGTTGGGCCAGGCGCTGGAAGGCGGTCATCACGCCGGGGCCGCCATCTGCGGGGGCGAACAGGGTGTTCAGGCAGGACGGCAGGTAGACGGCGTCGGGGTTCTCGGCTGGAGCCGGGCGGCGGCGCGCCCCACCTCGGGGCAGGTCTCTGGTCCACGCGGGCACGGAGTCCGGGCCGGTGAGGGCTCGGGCGGCCGTGGCGGCGCCTTCGGCCAGCTTGGGCGCGACCGTCGCGGCGGTGTCCAGGGCCAGGTTCATCGCCCGGGTGACGCCGTCCCAGTGTTTCGCGGCGCTCTTCCAGCCCGCCTGCGCGGCGCGGCCATGGCGTTCGGCGCGCAGGCGTTTGGTCAGGTCGCCGGTGTTGATGAGGACGGGGCAGGCGGTGGCGCACATGCCGTCCACGGCGCAGGTGTCCACGGCGTCGTAGCGGTACTCGCGCTCCAACTGCCGGGCGAGCTCCTGGTCGCCGGCGGCTTGGGCGGCGGCGAGCTCGCGGCGCAGCACAATGCGCTGGCGGGGGGTGGTGGTCAGGTCCCGGCTGGGGCAGACGGGCTCGCAGTAGCCGCATTCGACGCAGCGGTCGACCTCGGGCTCGACGGTGACGACGGTCTTGAGGTCGCGCAGGTGCGTGTCGGGGTCGTCGGTAAGGACGACGCCGGGGTTGAGGGTGCCGGCCGGGTCGCACAGGCGCTTGACCTCGCGCATGACCTCGTAGAGTTCGTCGCCGTACTGGCGGCGGACGAAGGGG
Source organism: Nonomuraea sp. NPDC026600 (assembly GCF_040638335.1). Lineage (NCBI taxonomy): Bacteria > Bacillati > Actinomycetota > Actinomycetes > Streptosporangiales > Streptosporangiaceae > Nonomuraea > Nonomuraea sp. NPDC026600. The sequence continues at coordinate 31,144 of NZ_JBEZYD010000009.1, forward strand.
GCCATCACTCGGCCGGTGCCGTGTTCGGCCTTGAGGTTGCCGCCGCGGCCGAGGACGGCTTCGACCATGTCCTCGGTGAAGTCGGCGTAGCGTCGCAGGTCGGTGCCGAAGCGTTCGTTGAGCATGAAGTGCAGATTGCCGTCCTTGGCGTGGCCGAAGATGACGCTGCGCTCGTAGCGGTGCTTGGCGAACAAGGCGGTCAGGTCGTCGCAGAGGTCGGCCAGAGCGGGCACGGGGACGGCGACGTCCTCCAGCAGGGCGGTGGTACCGCTCGGACGGGCTCCGGCGACGGTGGCGTACAGGCCCTTGCGGATGTGCCACAGCGCGGCCCGGCCGCCGCTGTCCCTACTGAGCCGGGCAGGGGCGGCCAGGCGCAGCTCGGCGAACACGTGCTCGGCCGCGCGTTCGCGCGCGCCGAGCCGGTCGGTGGCGGATTCCTGCCATTCGACCAGGAGCGCGGCGTGCTCGTGCACGGCCAGCGTGCGCAGGACGTCGTCCGCCTTGGGGTCGGTCTGGGCGACGCGCAGGGATTCGGCGTCCAGCAGCTCGACGGCGGCGGGTTCGACGGCCACCAGCTCGGGCATGGCCGCCATCGCCTGGCGCAGGGTCGGGAAGACGAGCAGGCCGGTGGCGGCCACGGGGTGGGCCGGGACCGTGCGCAGGACTGCTTCGGCGACGAATCCGAGCGTGCCCTCGCTGCCGATGACCAGGTGGGCGAGAATCTGCGCGGGGCTGTCGTGGTCGAGGAAGCTGTTGAGCCCGTAACCCATGGTGTTCTTCAGCGAGAACTGGGCGGTGATCCGGCGCACCGAGTCCGGGTTGCCGCGGATCCGGTCGCGCAGCCGATCCAGGCCCGCCGCCAGCTCGGGTTCCAACGCGCGCAGGCGGGTGTCGACATCAGGGGCCGCGGTGTCAAGGACCGTGCCGGTGGGCAGCACGAGGGTCATCGAGTCCAGGGTCCGGTAGGTGTTGGCGTGGGTGCCGCAGGTCATGCCGCTGGAGTTGTTGGCCACGACGCCGCCGATCGTGCACGCCGACTCACTCGCCGGGTCCGGGCCCAGCTTGCGACCGTACGAGGCGAGCCGGGCGTTGACCTGCCGCAGCACGGCGCCCGGCTGCACCCGCACCCGCGCCCCGCCGTCCAGCACCTCGATCGAGCGGAAGTGCCGCCGGGTGTCCACCAGCAGATGCTCGCTCACCCCCTGGCCGCTCAGGCTGGTGCCGCCTGAGCGGAAGGTCAGCGGCAGCCCGGTCCGCAGCAGCGCCGCGACCTGCTCGGCGCTCTCGGGTACCAGCACCGCCTGCGGAGTGAGCAGGTAGTGCGAGGCGTCGTGCGCCATGCCGAGCCGATCGCTCGCCCGCGTACGGGCGATACCCGGGACGGCCGCTTCTACGGCGGCCAGGATGGCCGGGTCGGGCGCGCTCAGCCGCTGAGATTCAGGATCGGTCACGCTGATGCTCTCTTCGCAGGTCTATCACTTGGGCTCATCGCCGCGGATCGATGTGGATCTTCGGTCCTGGCCCGGCCCCGGCGGGACGGTGCCCGGCCAGAACGTCGGCGGTTTCAGCCAGGCCGATCGTGGCGGCCACGAGCGGGCGGGCGTCGACCGAGCCGTCGGCGTAGGCGGCGATGGCTCCGGCCAGGCCGGCCGACCCGCCGAGGATGCCCACGGCGGTGACGTCCTTGAGCACCAGATCACGGGTATCGAGCGTGGACGGGGTGCCCGCCAGGCCGATGTAGACGACTCGTCCAGCGGGTTCGACGAGCTCCAGCGCGAACGCCGGCAACTCGGGCGCGTTGGAGGCGTCGACGACGGCATCCCACGGCAGCGCGGGCAGCGACGCGGTGTGCAGATAGCTCATCTCACCGGTGTAGAGCTCCACGTCCGTGCCGCATACGCCGACCCGCTCGACGTCCACGACCACCTGGCCGGGCGCGGCGAGCGGGGGCTCGACTTCCTGAAGCTCGGCCTTGCCCGGGCCGGTCAGGACCAGTGCGCGCACTAGCGGGGTCCGAGGACGTTCTGTCGCTGGCTGCCGAGCCCGTCGATGCCGAGCTCCATGACGTCGGCCGGCTGCAGCCAGACCTGCGGGGTGAAGCCCATGCCGACACCCGGCGGGGTGCCGGTGTTGATCAGATCGCCGGGCTCCAGCACCATGAACTGGCTCAGGTGGTGCACGATGAAATACGGGTCGAAGATCATCGTCTTGGTGGTGCCGGTCTGACGGCGCACCCCGTTGACATCCAGCCACATGCCCAGGTTCCCGACGTCGGCGATCTCGTCGGGGGTGACCAGCCATGGCCCGGCCGGGTTGAACGTCTCGGCCGACTTGCCCTTGCTCCACTGCCCGCCGCGCTCCATCTGGAAGGCGCGCTCGCTGACGTCGTTGACCACCAGGTAGCCCGCGATGGCGTCGCGCGCCTCCTCGACCGAGTCCAGGTAGGAGGTGCGCTTGCCGATCACGACGCCCAGCTCCACCTCCCAGTCCGTCTTGGTGGAGCCGCGCGGGATGCGGACGTCGTCGTACGGGCCGACGAGGGTGTTGGGCGACTTGGTGAACAGAATCGGCTCGTCCGGCACGGCCTGACCGGTCTCGGCGGCGTGGTCGCTGTAGTTCAAGCCGATGCACAGGATCTGGTGGGGGCGGGCGATCGGGGCGCCGATGCGCTCACCGGCGAAGGCGTGGACCTCGCCGCGTGCGATCCGATCGGCCACCGGCTGGGCGAGCAGGGCGGTGCCGCCCGCGCCGAAGAACTTCTCGTCGAAATCGGGGGTGACGTCGGAGACGTCGGCGTAGTGGGTGTCGTCCACGCGAACGACGGGCTTTTCGGCGCCGGGCGCGCCGATGCGCATCAGGTACAAGAGTGCTTCTCCGAATCTCAGTTGAGCGGGACTCAGTAGGGCGCGGGCAGGTCGCGCGCGCCGGCCTTCGCCGTGAACAGTCGGCCGGAGCCGGGGTGGGCCGCCAGGTCCTCCGTCACGAGGGATCCTCTCCGGAAGCAATGGCGTGGATGGCGGCCAGGTCGTCGATAAGCGTCCGCAATGGGGTGCGGTAGGCCAGGCCGCTGACGCTGATCGCGCCGCTGGGCACGGTGGGCGAGGTCAGGAAGGCCAGGACCGCCACGCAGTTGACGCCCGGCTCGTTCTCCTGGTCGTCGACGGCGTAACCCTGCTCGCGGATGCGTACCAGCTCGGCGTGCAGCTCCTCGATCGTGCCGATCGAGCGCTCGGTGGGGCGTTCAAGCGTCCGGTTCCCCACCCAGGCGCGGACCGCGTCCTCGTCCCGCAGGGCCTCGGCCAGCAGCACCTTGCCCACGGCCGTGCAGTGCGCCGGGTTGCGGCCACCGACGACCGAGGTCAGCCGTACCGCCCCGGCAGACGGGTCGAGTTTGGACCGGTAGACCACCGACGTCCCATCCAGCACCGCGTAGTGAATCGTCTCGCCGTAACGGTCGCACAGCGCCTTCAGCACCGGCGCGACACGCACATGATCGGGCCGCGCCTCGTGGTGCGCGAAGGCCATCCGCAGGAACTCGTCCCCCAGCACGTAACGGCCGTGATCGTTCTGCGCGGCGAACCCGGCCCGGCGCAGCGCGGCCAGCGCCCGATGCACCGTCGGCTTCGGGCTGGCCACCGCGCGCGCCATCTCCTCCAGCCCGATCCCGTCGGGATGGCGCGCCAGCTCGGCCAGCACCGCCAGCACGCGGTCGGACCCGACCAGCCTGGAGCCGGCATCGGCATCGATCGCCGACTCGGCCACGTTTTGCGAGGACACGTTCCGAAGGTTAGACCACCGTTCCACTAAACGGAAGTTCTCCTCAATGAGCGCTTCTGTCGTGATGGCATATGGGCTAATCTCATAGGAAATTCCGACAACCGGATCTATGTTCCAATTATTGGAAAGAGTGGTTGCTTCATGGCGAGGAGTCGTAGCGCTCAGTGGTACGCGGGTGCCGACCGCAACGCTTACATCCACCGCGCGTGGATGCGGCGCGGGCTGCCGTCCCACGCCTTCGACGGCCGTCCGCACATCGCGATCGCCAACACCGCCTCCGACCTCACCCCCTGCAACAATCACCTGGACGACGTCGCCGAGCATGTCAAGCGCGGCGTGTGGGAGGCGGGCGGCGTCCCGCTGAACCTGCCGGTCGTCTCGCTCGGCGAGACCCAGGTCCGGCCCACCGCGATGCTGTGGCGGAACATGGCGGCGATGGCGACGGAGGAGATGCTGCGTGCCAACCCGATCGACGGCGTGGTGCTGCTCGGCGGCTGCGACAAGACCATCCCCGCCCTGCTCATGGCCGCTGCTTCGGTCGACCTGCCCGCCGTCGTCGTCCCGGGCGGGCCGATGCTCACCGGCCACTTCCGGGGCGGGCCGCTCGGCTGCGGCACCGACGTGTGGAAGCTCAGCGAGGAAGTCCGCGCTGGAACGCTCACTCAGACCGAGTTCCTGCGCTCGGAATCGTCCATGATCCGCAGCAAGGGCCATTGCAACACGATGGGCACCGCCTCCACCATGGGCCTGCTGGCCGAGGTGCTCGGCATGACCCTGCCCGGCCTGGCCGGCACCCCCGCTCCGGACAACCGCCTCCTGGAAGGCGCCCACGAAACCGGCCGGCTCATCGTCGAGATGGTCGCCGCCGGACGCCGCCCCAGCACCATCCTGACCCGCGGCTCGTTCCTCAACGCCGTCGTCGCCCTGGCCGCACTCGGCGGCTCGACCAACGCCGTCGTCCACCTGCTCGCCATCGCCGGCCGGCTCGGCGTCGAGCTGACCCAGGACGACTTCGACCGCACCGGCTCCGGCGTTCCCCTGCTGGTGGACCTGCAACCGGCCGGGCGCTTCCTGATGGACGACCTCCACCGCGCCGGCGGCCTGCACGCCGTCCTGAATGAGGTCCGTGACCTGCTCGACCCCGCCGCGATCACGGTCACCGGCCGCCCGCTCGTCGACCACCTCGACGACACGACGATCCACGACCCCGAGGTCATCCGCACGCGTGACAAGCCCTTGCAACAGGACGCGGGCATCGCTGTGCTGTATGGCAACCTCGCCCCCGACGGCGCTGTGATCAAACCCGCCGCCGCCTCGCCCCACCTCCTGCGGCATCGCGGGCCCGCCGTCGTCTTCGACTCCATCGAAGACCTGCACGCTCGCCTTGACGACCCCGATCTGAACGTCACCGCCGACTCGGTGCTCATCCTGCGCGGCTGCGGCCCCAAGGGCTACCCCGGTATGCCCGAGGTCGCCAACCTCCCCCTGCCGCCCAAGCTGCTCGCCCAGGGCGTCCGCGACATGGTCCGCATCTGCGACGGCCGCATGAGCGGCACCGCCTACGGCACCGTCGTCCTGCATGTCGCCCCTGAAGCCGCCGCGCACGGTCCTCTGGCGGTTGTGCAGACGGGCGACATGATCATCTTGGATGTTCCCAACCGGCGGCTCGACATTGACATCCCCGCCGGGGAACTGGCCGCCCGCCGGCCTTCTCCCGCGATGACTCAGGCATTCGCCCGCCCGGCGCGTGGCTGGCAGCGCCTCTACGTCGACACGGTCGGCCAGGCCGACACCGGCGCCGACCTCGGCTTCCTCGTCGGCTCCAGCGGCGATCACGTGCCACGCGAATCCCACTGAAAGGACATCATGAGCTCCTCCCGCACCGCAGTTGTCACCGGCGGCGTCAGCGGCCTGGGCAAGGCCGCCGCCATCCGCCTGGAAACCGACGGCATCAACGTCATCACCCTCGACATCGCCGACGACGCCGACCTGGTCGTGGACGTCACCGACCCCATCGCCGTCCACGCCGCCGCCGGCCAGATCGGCCCGATCGACATCCTCGTCAACTCCGCCGGCATCGTCGGCCCCAACGCCCCGCTCTGGGAGATCCCGCTCGACGGCTGGCGGCGCACCTTCGACGTCAACGTCGAAGGCACCTTCCACACCTGCCAAGCCTTCGTCCCCGGTATGCGCGAACGTGGCTGGGGGCGCATCGTGAACATCGCCAGCATGGCCGGCAAGGACGGCAACCCCAACATGTCGCCCTACTCCGCTTCCAAGGCCGCTGTCATCGCGCTCACCAAGTCCCTCGGCAAGGAGCTGGCCACCAGCGGCGTGCTCGCCAACGTCATCGCCCCCGCCGTCATCGAGACGCCGATGAACGCCACCACCGGCCCCGAAGCGCTGGCCCACATCACCAGCCTCATCCCCATGGGCCGCATCGGCCGCGCCGAGGAGGTCGCTGAGCTCATCGCCTGGCTCACCTCTGACAAGGTGAGCTTCTCCACCGGCGCCGTCTACGACATCAGCGGCGGCCGCGCCACCTATTGACCGGTGCGCTCGAACCTTGGCATCGGGCAGCGACGGCCGCCGAGGTCGCCGTCCTCGTAACGGCGGGGGAGTCATCAGCGACGTGAGGTCCTGCGACACCGCCTGAGCGATGTCGCAGGGTCGCGCGCTCGGGCTCAGCCGGCCTCGATGATCAGGTCGATCGGTTCGCACTCCTTGGACGTCACCGCGACCCGTATACTCCCCGGCCCGGTCGGGCGGATGACCGCGAGTGCCCGGCCATCGAAGGTCCGCCAGGTGCTCGCGCCGAATCCCTCCTCGGTCGCCGGGTTGGCACTGCCCAGCCCCATGAGGATGCCGGGTCCGTCAACCTCGACTGTCACGTCGCGGTCCATGGTGAACGGATTGCCCGCGCCGTCGACCAGGAGGATGTCGACGAAGGCGAGGTCGGAGGTGTCCGCTCGCACGACGCTCCGATCCGTGACGGCGCTGAGCGTTACCGGGCCGGTGGCGGAGGTCAGGCTGAATCGGCCCGCCTCCCGTCCGCGGCGATACGCGACCGCCACGACGGTGCCCGGCTCGAAGACCGTGTCGAACTCGCAGCGGAAGCGGTGCTCCGGTCCCGCCGGCTGACGCCCGGCCGACCGCCCGTTGATGAGCAACTCGACTTCGTCGGCGTCGCTGTACACCTCCACCTTGATCGGCTTGCCGTCGAATCCGTCCCAGCTCCAACTGGAGATGCTGTCACTCCACGTCCACGGGCCGAGCTCGACGATCTGGCCGTAGCGCTCCGGGCGCTGGACTGAAATGTAGGGTCCGCTCCGGAGACCGAAGACGGTCTCGCGGTAATACGAGGCGGGGCGGCGGTATCCGGTGATGTCGACGTCGCCGCACCACGCCGCCAGCCAGGGATAGTCACCGCTGAGGGCCGCGCCCGGCGCCTCGTCGTCGGGGTAGCGGGCGCGCCCGATGCCCACTTCGCCGAGGTAGTCCCAGCCGGTCCAGGTGAAGTCGCCGATCACGTGGTCGTTGCGCAGCACGAGCTGCCAGTTCCGGTCAATCCGACCCGGGAACGTCTCGGTGCCCAGAATGATCCGGTTCGGAAAGAGGTCACGGTCGGTTTCGTAGCGGCTCTCGAGGTAGTTCATGCCCGCGACGTCCAGCACGCCGAAGGACTCCGCGGTCTTCCGCGTCACGGGTTCCGACGAGCCGATCATGTTCATGAAGTCGCCCACGTCGGCCATCAGGGTGTTGATGCCGGGGCCGTCCGTCGAGTCCGATGGCGTGTCCGGCTGCTGCATCATCGCCATCACGTCGGGCATGACGGCGAGCATCCCGTTGATGGCGTTGGTCACGTATCGGGTGTCGTCGAGCGATCGGACCTTCTCGGCGAGTCTGCGCCCCCATACCCCGCCGATCGGGGTTCCCGTCTCGGGGATCTCATTGCCGATCGAGTAGAGGATCACGCTGGGGTGGTTGAAGTCCGTGGCCACCATGGCCTCAAGGTCCCGCTCCCACCACTCCGGGAAGTCGACGGCGTAGCCGAAGTTGGTCTTGTCGTGGGTCCACACGTCGAACGCCTCGTCGAGCACGAACATGCCGAGGCGGTCGCACGCGTCCAGCATCGCGGGACTGATCGGGTTGTGGGCCGATCTGATGGCGTTGAAGCCGGCTTCCTTGAGGATGCGGACGCGGCGTTCCTCCGCCGCGGCGACGGTGGCCGCGCCGAGGATCCCGTTGTCGTGGTGCACGCAGGCCCCGCGCAGCTTGACCGTCTCGCCGTTGATACGCAGGCCGGCTCTCGGGTCGAGTTGCAGGCGCCTGATGCCGAAGGAGATGGTGCGCGTCTCGAGCTGCTGCTCGTTCTGATCACGCAGCTCGGTGGAGCAGGTGTACAGGCGGGGAGTGCCGACGTTCCACAACGCCGGCGAAGGGACGTACAGCCGGTGACGGGTGACCGCGGACTCCCCGGCAAGCAGCGTGACGCGGGAAGCCCCCGACGCGACCACCTCGCCGGACGGATCCGCGATCTCCGAACGGACATCGACGGTGCGCAGCGCCGCCGTGTCGTTGACGACGGTGATCTCCACGTCTGTCATCGCCCGTGCCGGCTCGATGTCCGGCGTCCGGATCCGGATCCCATCGATCCCGAAGTGGACCGGCTCCAGCACGTGCATCCAGACGTCTCGGTAGATGCCCGCGCCGGTGTACCACCGGCCGTCGCCGTGGTTTCGGGCATCGACGTGGATCTCGTTCTCGCCCCCGGCCCGGACGAGATCGGTCGCGTCGATCAGGAAGCGCGAGTAGCCATAAGGGCGCTGGCCGGCGTAGTCGCCATTGACGTGGATCATGGCGTCGCGGTACACACCTTCGAACTCGAAGACGACGCGCTTTCCCGCGAGATCCTCCGGCACATCGAACGTCTTGCGGTACTCGTACGCGCCACCGGGGAAGTAGGCGGTGCCGGCGCCCAAGTGCAGTTGCGGGTCACGCGCCCGGCCGATCATGGCGTCGTGCGGAAGGGTCACGTCCTGATAGGGGATGGTGATCCGGCCCAGCTCAGCGAACGGATTGAACTTCGCGCGGAACTGCCATCCGCCGTTGAAGGAGGTACGGCTCATGGGTGTTTCTCCGGGTAGGTGGTCTGTGGACGGGTCAGTTGGTCGAGGAGCGACCGGATAGCCGCATCAGCCATGGACGATGGGCAGGATGATCCGACTCGGATGCCGCGGCCCCGCCAGAACGGCATTGTGCGCGATCACCGCATCCTCGATGCTTTCTCCACTGATGCGGCCACCGGTATTGGTGTTGCGGTCAAACCGGGGGAAGTTGCTGCTCGAGATGTCCACCCGGATGCGGTGGCCCGCTCGGAAGACGTTGGCCGTCACCGCCATGTCGACACTGACCTCGTAGACCTCGCCGGACTCCATCGGTTCCGGCGTGCGCAGTGAGTCGCGATAGCGCATGCGGACAATGCCGTCGCAGAGTCCGAGAGCCTTTCCGTCAGGATGGACGTCGATCAGCTTGGCGGTGAAGTCCGTGTCGGGGGCATTCGACTGAACGAAAAGTGTCGCCGAGATGAAGCCGATGACGTCGGTGTCCCGATCGAGAGGGGCGGTCTCGAAGGAGAGGATGTCGGGCCGGGAGTCGAGAGGGCGCTGGTCGGCCGGCCCGCTGAACCCCCACAGTGTGGGGATCTGGGAGCCTCCGGTCGTCGGCACCGGGTCGGCGGGATCGTAGGAGTACTCGTAGTGGTGCTCGGACTCGGCAGGATGCGCCGTCAGCTTCCCACTGCGCGCCCCGGGTTCGGTTGGAGGCGCGAGGTAGTACGAGACCGGGTGGGCGTTGGGGACCGGCCAGTTGTCGAAATCCCGCCACTCGTCGACACCCATGACGAAGAGCTTCACCCTGCTCGGGCTCGGCATCTGTGGTGCGGGCGGCTGCGGCCCCAGCCACCGCTGGAAATGCCGGATGTGCTCTCCGGTGAGATCGATGGCGCCGGCGCTGGCGAACAGGCCGAAGTCATGGTCGCGGAAATGGCCGGCCAAGGTGGGGTTGTGATCCCACGGGCCGACGATCAGCCGGGATCCCGCCACCGCCTCGGCGGATCCGGCGGACTTCTGGTAGTTCTGGAAATCACGCAGTTGCTGCCCGATGAAGAGGTCGAACCATCCGCCGACGGCGAGCACAGGGACCGTCACCTTGGACAGGGCGGCAGAGAAATCCTGAGCATCCCAGAACGCGTCATAGTCCGGATGCTCGAGGATCTCGTCGAGCCAGCCCCGCCCGGCTAGCAGAGGATGATCGGCCAGAGGCGTGTGGTCGTTGAGCGAAAGCTGGTCCGCGAGCCCGGCGCTCAGGGCCGAGATACGCTCCATGTCGCCGTTGCCGCGGATCATCTCCCGCACCTCATTGTTGAGGTACATGAGAGCGTGCCATGTGGTGACCGCGCTCAAGGACAGCGCTCCGCCCGGGTGATGCCAGAGAGCGTGCACATCCATGGCCGTCTGCATCGGCGCGATGGCCTTGAGCGCGGGATGATCCGCGATCGCCGCGGCCCATTGGGTCATCCCCAGGTAGGAAGGCCCGTACATGGCCACGCGGCCGTCGGACCAGGGCTGAGCGACGATCGACTCGATGGTGTCGTAGCCGTCCTGAGGCTCGTCGAGTTTGGGGCGGAAGATCCCTTCGGAGCCGAAAGTCCCGCGCGTCTCCACCCAGATGACCGCGAATCCGGCGTCCACGAACGACGTGGCGTTGGGAAACCCGGCCCCGTTCCCCGCCATCCCCACAAACGCCGAGCTCACTCCGTACGGTGTTCTCACCAGCAGCGTCGGAGCCGTCCCTTCCGCGGGCCGGTACACCACCGCATTGAGTCGTATCCCGTCACGCATCGGGACCTCGACACCCCGCTCGTACGCGAACGTCGGCTGAGCCATGGCATTCCTCCTCTGCCCGAAGCGGGCGCCAGATGGACGTGAATCGATCGTTCGGAGCAAAGAGCCCACATGACGCGGGATCAGTAGCTCCTCGGGCCTGTTAACCCTGGTTGGTGGTGGGATCGCCGGGCGGGAGTTCCACGTGGTGCCTGAGGAAGCGCTGGATCTCAGGCGCGTGCCGCTCGATCTTGAAGAAGTAGACGATCACTCCCGTGATGACGATCATCAGTAGCGGGAGGTAGAGGAACGACGCCAGGATCGCCCGGATGGCCCCGTCGCTCTGATGCGCCGCGGTGGCGCTGTAGCCGCCGAACGCGAGCACCCAGCCCACGATGGCCGTTCCGAAGCCGCTGCCGATCTTCTGACCCAGGACGACGGAGCTGTAGATCAAGCCGTCGGTACGGATTCCGTTGCGCCACTCGCCGTAGTCCACGACATCGGCGACGATCGCCAGAAGGCCGGCGGTCAGCGGAACCATCCCGAAGCCGCGGAGGACGAGTCCGGCGAGGACGACCACGAAGTTCTCCGGGGTGAACAGCGGGATCACCGATCCGATCAGCATGACTCCGATGCCGACGAGGAACATGGCGCGCTTGCCGTGGCGTCCCATCAGGGCCGGCATGAACGGCATGCCGATCAGAGCCGGGAGGATCCCCGCGATGCTGACGATCCCGAACAGCGAGACGTCGCCGAGTACGTTCGCCACGTAGTACACACCCGAGGCCGACGACAGACCGCTCATGAGGTTGAAGGCGGTGAACAGGGCCGCGGCGAGAAAGAAATAGTGGTTGCGGGTCAGGGTCCTGAGCAGAAATCTCAGCGGCTGCTTCGCGCTGTTGCCGACGTCCTTCGCCGGCGTCACGCGCTCCTTGGTCCCGGCGAAGACGACGATCAGCGTGAACGTCGCGATGACGCCGTAGATCACGGTGGTCGAGGTCCAGGCGAACTGATCATTGCCGAGCGCTCCGACAACCGGGAGCGTGATGGAGTTCACGATGAGGGTGGTCAGAAGCGCGCTGAAGAACCGGAAGGTCGTCAGGGTCACCCGGGTCTTGGGGCTCGGCGTCATCACCGAGAGCATGGCGCTGTACGCCACGTTCGAAGCGGTGAAGAAGACCGCCATGACCAGCGTGTACATGATCAGGACCCAGACGATCTTCCCGGTCTCGCCGAATCCGGCCGGTACGGAGAAGAGCAGCACGAAGCTCACCGTCAACGGCACAGCGGTCCAGAGCACCCACGGGCGCGCCTTCCCCCACCGCGTCGATGTCCTGTCGATGAGCACGCCGATGGTGACGTCCGTGAAGCCGTTGAGCAACTGCCCGATCAGGAGGATGGTGCCGGCGATCGCCGCGCCGATCCCGGCGACGTTCGTCAGGTAGAAGAGCACGAAGCTCGTGGCCGGCGCGTAGACGAGATTGGAACCGATGTCACCGAACGCGTAGGCGATCTTCTCTTGGATCTTGATGGTGGGGAAGGAGGAGGCTTGCTCGCCGCGCGAGTCCTCCAGGGGTGTAGTCAGGGCCTGCCGAGCCGGGTCAGACTCCATGTCCTGGTCGCTCATTTTCGCGGACACCTCCGTTGTTTCGCGTAAGTAACGCGCGATACTGGAACGTACGCGACCCCGTAACGCGCGTCAACAGGCACTTCACATCGGATTGGACCCAACTGCCTCTCCGATGCACGGACGGTCGGGCTCTGACTCGCCACCCGATCGTTCCCGGCCGGAAATGTGCCGGTGACGCTGTGGCAAACTCCCCTTATGACGCAGGACCCGCCGAGACTCAGCGTGACGAGCCAAGATGTCGCGAATCATGCCGGGGTCTCGCGGTCCACCGTGAGCAGCATCCTGAACGGCAAGGACGCACGCTTCCCGCAAGAGACCCGCGACCGCGTGTACGCCGCAGCCACCGAACTCGGATACCGCCCATCTCACGCAGGCAGGGCGCTGGCGATGGGCAAGAGCGACATCGCCCTCCTCCTCATGCCCAATGCCACCTTCGGCCCTCAACTGCAGGAAGGAATCGACAGCCTGGCCGGCGTCGCGGCGACGCATGGACTCACGTTGATGGTCCGATTCGCCGATCCCGATGCCGATGAGACGCTTCGGGCCATCCTGAACCTGCGGCCCGCCGTCGTCGTCGATCTCGGCGTATTGGACCAAGCGGGACGTGAGCTCGTTCAGGCGGCGGGTGTGCGCCTTGTGCCTCAGGTCATCAACAATGAATCGAACGAGGTCGACCTCCTGATCGGCCGCATGCAGGTCGCCGAAGCGCTCTCGAATGGGCGTCGCCGATTGGTCTATGCCTCGCTCGCGGACTGGCGCCTGGATCCCGTCGGCCCGATCCGGCTGCGGGGCGCCGAAGCGGAAGCGGCGTCACGCGGCGTGGATGTCACGCACATCCACGTCCCCCTGAAGGCGGCGGGCGCGACGGAGGCGCTGGCACAGGTGACCGCCGGCTCGGCCGAGCGCTTGGCCGTGTGCTGCTACAACGACGACGTCGCGATCGCGATCCTCGCCGCCGCGCGCCAGTTGCGTCTCGCCGTGCCCGACGAGATCTCCGTGATCGGCGTGGACCATACGGCGATCGGGCAACTGGTCTTTCCCCGGTTGACGAGCATCGCGGTCGACTTCGCCGCCTTGATGGAGGCGTTGCTGCGCGAGCTCGACACCAACGGGTATGGCCCGCCCGCCCGTCCTGACTTGAGGTCCAGCGTGCGATTGGTCGCCGGCGACACCACTTGAGGGTGACGGTCCATGCCCGCGGTGCCCGTCTGCGAACGCGACACGGGCTAACGTTTGGTTCGTCTTGACTGGTCGTCTACGGAAGGAATCCGGATGAGCGAGGGCAGCGGTCCGCAGCGCCGTGCTCGGCGGGAGGCTCGCGCGCCGTTGTCGCGTGAGGACGTGGTGGACGCTGCTTTGCGCTATGTGGACGAGCACGGACTGGAAGCGCTGACCATGCGCGCGCTCGCCAAGGAGATGGGGGTCTACCCCACGGCGTTGTACTGGCACACCGGCACGAAGGCGCAATTGGTGGCAGCGGTCTCGGCACGGGTCCTGGAGGAGATCGTCCTGCCGGCCGAGCAGGGCGCGGCTTGGGACGATTGGCTGGTGGCAATGGCCCGGCTGTGCCGAGAGGCGATGCACCGGCATCCGAATCTCGCTCCCATCATCGGCTCCCAACTGGTGGTGACCACGACGGCGGTTCCCTTCGTGGAGCGCGTGGTAGGCGTTCTGCAGCGGGCCGGATTCGCGGGGGAGGAGCTCGTTCACATCTACAACGCGGTGATCGGGTTCGTGCTCGGATGGATCACCCTGGAGCTTTCCGCAGGCCCCGCCGACGCCAAGGAAGGCTGGCAGAAGGGCTTCGCGGCGGAACTGCGAGCGGTCAACCCCAACGCGTTCCCGGCGCTGACGCGCAACCTGCCACTGCTGGAGAACAACGCCTTCCTGACCAGATGGGACTCCGGACGGGACAAGCCCATGGATGGCAGCTTCACCATGGCTTTGGAGCTGCTGGTCAGAGGACTGCGTTCCAAGATCTCCTGACACGGCCGAAGGGCGGCCGCCCCCGCTGAGCGTCGAGGCGGGGAACACGAGGTTTACGCATGCCCCTTGCTCTTGTCCGTTGTACAAGACATCCTGTACCTCGTACAAGCGATGAGAGTCCTGTTTGTGATCTTTCATCAAGAAATGCCCGCATGTGCTCGGACCCCAGGAGCCGCCACCCATGAACCCGCAACGCGCCGCGATGCAGCCCGACGGCAGCCGCCTGATCAAGTTCTTCTTCGGCGAGGAGCTGCCCTTCGTCAGCCACGGTCGTGGGGTCTTCGTGTACGACACCGACGGCCGCCGCTACCTCGACGGATGCTCCGGCGCGGTGACCGCGAGCCTGGGCCACGCCGATCCGGAGGTCTTGCGGGCCATGCGCGAGCAGGCGGAACGGATCACTTTCGCGCACCGCGGGACGTTCCACAGCGCGCAGGCCGAGCAACTGGCGGAGCGGCTGGGCGCCATGACCGGCTATCCCTATGTTTTTCTGTGCAACAGCGGGTCCGAGGCGGTCGAGACCGCGCTGCGGCTGACCCTGCAGTACTGGCGGGAGCGGGGCGAGCCCGAGCGGGCAAGGTTCGTCTCCCACGCGGTGAGCTACCACGGCGCCACCCTCGGCGGGCTGTCGCTGTCCGGCCATCCGCAGCGCCGCTGGGCCGCCGAAGCACTGCTCCACGGGTTCAACGAGCTCACCCCGCCCTACGCCTACCGGTTCGCCCAGGGCCGCGACGACGCGGCGTTCACCGCGTTCCTCGCCCAGGGAGCGGCCCGCGTGCTGGACTCCCACGGCCCTGCCGCGGCCGGCGTGGTGGTGGAGCCCATCGGCGGCGCGGCCGGCGGGGCCATCACACCGCCCGACGGTTACCTTCCCGCGCTGGCCGGCCTGTGCCGCGAGCGCGGGCTGCCGTTGATCGCCGACGAGATCATGACCGGCTTGGGCCGCACCGGAACCATCTTGGCCGCGCAGCACTGGGACGTACGACCCGACCTGGTGGTCCTGGGCAAGGGGATGGGCGCAGGCTACGCGCCCGTATCGGCGGTGCTGGTCAGCGAGCACGTCATCGACACCATCGCCGCCGGGACCGCGTCGGTCACCAACGGGCACACCTACGGCGGCAACCCGCTCGGCTGCGCCGTCGGGCTCGCCGTCCTGGAGGCCATCGAATCCCGGGATCTGGTGGCGAACGCCGCAGCGCGCGGCAGGCAACTGCGCGCGGGTCTGGAGGACCTGGCCGGGCGGCACGAGGTCATCGGCGAGGTCCGCGGCCTCGGCCTGCTCCAAGGACTGGAACTGGTCAGCGACCGCGCGACCCGAAGCCCCGGCGAGCCCGTCGGCTCCCTCACCCGCGCGATCGTGCTCGCGGCCCGCGACCACGGGCTGCTCCTCTACCCGGCGACCGGCGGGATCAACGACGCCGTCCTCGTCGCTCCTCCGCTGACCATCACCGCCGAGGAGACCGACCTGCTGCTCGAACTTCTCGACGGCACCCTGACCACGCTGAGCAAGAAGGCAAGCCCCCTCGCATGACAACACTCCATCCGCGCCCGGGACACCGCCGTACCAAGGAGGCGGTCACATGAACGAGCCGGAGATGCTGCGCGAACCGGCTCTTGACGCGCGCCGAGCCACGGCGATCGGCGACTACCTCACCTGGCTGGAGCGCACCCGGGATCTCGCCTTCACCGACTACCACGACCTGCACCGCTGGTCAGTCGAGGACCTCGACGGCTTCTGGTCGTCGATCTGGGACTACTTCGACGTCAGCGCGCGCACCCCCTACGACCGGGTGCTCGGCCGACGGGAGATGCCCGGTGCCGAGTGGTTCCCCGGCGCGACCCTCAACTACGCCGAGCACGTCCTGCGGCCGGCAGGAGCCGCGCCCGGCGACACGGCCGTGCTGGCGCGTTCGCAGACCCGCGGACCACTGGAGCTGTCCTGGGGGCACCTGGCCGACCAGGTCGCCCGGGCCCGGGCCGGCCTGCGCGGCCTCGGTGTCGGCCGAGGCGACCGGGTCGTGGCCTATCTGCCGAACATCCCGGAAACCCTCGTGGCGTTCCTGGCGACTGCGAGCCTGGGGGCGATCTGGTCAAGCTGCGCACCGGAGTTCGGCGCGCGTGGCGTCATCGACCGGTTCTCCCAGATCGAGCCCACCGTCCTGCTCGCCATGACCGGGTACCGCTACGGCGCGAAGGACATCGACCGGCGCGCCGAAGTCGCGGCGATCCGCACCGGACTGCCGACCCTTCGTCACACCGTCCACGTACCGTACGGGCCGGGGGAACTCGCCGACACGGTCACCTGGGCGGACCTGCTCGCCGGACCCGCCGAACCCGGCTTCGACACCGTCCCGTTCGCCCACCCGCTGTGCGTGCTGTTCTCCTCCGGCACCACGGGCAAACCCAAACCGATCATCCACGGCCACGGCGGAATCCTGCTGGAACACCTGAAGAACCACTCCCTGAGCTGGGATCTTGGCCCCGGCGACCGCATGCTGTGGTTCACCACCACGGCATGGATGATGTGGAACTCACTGGTCTCCGGGCTGCTCGTGGGCGCCTCGATCGTGATGATCGACGGCAACCCGCTCCACCCCGGCCTGGACTGGCAGTGGCGACTGGCCGAGGAGACCGGCGCCACCCTCGTGGGGGCCAGCCCCGGATTCCTGATGGCCTGCCGCGAAGAAGGCCTCACCCCGGCCAAGGACCACGATCTGTCCCGGCTGCGGCAGATCGGAGCTGTGGGAAGCCCGCTGCCGGCCGAGGGATTCCGCTGGGTGCACGAGCAGTTCGGCCCCGGTGTGCTGCTCAACGTGGGCAGCGGCGGCACCGAAGTGTGCACCGGAATCCTGCAGGGGAGCCCACTGCAGCCGGTCTGGGCCGGCGAGATCTCCGGCCCCTGCCTGGGCGTCGCCACCACCTACGACGAGCTGGGCAACGAGGTGACCGACGTGCTCGGCGAGTTGGTCATCACCCGGCCCATGCCCTCGATGCCGATCGGCTTCTGGGGCGATACCGACGGCTCCCGCTACTGGGACGCCTACTTCGACACCTACCCAGGCGTGTGGCGGCACGGCGACTGGGTGCGCTTCACCGCGGCGACGGGCAGTTGCACGGTGGCCGGACGCTCGGACGCGACCCTCAACCGTGGCGGGGTGCGCTTGGGCACCGCGGAGTTCTGCCGCATCGTCGAAGAACTGCCGGAAATAGACGACAGCCTGGTCGTGCATCTGGAGGACAGCGCCGGCGGCCCCGGCCAACTGCTCCTGTTCGTCGCACTGCATGACGGCGTCGAGCTGGACGACGCCCTGCGCCGGCGGATCACCACCGCGCTGCGAGACGCCCTCTCCCCGCGCCACGTGCCCGACGGCATCACCACCGTGCCGGTCATCCCGAGGAACCGCACCGGCAAGAAACTCGAACTGCCGGTGAAGAAGATCCTGCTGGGCGCCGCGCCGTCCGAGGTCGCGAGCCGCGACACCCTGGCCGAACCGACCTCGCTGGACGCATTCACCGCCCTGGCGACCCAGGCCCCTTGGAGGCATACATGACCACCGACAACCCCGACTCGAACCGTAGCGATGTCCTTCAAGCAGAAAAGGCGGTCAAGCGCCGCGTCCTCATCTCCAGTTATCTGGGCAGCGTGGTGGAGTGGTACGACTTCCTGCTGTACGGCACCGCGTCGGCCCTGGTCTTCAGCAAGATCTTCTTTCCCGCGGTCGATCCGGGCGTCGGCCTGATCGCCTCGTTCGGCACACTTGCCGTGGGGTACGCCGCGCGGCCGCTCGGCGGCATCCTGTTCGGCCACTTCGGCGACCGCCTCGGGCGCAAGCGGATGCTGGTGACGAGCATCCTGCTGATGGGCGCGGCCACCCTGCTCATCGCGGCACTGCCGACCTACGATCAGATCGGCGTCTGGGCCCCCGTCCTCCTCATCGTGCTGCGGCTGCTGCAAGGAGTCGCGGTCGGCGGCGAGTGGGGCGGTGCGGTGCTCATGACGCTGGAACACGCGAAGGGGAACCGCCGCGGCCTGTGGAGCAGCGTCGCGCAGATGGGCGCCCCTTCGGGCCTGCTGCTGTCCACCTGGGTGTTCTCCCTCGTCTCAGGACTGCCCGAGGAGCAGTTCCTCTCGTGGGGCTGGCGGATCCCCTTCGCCGCCACGGTGATCCTCATCGCGGTGGGGCTGTGGATCAGACTCGGCGTGGCGGAGAGCCCTGTCTTCGAGCAGGCCCGCCGCGCCGGCGGTGACCGGCCCGCCCGGCCGCCCATCGTCGAGGTGCTGCGGACCCGTCCGCGCGTGGTCGTGCTGGCGGCCCTCATCGGATTCGGTCCGTTCGCCGCCAACTCGGTGCTCATCACCTTCGTGATCGCGTACGCGACCGGGGCCGGCTACCAGCGCTCCACGACACTGAACGCGCTGATGATCGCGTCCGCGGTCTCGATGCTGTGCCTCCCGCTGTTCGCCGCGCTGTCCGACCGGTACGGCCGGCGGCCCATCTACATCACCGGCGCGATCCTCCTGGCCCTCACCTCATTCGTGCTGTTCGAGCTGATCAACACCGGGTCCGTGCCGCTGCTCGTGCTCGGGTACGTCCTCGCGCTGGCCGTGCACGCGTTGATGTACGGACCGATGGGCGCCTTCGTGGCCGAACTGTTCGGCACGAAGACCCGCTACACCGGTGCCTCGCTCGGCTACCAGATCGCCTCGGTGCTCGGCGGCGGACTCGCCCCCCTGATCGCCACCAGCCTTCTCGCGGCGGGTGGCGGTGCGCCACACACCATCTACGTCTCGGTCTTCATGGCCGTGTCCTGTCTGATCACCGCCGTGGCCGCCTACCTCGCGCACGAGACCAACAAGGTCAGCCTCGCCGACCACCCCGCGGACGCCTAGTGGGCGAGGGCGGCGTCGTTTCGACCGTGCTCGGGCCGGTCCCCGCGGATCGGCTCGGGCACGTTCAGACCCACGAACACCTCCTGTGCGACCTCACCCGCTATCTCGGCGAAGGCGAGGCGCGCGACGATGAGATCACGCTGGAGAATCTGTACGAGACACGGGTGGATCGCCGTAACCGGCTGGACATGCGCCTCGACGACGTGCGGACCGCGGCCGCCGAGCTCGCCGAGTTCCGCACGGCCGGTGGCGGGACGATCGTGGAGGCCACCTCCAGAGGGCTCGGCCGCGATCCCTCAGGGTTGCGTGAGATCGCCGAGAGGACCGGTGTCCACATCGTCATGGGCAGCGGCTACTACACCGTCGCCTTCCATCCGCCGGCAATCGCGACCATGACCGAGGAGGACATCGCCAAGGAGATCGTCGGCGACATCCTCGACGGCGTGGACGGGACCGGGGTGCGCGCGGGCGTCATCGGCGAGATCGGACTGTCCTGGCCGCCCCACCCCGACGAGGTCAAGGTGCTGAGGGCCGCCGCCGTCGCGCAGTCCGAGACCGGAGCCGCCCTGCTGATCCACCCCGGCCGCCACGCGGATGCCCCCAGGGACCACCTGAAGGTCGTCGTCGAGGCGGGCGGCGATCCAGCTCGGACCGTCATGTCGCACATCGACCGGACGCTGACCGAGCAGGACGACATGCGCGAACTCGCGGACACCGGGTGTGTGCTGGAATTCGACCTTTTCGGCACCGAATCCGTCTACTACCCACAAGATCCCGGCTTCGACATGCCCAACGACGGTACCCGCGTCCGCCACATCCGGGAACTGACCGCCTCGGGGTACGGCGACCGCGTCGTCATCGCCCAGGACGTCTGCCGCAGGACCCAGCTGCGACGCCACGGCGGCGAGGGATACACCCACATCCTGCGGCGGGTCCTGCCACTGATGCTGGCACGGGGCCTCGACCCGGACGACATCGGGCGGCTCACCCGGACCACCCCCGCCCGCCTGCTCACCCTGACCCGACAAATCCGTTAGGAGCCGAATGCCATCAGTGATGACTGTTCTTGGCCGGATCGACCAGAACGACCTGGGGTTCGTCCTGCCGCACGAGCACCTGTTCATCAACCTGATGCGGGAGCGCCGCGCCGACGGCCTGCTGATCGACGAAGACCTCGTCGCTGAGGAGGTCCGGGCCTTCCGCGATCTCGGCGGCGCCACGGTGTTCGACCTGACCAGCGCCGAGCTCACTCATGGGGCGGCGATGGACGCCGGGTCGCGGCCGTACCCGCCGGGAGCCACCCGCGATCCGGCGAACGTCGAGGCGGTACGCCGGGTCGCCGAGGCCACCGGTGTGCAGGTCGTCCTGGGCACCGGCCACTATCGTGACCCGTACCTCGACCTGGAGTGGATCGACCGGCACAGCGTCGAGCAGATAGCGGAGGAGATCGTCCGCGATCTCACCGAGGGGTTTCCGGGCACCGACGTCCGCGCCGGTCTGATCGGCGAGGTCGGGGCGGACAAGTGGTACATCTCCGCAGCGGAGGAACGTTCCCTCCGCGCCGCCGCC
Source organism: Nonomuraea sp. NPDC026600 (assembly GCF_040638335.1). NCBI lineage: Bacteria > Bacillati > Actinomycetota > Actinomycetes > Streptosporangiales > Streptosporangiaceae > Nonomuraea > Nonomuraea sp. NPDC026600. Next base: position 51,881 of record NZ_JBEZYD010000009.1, read on the forward strand.
CGAGCCCAGCGACAGACCGGCGCCGCGATCTACACGCACGCCGCGCGATGGCAGGTCGGCCTGCCCCAGCTCGACCTGCTGGTCTCCGCGGGCGCGGACCCGGCGCGGATCGCCATCGGGCACTGCGACCTGGTGCTCACCCCCGGCTACGCCGGGGAGATCGCCGACAGGGGGGCCTACGTCGGTGTCGATACCATCAACACCGACAGCGCGGTAGAGGTCGAGCGCCGGGTCCGCATGGTGATGGGCCTGGTGCGGGCCGGCCACATCGACCGGGTGCTGCTGTCTCACGACGTCTGCCTGGTCTCCCAGCTCCGCGCGTACGGCGGCGGCGGTTACGTGTTCGTTCCCGGCGGCTTCCGGGAACGGCTGCTCCGGGCCGGCCTGGACCCGGGGGAGTACGACCACATCACCCGGGCGAACCCCGCCCGGCTCGTCTGCCGCTGACGCTTCGGCCCGGCTTGGAAGAAGGAGGATCATGACCACCGTTGGAGCCGACCGCATGGCCGATCTCGTCGCCGAGTACCGCGCCAGGACGCCCCGATCGGCCGCGGCCCACGAACGCGCCGTCCGGGTGCTGCCCGGCGGGGAGACCCGGTCGATCACCACCTATCCGCCCCACCCGGTGGCCCTGGCCGAGGGACACGGCGCCCGCCTGCGCGACGTCGACGGTCACACCTACCTCGACCTGGTCAACAACTACACCTCGCTGGTTCACGGCAACGCGTTCCCGCCGGTCACCGAGGCCGTCACCGCGATCCTCGCCGGCGGCCTGGCCTTCGCCAGCGCGCACCAGCGGCAGATCGAGCTGGCCGAGCTCCTGGCGGACCGGGTGCCGTCGGTCGAACGCGTGCGGTTCACCAACTCCGGCACCGAGGCGTCCATCCTCGCCTCCCGCCTCGTCCGCCGGGCCACCGGGCGAAAGGCACTGCTGATGTTCGACGGGGCTTACCACGGCAGCATGCCACCACTGCTGCCGGGCGAGCCCGACGTGGTCGTAGTTCCCTACAACGATCTCCAGGCCGTCGGCGAGGCGTTGACCGACGATGTCGCCGCCGTCTTCGCCGAGCCGTTCCTGGGCGCGGGCGGAGTCGTCCCCGCGGCACCCGGTTTCCTCGCCGGGGTGCAGGACCTGGCCCGATCCCGCGGAGCGCTGTTCGTCCTGGACGAGATCCAGGCGCTGCGCAACGGCGTCGCGGGCGAACAGGGCAGGCAGGGGCTGTCGCCCGACCTCACGCTCCTGGGAAAGATCATCGGCGGCGGAATGCCGATCGGCGCCGTAGGCGGCCGTGCGGACGTCATGCTGCTCGCCGCCTCCACCACTCCTGGATCCATCACTCACGCTGGGACGTTCAACGGCCATCTCGCCGCGGCGGTCGCCGGCATGGTGACGCTCCGCCATCTCGATGCGCCGGCCATCGCCACGCTCGAAGGCCACGCCGTACGGCTCGCTGAGGCCGTGACAGCCGCGGGACGGGACGCAGGGCTACCGCTGAGCGTGACCCGAGCGGGCTCCATCCTCAACGTCCACTTCGCCGCCGAGGCGCCGTCCGACGCCGCTGGGGTACGCGCCGCCGCGTCCCCGCTGCTCGCCGCACTGCACCTGGCGCTGCTGCTGGAAGGCGTCTACACCGCGCCGCGCGGTCTGATCAACATGTCGACCGCTCTCACCGACGACGACATCGACCGTGCGGCGGCCGCCTACTCCACCGCACTCCGGCGTATCGCTTGGTGAGCGCTTTCACGGTTCGAGGTGCGGGTAGCGATAGTCGCGTACCGGGAGGTGGTTGCGTTTGACGGCCCTCGGGCTGGCGAAGCGGATGAGGTTCCAGACGGTGCCCGCCTTGTCGTTGGTGCCGGATGCCCTCGCGCCGCCGAACGGCTGCTGTCCGACGACCGAGCCGGTGGGCTTGTCGTTGACGTAGAAGTTGCCGGCGGTGTAGCGCAGCGCGTCCTCCGCCTGTTGGACCGCGGCGGGGTCGGACGCGAAGACCGCTCCGGTGAGGCCGTACGGCGTGGATTCGTCGACCAGGCGCAGGACGTGTTCCCAGTCGGAGTCGTCGTAGACGTAGGTGGTCAGCACCGGGGCGAACAGTTCCTGGGTGATGAAGGGCGACAAGGGATCGTGGACCTCGAGAACGGTGGGGTCGACGAACCAGCCTTTGGAGTCGTCGGTGCCACCGCCGACGACGACCAGTCCATCGGCGCGAGCGCGCGCCAGGGCCTCGGCGTGCTTGGCGTGCTGACGGGCGTTGATCACCGCGCCCACGAACGTCTCGGGTTCCGTCGGGTCACCGACGACCATCGACTTGGTGAGCTCGATCAGGCGCTCTTTGAGCGCGGGCCAGAGGCTGCGGGGGGCGTAGAGGCGGGACGCGGCCGAGCACTTCTGGCCCTGGTATTCGTACGTGCCGCGGACACAGGCGACGGCGAGGGAGTCGAGGTCGGCTGACGGGTGGGCGAGAATAAAGTCCTTGCCACCGGTCTCGCCGATGAGACGCGGGTAGTTCCGGTACGACGCGACGTTCGCACCGACCGTGCGCCAGATGTGCTGGAACGTCGTGGTCGAGCCGGTGAAGTGCACCGCGGCGAGATCGCGATGGCCAAGGGCGACCGCGCCGATCTCGGGACCGTCACCGTAGACGACGTTGATCACGCCGTCCGGCAGACCGGCTTCGCGCAGCAACCGCATGGACAGATGCGCCACCAGCGACGCGCTTTCGGCCGGTTTCCAGACGACGGTGTTGCCGAGCACCGCGGGCCCGAAGGCCAGGTTGTTCATGCAGGTGAAATTGAACGGGGTGACGGCGAAGACGAAGCCCTCGAGCGGACGGTAGTCGGCCTGGTTCCACATACCCGGCAGCGATCCGGGCTGTACGTCGTACATGTCGAGCATGTTCTTGACGTTCGCGCGGATGAAGTCCACGGTCTCGCAGGCGGCGTCGACGTCGGCCTGGTAGGTCGTCTTCGACAGCTCGAGCATGGTGGCGGCGTTGAGCCGGTCGCGCCAGTGGCCGTGTTCCAGCATATCCGCGGCCCGCAGGAACGGCGCGGCGCGCTCCTCCCACGACAGCCGGCCCCACCAGGCGGAGGCGGCGGTCGCGGCCTCGATCGCCCGGAGTGTCTCCGCCTCGCCGGCCTGGTGTACCTGCCCGAGCCGGCAGGCATGTTCATGCGGCGTCACGACCGGCGACTGCCGCCCCGTACGCACCTCGTGGCCGCCGATGAGGTTGGCGATGTCATAGCCGGCCGTCCGGATCTCCTGCAGCGCTGCCGCCGTGCTCGCGCGCTCGGGCGATCCTGCGGCATAGCCGCGAAAGGCCGTGGGACCGATCGGGAACAGAGCGGTACGGCCGGTGAGAGCGGTCATGGTGATGGCTCCGGGAAGGTCGCTTCGGGTGGATATCCGCACCGTAAGCAGCGCGAGCGGCCGCAGGCTTCGGCGCCGTCGTGGAATCTCCTGCGGGACTCTCCTACGCTTTGTCGGGTAGGGGATGGAAAAGGGGTTCGACCGGTGGCCGGGCCCTCGTGATCGGACCAAGGGGCGAATGCTGTGACCGCCTCGGCAGATGTGCAGGAGGCCGTCGACAAGCTCGCGGTGTCGCTGGGGCATCCCGTTCTGGTCGAGGACGCCCGTCACCGTCCGCTGTGGTGGAGCGCGCAGGGTGAGGTCGACGGCACGCGCCTGCGCACCATCATGCAGCGCGAGGTCTCTTCGGCCGCCGCCGCGGTCGTGGTCCGTCTGGGGCTGCCACGCGCCCAAGGTCCGGTGCGCGTCCCGGCCGTGCCCGAGGCCGAGATGCTGCCGCGCTGGTGCGTTCCCCTGCGAGCCGGGCGGGATCTGCTCGGCTACCTGTGGGTCCTCAACGGTGACGAGCTCGTCACGGAGGCGGACCTGCCGCGGATCGTCGCCTGTGCCGACCTGGCCGCGATGTCGCTGGCGTGGTCGAGGAGCCAGGACGATCATGACCGGCGACGGGCCGCGCTTCTCGCGCGGCTTGAGGCCGGTCCCGACGACGACGCGGCGCGCGAACTGATCGCCCTCGAACAGCTCGATCCGTCCGCCACCGTCGTCGTCCAGGCTTCATCGGCGCCGGGCGGTTGGAAGCTGCGCGGCGGGATGAGCGCCCATGTCAATCCGCCCGCAGCGGCCGGCGCCACCAGCGGGCGGCCCGTACCGGTGGGCGATCTGCACCTCGCCGTGACGCGGGCGACGGCGACGCTACAGGTCCTGCGGGCCGGAGCGGCGCTCTCCCGGCCGTCCTGGGACGCGCTCGGCGCGTGGCACCTCATCGTGGCCGCGCCGCCGGACCTGTCGGTCGCCGACATCCATCCAGGCGCCGACGTACTGGCCCGGCAGCCCAAACCGGACCTGATGATCACCGCCCGCGCCATGCTCGACCACGGCGGCGACATCACGCGAACCGCGGCCGCGCTCCACATCCACCGCACCACGCTCTACTACCGGCTCGACCGCATCGAGGTGCTGACCGGGGTCAGCCTGAGAAGCGGCCCTGGCCGAGGCGACTTGCACGTCGCGTTGCGGCTCGCCGCCTACCGCGCCGCGGCCCGCTGACGCGAGTGCGGCGCCGTTCACCTCACGTCCCGCTTTGTAGGCGTGTCGCCGTTCACCTCACGTCGCTTTTTAGGCGTGTCGCCGTTTCTACGTAGTGTCGGAATGCGCGCCTGTTCTTCCGCGCCCGTGCCGAAGCCTGCACCCGTTCACCGCGCCTAGCGTCGAATCACCGCACCAGCCGCAGGAACGGGAGGCCCACATGGGCAAGACCCTCGTCACGGACGCGCTCGTCGTCGGCGCCGGCATCGTAGGTGCCAGCAGCGCCTACCACCTGGCGCGGGCGGGCCGGCAGGTCGTCGTCGTGGACGCCCTCAACGGACCGGCCGAAGGGAGCACCGGCCGCTCTTTCGGCTCGATCCGCGCGCAGTGGGCGGATCCGCTCAACATCGAAATGTCGTGGCGGAGCATCCGCCGGTTCCGGTCGTTTCCCGCCGAGCACGGCATCGACGTCGGTTACCGGCCCAGCGGATACCTGCTGCTGGTTCCTGACGCCGCCTGGGAGGCCCAGCTGGCCGCGGTAGAGGTGCAACGCAGGCACGGGGTACCGGTCGAAGTCCTCGACGTGGCCGCGGCCGAGCGCGTCACGCCCTTCGTCCCGGCGGGTATCGCGGGCGCCACCTGGGGACCGGCCGACGGAGTCGTCGATCCGCACCTGGCGACGAGCGCGTTCTTGACGCTGGCCAGGAACGCCGGTGCGGAAGTGCTCTTCCGGCACCGGGTCGGCGCGATCACCTCCGACGACACGACCGGCGGCTGGCATGTCACCGCGAGCGGGCGCGCCATCCGCGCCCAGCATCTGGTGAACGCCGCAGGTGGCTGGGCGGGCGAGCTGGCCGCCCTTGCCAGGCTGACCGTGCCGGTCGTGCATTCCCGTCGCAACATCTATGCGACCGCCCCCGGTGCTCTGCCATCTCCGTTGCCCATGACCATCGATCTCGGATCGGGCGTTTATGTCCGCAGCGAGGGGCCGCGGCTGCTGTTCGGCGGGGCACGGCCGGACCAGACGGACGGTTACGACACGACCGTGGACTGGCCGTGGATGGAAGCGGTGCTCGAACGCGCCGCCGGGCGATTCCCGTGGATCGCCGGCCTGCCGCTGGATCGCGGCGCCTGCTGGGCCGGCACCTACGAGAACACTCCCGACCGGCACGGCATCCTCGGACCGGATCCTGCCGCGCCGACCTGGATCAACGCCTGCGGTTTCTCCGGGCACGGCCTGATGCAGGCGCCGGAGATCGGCCGGCTCGTCGCCGAGCAGGTCGTCCAGGGCGCGATCACGAGCTTGGACACCAGCGCCCTGAAGCTGGAGCGGTTCGCCGTGGCGGCGAACGCCGACCAGGTGGGGTTGGTGTTCTGATGGGCGCCACCCGCGTGGAGGTGGCGGTCGCGGACGGGACCGCCTGGATCACCCTGGACGGGCCCGAGCGGCGCAATGCCCTTGACACCGAGGCGGCGGCCGACCTCGTCGCCGCATGCGAGCGCATCGACGCCGACGCCACGATCGGCGCGGTGATCATCACCGGCGCCGGGCCGGCGTTCTGCTCCGGCGCCGACACGGCCGTGCTGGATCGGCTCCGGGGCGCCCGCGGCGACGAGGTGTACGAGGGGCTCGACGAACTGTACGCGGCCTTCCGGCGTTTCGGCGCGCTCGGCGTGCCCACGGTGGCGGCGGTCAACGGACCCGCGATCGGCGCCGGCATGAACCTCGCCCTCGCCGCGGACCTGCGCATCGTGTCCGACGACGCGGTGTTCGTTTCCGGATTCGCCGCGATCGGGCTGCACCCCGGGGGCGGTCACCTGCATCTGATCGCCCGTGCGGGCGGCGCCGGGCCGGCCGCCGCCATGGGAGTGTTCGGGCGGCGGGTCGACGCCCGGCGAGCCGTGGCCGCCGGGCTGGCCTGGGCGGCCGTCCCCGCCGCGGAGCTGCTGGCGAGCGCCGGCGTCCTGGTCGCCCAACTGGCCGCCGACCCGGCGCTGGCGCGAGCCCTCACCGCGACCCTGCGGCACACGGTGCTGGGCGCCGACGCATGGGACCGGGCCGTGGAGATCGAACGCGCCCGGCAGATGTGGTCACTGCCGCGCCGACGGAAGGAGAACTGATGTATCCGATGCTGAGCACCCATCCGGCGAAAGCCGCCTGGATCGAGACGGCCGCCGCCGAGCTGGCCGCCTTCGGCGAACAGCACCGCAAGGAGCTGGACTCCGCGAACCGTGACGGGCGCTTTCCCCGGGAGCTCTACACCGAGCTGGGACGGCTCGGCTACCTCGGCCCGCTCGTGCCGACCGAGTACGGCGGGCTCGGTGGCGGCATCGCCGAGTACGTCGTCATCAGTGAGGAGGTCGGCCGGCACGGACTGATCTCCGGGCAGATCGCCGCCCAGGGCCAGCGCTGGCTGCTCGACTGGGGCACCGATGAGCAGAAGGACCGCTGGCTGCGCGGAATCGCCACCGGCCGGGCCGTCTTCTCCGAGTCGATCAGCGAGAAGAACGCCGGCTCGTCGTTCAAGGCCATGAGGTCGACGGCGGTCCGTGACGGCGGCGATTGGCTGCTGACCGGTAGCAAGACGCACGTCAACCTGGGGGCGGACAGCGATGTGACGCTCTTCTACGCCATCGCCGAGGAGGGGCTGACCAGCTTCCTCGTCGACATGGACCTGCCCGGCATCACCACCACCGTCACCGACCCCGTCGGCCTGCGGCTCATCCGCACCGCCGACGTCGAGTTCGACCAGGTGCGAGTCCCTGACTCGGCACGCCTCGGCCCGGCCGGCGCCGGGCTCCGGACCTTCCTGTCCACGTTCAACATCAGCCGCCTCGGCAACGCCTCCGAACTGGTCGGCCTCGGCAGGCGCGCCCTCGAACTGGGCCTGCGGTACGCCACCACCCGCCAGGTGGGCGACACCACGGTGACCGGCTTCCAGGGCATTCAATGGATGCTGGCCGACGCCTGGACCGCACTCCAAGCGGCATCGCTGGCCCGCGACGACGCCGCCCTCGCCGGTGAACGCGGCGAGGACCTCTCCTTGCGCACCACCACAGCCAAGCACTTGGCCATCAACGCCGCCGAGCAGGCGTCCAACACCGCCTATAGCCTCGTCGGCGGCCATGGGCTGTACTTCGACACGGCGTACACCGACATCCTCCACGACATCAAGGTCCTCAAGGTCGCCGGCGGATCGGGCGAGATCATGCGTAACTACATCGCCCGGCGCGTCCTGAAGGACCCCGGCCATGAGGGCCTGGCGTGAACACGGCCGCCAACCTGGCTCGCGCCATCGTCGAGCAGGCCGCAGCCAGACCGGGGCTCAGGCTCGGGACCGTCGACGACCAGGTGCCGCTGGCCGACGCGCTCGCGCTGGCCGCCGGGCGGGCGCACACTCTGCTCGACGGCGGGCTGCGGCCCGGACAGCGGGTGGCGCTCGTGGCCCCCACCTCGACCGACTACCTGCTCACCTGGCTGGCCTGCCTGCTGGCCGGAACTCCGGTCGCGCTCGTCAACCCGTCGTATCCCCGCGAGCTCGTCGCGCGCATGCTCGGCCCTCTCGCGCCCGACGTGGTCCTGGGCGACGACGATATGGCGCTCGCCCGGGCGAGCGGCCACGCGGACGCCGCCGCCATGCCTGGGCTGCACGCCGATCGATTCACGATCGCCTCGTACATGCACACCTCCGGCACCACCGGTCTGCCGAAATTCTGCGCTCAGACCCACGATTACTTCCGCCGGCTGGCGGCGGCCATGGGCGCCGCGCTGGACCTCACCCCGGCGGATCGGGTCCTCGCGCCGTTGCCGCTGTTCCACATCAACCCGATGGGTTATGGCGTCATCACCGCCCTGCTCACCGGTGCGGACGCGCTCACCGTCGGCCGGTTCTCCGCGAGCGGGTTCTGGCCCGCCGTGGTCGGTGAACAGATCAGCGTGCTGATCCTGCACGCACCGCCGGTGGAGATCCTCAAGCGCGCCACGAGGGCACAAGATGCCCAAGGACACCAGGTCCGCACGATGTTCTACGCCGACGCCGAGTTCCTGCGGCGATTCTCGATCCCGGCCGCGCTGTCCGGCTACGGCTCCACCGAGGCCGGCGGAGTGTCGCACCTGCGACGCTGGACCGCCGCGGACGACATCCCGGCCGACGCCGGCCGCCACGGCGGCCCCGGCCGCGCCGACATCGACTGGCGCGTCGATGACAGCGGTACGATCCTCGTCCGCGAGCGCGGACACGCCGCGCTGTTCAACGGCTACGTCACCGCCGACGGGGTCGACCCCGCTCGCGACGCCGACGGCTGGTTCGACACTGCGGACCTCGGCCGTGCCGACGGCGGCGACTACCTGGTGTTCCTCGAACGCGCCGCCGAGTCGATCCGCGTCAAGGGCGAGTTCGTCCCGATCCCCTACGTCGAAGACCACCTCGCGGCCGTGGCGGGCATCACCGACCTCGCCGTGTGGAAACGCGAAGGCGCCCTCGTCGACGAGGAGGTCGTCCTCTACACCGTCGCCGACTCGCTCCCGATCGAGGCTCTGATCACGTGCATCGCCAAGCTGCCCGCGTTCATGCGGCCCGTCGCCGTCGCCCGGGTGGACACCCTGCCGCGGGACGCGGCCGCCGGCAAGGTGCAGCGCCGGCTGCTCACCGAGCGACCCGTCCTGGAATGGGTGGAGCTCGCATGAGCGGCGTGCCGGCGCACCAGGCCAGTGGGGCCGCGCTGGACGAGCTCCCGGAGTGGGCCGCGGACATGGCCGACCTGCACGCGCACGCCTCACCCAGCCTGCTGCCCCGCCACGGCGACGACCGCGCCACCCTGGCGGCGGAACGCGCCGCCGGCTTCACCACCGTGGTACTCAAAGCCCACGAGGGCAGCACCGTCGAGCGTGCCGCGGCCGCCGGTGACGGCGTCTACGGCGGCGTGGTCCTCAACAGCCCGGTCGGCGGCGCCAACCCGGACGCCGTCGAGGTCGCCGCGCGCCTCGGCGGCAGGGTCGTCTGGATGCCGACCGTCTCCGCGCGCACCCACAAGGCAGGAGCCTCCTCCCCGGAACTGTCCGTGCACCGCGGCTTCGAACTGCGCCCCGTCGATGTCATCGGCGATGACGGGGCCCTGCGACCGGAGTGGTTCGATGTCCTCGACGTCGTCGCCGACCACGACCTGCTCCTGGCCAGCGGGCACTTGTCCGCGCACGAGACTGTCGTGCTGTTCACTCAGGCGCGCCGACGGGGCGTGCGCAGACTGCTGGTCAACCACCCGAAAATGGCCTTCCTCCACTGGAACGACGAGGCGGCCCGCGCGCTTCGAGACGTCGGGGCCTACCTCGAGCTCGGCATCCTTCCAGACCTGCTCGGCGGCCCGGCACAAGCCAGTCTCACCCTCACCCGCACCTATCCCAGGTCACTGCTCGTGTTCGGCGGCGACCTGGGTCATGCCGACCATCCACCACCGGCTGCGGCCGTCGCCCCGTGGCTGCACAAGCTGCAGCGACATGTCGGCCCGGCCCGAGCCGCCGCGATCATGACCACCCAGACACGGAGCCTGCTGCTGCCATGACCACCATCGCACTCCTGCCCGGCGACGGCATCGGCGCCGAGATCCTCGACGGCCCCATCGCCTTTCTCCGGCAGCTCGAGCAGGACGGTGTCCCGGTCCGTCTCACCGGTCCGTGGCCTTACGGGAGCACGGGATGGGCCCAGACGGGATCGATCCTTCCTGCGGCGACCGTTCAGGCCTGCCGCGACGCCGACGTCATCCTGTCCGGCGCGGTCGGCACCCATCCCGGGATCACCGCCGAACAGTGCCCGAACCCGGAAGCGGCGCTGATCGAACTGCGGCACCTGTTCGACCTCCGGATCAGCGTGCGAACAGTCCGCGTACCGGGGGAGGAGGACGTGATCATCGTCCGCAACATCACCGGAGGCGCCTATGCCGGCCCCGAGCGACGCGTCGAGAGCGACGGCGTCCGCCCCGCGGAGGACCGGCTCGTGCTCGACCCCGCACGTGTACGGGAGGTCTTCGACATCGCGGCCGACCACGCCCTGCGCCATCCGGGACGCCGAGCCATCAGCGTCGACAAGGCCAGCGTGTTCGCCACCTCCCGGCTGTGGCGCCGCGCCGCACACGCCGCCGCGGTGCGGTTCGACGATGTCAACGTCGACCGAGCCGCCTACGAACTGGTCAAGTACGCGGAGCTGCCCGCGGTGATCGTCACCGAGGGCCTCTTCGGCGACATTCTGTCCGACATAGTCTGTGCCCGCGCCGGGTCGCCGGCCCTGTGCGGATCAGCCACCATCAACCCCGAGCGTCCCGCTGGACACGGTGCGACCGCTCTGTTCGAGCCCGCGCACGGCTCGTCGCCGCACCGGACGGGCAGCCGTCGTTCGAACCCCACCGGCGCCTGGCTGGCCCTCGCCGATCTGTTCGCCTGGTGTCCCGACCTCGCCGCGCTCGACCTGCACACGAGAGTCCGGCAAGCCCTGGACCACGTCATCGACACCGCGCCGCCGACCTACGACCTCGCGCCCGTCAGCAGCCGGACCCTGGACATGGACGGATTCAACGAACGCGTTCTGGGCACCCTGGCAGCAGTCTCCGCATGAGCATCGTCAATGGAGGTTCTCCCGTGAAGACACCGTTCCGAACCCTGCACCACTTCTGCCTCGTCGTCCACGACCTCGACAAGAGCGTCGCCTACTACGAGTCGATCGGCATCGGGCCATGGAACGACTATCCGCCGTTGACCGGCTTCACCAGACTGTCGGTCTCGAACCCGGACGCCTTCCGCGCCCTGCGCTACAAGTTCGCCGATCTCGACAACGTGCAACTCCAGCTCTGCCAGCCGCCGGCGCTCGACTGCCCGCAGCGCCGCTTCCTCGACACCCACGGCGAGGGCGTCTTCCACATCGGATTCGAGTACGACCTTGACGCCGCGGTGTCCGACGCGACCGCCCTCGGCCTCACCGTCAGCATGCGCGGACAGCGCGACAACGGCTCCGGATTCGTCTACTTCGACACCCGCGACGACGCCGCCGTCGTACTGATGGCACGACAGACCCCGGCATAGGACACCATGAAGGTCTTCATCGTCCACGCACACCCCGAGCCGCGATCGTTCAATGCCGCGCTCACTCGCCGCGCCGCCGAGGTTCTCGGCGCCGAGGGGCACACCGTGGAGGTCAGCGACCTCTACGCGATGCGCTTCAAAGCAGTCGCCGACGCCGATGACTTCACCGGCGATCACGCCGACCCCGACTACCTGCGCATCGACCACGAACAGACCCACGCGCACGAGCGCGGCACGATAGCCGCCGACATCCGGGCCGAACAGGCGAAGCTGCACCAAGCCGACCTGCTCATCCTGCAGTTCCCGATGTGGTGGTTCGGCATGCCCGCGATCCTCAAGGGCTGGGCCGACCGAGTGTTCACCCGCGGCTTCGCCTACCTGCCCGGCCGCAAGTACGACACCGGCCTGATGCGCGGCAAGCTCGCCATGGTCTCGGTCACCACGGGGACCTCCGCCGAGACGTACGCACCCGACGGAATCGACGGGGCCTTGCTCGACGTCCTCTGGCCCGTCCACAACGGCCTGCTCCGCTACAGCGGGTTCGACATCCTCACACCATTCGTCACCTACATGCCGCGCCGTCTCAGCGCCCGAGAACGAGAGGACGCGCTCGAGCAGTACGAGACACGACTCCGCGATCTCAGCTCCGTGTCCCGCCTGTTCTTCCACCCGGCCGAAGACTACGGGCCCGCTGAGCGACTCCTCCCCGGCATCAAGGCACGATCCGGATTCCAGCACAACGAGGTGGCGGACGAGGACTCCTTGCGGGGACATCAGTCTTAACAGGTCTGCGCGGATTCGCGGGCTGTGGAAGGGGGTCGGCATTGACAGCAAACATAATACGAATTACGTTACGTGCACGTTACGTCTCTGGGGCCGCTGATGGAATCGATGCCTCTGTGGCGCCCCGCCCCCCCAACCTCGTGACGCTGAGAGGATTGCCGTGACACTCGCTGAGGATGATCAACGGTGCAGGTCGGGAACATCACGAAGGGCCTGGCGTTACGTGGTGCCCGCGCTGGTGGCCGCCGCCTCGTTCATCGCCCCGACGCCGGCATCGGCGTCGCCGACGACTCACGTATATGTGTCACCGGCCGGTGACGATGCCAGCCCGGGGACGCGTGGCCGCCCGTTCGCCACGCCGCAGAAGGCCCGGGACGCCGTCCGGGCCCTGAACGACGACATGCGGGGCGATATCGTCGTCACTCTGACTGCTGGCATTTACCGGGTCGCCAACCCGCTGGTGTTGACCAGCGAGGACTCCGGGACCAACGGGCACAAGGTCATCTGGCAGGCTGACCGGAAAGCCCATCCCGTCATCTCCGGCGGCCGGCCGGTGACCGGCTGGCAGCAGGCCGACGCGAGCAAGAACATCTGGTCCGCTCCGGTGCCGGCCGATGCGGCCACCCGTCAGCTCTACGTCGACGGCAAGATGGCGCCGCGAGCACGTACCGCGATCAACCGCGACGATCTGAAGATCACCCCTGACGGCTACACGATCGCGAACTCCCGCGCGGCCTGGCTGCTGCGGCTACCGGGTATCGACAAGGCCGAAATCCGTGGGATCAACTCCTTCACCGACCGGTACTCGCCCATCCAGAGCGTCGACGGCGATCTGATACGGATGGAGCAGCCTGCCTGGCGGAACAACACCTTCGGCTGGGATCACCTGGGCGCTCCCTTCCACGAGGGCGGGTTCTATGTCGAGAACGCGCTCGCGCTGCTCGACGAGCCCGGCGAGTGGTATCTGGACGAGGCGGCGAAGAAGATGTTCTACAAGCCGCTGGACGGGCAGGACGTGAGGAAGGCCGACGTCGAACTGCCCCGGCTGGAGTCCCTGCTCCAGATCGGCGGCACCTACGACGCACCGGCGCGTGACATCACCTTCGAGGGCATCCAGTTCTCCCACACCACCTGGCGGCTGCCCAGCACGCGGTACGGCTATACCGATCAGCAGACCGGCGCCTTCATCGGTGACGACACCGTCTACCCGGAGTTCGAAGCAAGCCGCCCGCACTGGCACCAGATGCCGGCCGCGGTGCAGGTGTCCGCGGCCCAGAACATCACTCTCACGAGGAACACCTACTCCGACCTGGGTTCGGTGGGCGTCGGGGTCGGCAACGACGCCAACGCCCACGCCTCGGGAGTCGGGCTGGGAACCCAGCGGATCGCGATCCGGGACTCCGCATTCACCCAGATCGCGGGCAACGGCATCACCGTCGGCGGAATCCAGGCCGACGCGCACCACCCGAGCGACCCTCGCATGATCGTCAAGGACATCGACATCAGCGGAAACCTCGTACACGACGTCGCGAAGACCTACACCGCGGGTGTGGCAATCCTGACGACCTATCCCGAGAACGCCGTCATCTCCCACAACGAGGTGCACACCCTTCCGTACTCGGGCATCAACGCCGGTTACGGATGGGGCACCAACGACGCGGGAGGGAGCCCTGAGTATGTGAGGCGCGGCCTCTACAAGTACCAGCCGAAGTACGCCACCCCCACCACCCTGAAGAACAACCGGATCGTGGGCAACCTGGTGCACGACATCATGCGGATGCACACCGACGGTGGCGCTTTCTACAACCTTTCCGCGAACCCGGGCACGGTGTGGGAGCGCAACTACACCTACGGCAACCCGTTCTACGGTGTCTACGCCGACGAAGGCACACGTTTCGGCACCTTCCGCGACAACGTTTTCGAGCAGCTGAACAGTATCCAGTGGCTCACCGAGAACCAGGGACCGCACCTGACCGGTAACAACACCGTGACGGGCAACTGGACCAACTCGACGAACACGAACGCCGTCAACGGGCAACGAGGCGACGTGGTCACCGGCAACGTCTACGTCCCCTCGAAGGAGTGGCCGCTCGCCGCCTACAAGGTGATCTACGAGGCGGGTCTGCCGGTCGAGCGCCGCGGCGAGCCCGGCGTCTCCCACCCGAGCAGCGGCCACCTGGCCGTCACCGCCGCACCGCTGACCGACGGAACGATGACGGTCACCGCGACGATCACGAACGTCGGCCAAGCCCGGTTGCGGAACCTGGACCTCCTCATCCAGACCGACGACGGCTCCAAGGTCGAACGGCTTCAGCGTGCCGAGCATTCGGTGCCCGGCGGCACCTCTACCAAGGGTGTCTGGAAACTCAGGAACTCTGCGGCATCCAACGGGTCACCGATCACGAGCCGGACCATCTCCGTCAAGGCGACCTTCCGCGACGAGAGCCAGGAACGCGAGCTCACCGCGGGCGGCACCTACCTCACCGGGTCGGCGGTGACGTCCCCGTGGGTCACCTTCGGCTCGGTGCCCGCGACGTTCGGCCAGTCCGCGGACCGGCTGGCCATCGCCGCGGCGGGCGCCGACGTCTGGGGATTCGGCGGGCAGCACGATGACGAGTACGGAACGATCTACCAGAAGGACGCGATCGACGCGGATGGGGACGTCACCACCCGGGTCGACCGGCAGGACGAGAGCAACCCCTGGACCAAGTCCGGCGTCGTCGTCCGCGACGATCTGACCGGTGCCCGTACGTCGCTGGGGTACGCCGCCGTCGTCGTGACCCCCTCCAACGGGGTCGTCTTCGCCCGTGACACCGACGGGGACGGCCTGCTCGACGCGCAGAGCCAGCAGCCGGGCGTCAAGGCGCCGGTCTGGCTCAAGCTGTCGCGAACGGGTGACCAGGTCGCCGGTTACTATTCCACCAACGGCACCACCTGGATCCAGATCGGCGCCGCGGCCCCCCTCGCCGGCGGGGAACAACTCCTCGACGCCGGAGTGCTGCACACCTCGCATGACGTCGGCAAGCCCGGCCTCGCCGAATTCAGCGGCATGAAGATCACTCCTTGATCAAGGTCCTGTGGTGGGCGAGCGAGCTGGACTTCCGCCCGCCACAGGGCATCCTCGGGAACGGCGACGGTGGCCCGACCGGCGGTGGGGTGGAACGTCATTGAGACAGGCGACGGCCGGACATCGCGCGTGGGGCTTACGAGCCAGCTTTGCGGCCGAGTGCGTCGTGGACGCCCCGGCGGCGCTTGGCCCATGAGCCGAGTATGTGAACCCGCATCGCGGCGGCGGCCCCTTGGCCATCCCCTCGGAGGATCATCGCCTCGATCTGCTGGTGCTCGGCCAGCGACTGCGCGAAGTCGGCGGTGCTCGGAGCGCCGTTGTAGCGACTGGACAGCCTCGCCTTGCCGTGAATGCTGTGGATGATCGCGTGCCCGAGACGATTGCTGGACGCAATCATGATCATCTCATGGAAGATCACGTCCTCGGCCGCGTAGCGGATCGGATCGCTCAAGGTCTCCGCGAGTACGGTCACCTGCCTGGTCAACGCCTCGGCCTGGTCTGGTGTGATCACTCGGGCGCACTGGGCTGCCATGTCGCATTCGAGCGCCGCCCGGACGTTGACGAGGTCGTCCAGGACGGCCAGATCACTGTCATGACGGATCTGCGCTTCCAGGACGACCGGGTCGAGAAGATTCCAGCCGATCGGCCGCAGGACACAGGTTCCTCGGCCCGGGGTGGCCTTGACCAGGCCTTTCTCCTCCAACAGCTTGATCGACTCTCGAACCACCGTACGGGAGACCCCGAACTCCGCGCACAACTCAGGCTCTGTGGGCAGGACCGCGCCCACCGGATAGACCTCGGACACGATCCGGTCGACCAAGTGGGCGACGACGGTGTCTCCCAGGCGACGTGAGCGGCGCCGCTCTATCGGGCCCAGCGAGGTGCCGGGCGCGTCTGCTGTCAGGCCAGGCTGGGGCGTCCATGACTCGGCGGTCACTGCGCCTCCAAGGGGATTCTCACAGGACCAGCATACTCACGTGCGAATATGTTATTCGTATGATGAATTTCGCTCCAGCATGATGGGGAGTCCCGCGCTCAAAGATCAGGTGGGGAAGGTGTTCGCGAGCCTGCAGCGCGACGGCGCGATGGTGTTCCGGCTGGTCAGGGATACCCCCGAGCACAGGGCTGCGCTCGAACTGCCCGGGGCGTCTCTGTTCGACCCCTCGGGGCAGGGCAGGGCGATAAAGGACTGGGTGGTCGTGCCCCACTCCTCGGCCGAGACATGGACGGATCTGGCCGAGGCCGCTCTCAGCCGCCCACGCTGATCAGCAGGCCACGTCGACGGTGTGGCGGTGGGTGCCTGAGCCGGGCCGTACGCGGAGCCTACGTCGCAGCCCCGTCGTTCCACGCCGCCTCAAGGAACCGCCGGGCTTGGGCGACGAGGAGGCGGTCTTCTGGGGCATTGCCGCCGAACATCCCGTGCGGCGCCGCGTCGAAGACGTGCAGCTGGGCCTGGACACCGGCCGCCAGCAGTTTGCGGTGCATGCGAACGGTGTCCGAGAGCAGGAAGTCGCGGGTGCCGCTGAACATGATCGTGGGCGGCCAGTCGTCGCCGATCTGTCCAAAGAGCGGCGAGAGACGTGGATCCATGAGGTCGTGGTCGCCCGCGTACAGTTTCATGCTGTTCGTGAGCCCGGCACCTTCGCCGAAGGCGTTGTTGACGATGGTGTCGCCGGACAGGGTGAGGTCGACCAGGGGTGAGTTCAGCACGACCGCACAGGGCATCGGCAGCCCCTCCTCCCGAAGCCGGAGAAGAAGGGCGGCTACGAGATTTCCACCGGCAGACAATCCGCTGATCGCGATGGAAGCCGGATCGTGGCTGTCGAGGAGGGCTCGATACGCATCGAGGCAATCATCCAGTGCTGCGGGATAGGGGTGGTCGGGAGGCATTCGATAGTCGACGCTCCACACGATGACTCCGTAGGCGCCCGCGACGAATCGCGTCGCCGCTCTCGTCGCCGCTCCCCCTCCCGTCGTGAACGCCCCGCCGTGCACGCTGAGAAGGACTCGCCGATCATCAGGCGCGATGCCTTCCGGAGTGCCGACGTAGACGAGCGAGTTCGCCAGGTCCACGACGTCGACCTTGACCGCGACGCCGGTGGCCACAGCGCCCGTGGTCGCGAGCGCGATGGCGTCCGCGTGCTCCGGTGCCGAGCCGGCCGCGACGACGGCACGCCATGCCTCGAGATCGTCCGGTTCTGGCGAGGGCGCTTGCGGGAGCGACTTCAGCATCTCTGACCACGCCTGAGCTTCGGGACTCAGCCCGTACTCGGCGTTCCGTTCTGTCATGACGTCGGCACCTCTCCTGACCGCGCGACGCCGCCGAGCCAGGCCAGACTCGGCTTCGGCTGCCGCTCGAAGGTCTCCCTGTCGACCGCGATGAGCCCGAACGTCGGTTCCCAGTGACCCCACTCGAAGTTGTCGAGCGCGGTCCAGTGCAGGTATCCACGGACATCGACTCCGTCATCCATGGCAGCGGACAGGTGCTGCAGGGCCTCGGTCGTGTACGCGATACGTCGAGTGTCGTCATGGGTGGCGATGCCGTTCTCGGTCACGAGAACCGGGACGCCACCTGTGACGTCCCACGAGTGGCGCACCGCCATCCCCAGGGAGTCCGGCCGGTACGCGGTTCCGACGAGGGTGTTGTCGGGATGCGGCGCGTGCGGCACGGGACCGTTCTCGTCAACCTCCTGCGTGGAATAGGACTGGACTCCGATGAAGTCGTCCTGGCGCGCGGCCTCGAGGTACAGGTCTTCCCGGACGTAGCGCTCCTCCAGGAGCCTCGCCTCGTTCTCCGGCTTCGCGGTGAGCGCCTGGTTGGCGATCGTCCAGCCGACCTTGGCGTTGGTCCTCTCCTTGAGAATCTCACGCGCCGCGTCGTGGGCGCGCGCGAGACGGCGTCCGATCTCAGCGTCGGGAGCGGGCAGCACCATCTGCACGTCGCCTTCGATGGTTGGGCTCTGCCAGTCCGAGTCGCCCGACTCTGCGGCTTTCATCATCGTGCCCATCATCGCCAGCATGTTGGGCTCATTGATGGTGCAGACCCACTCGACCCCCTCGAGGATGGACGTCGCCGCGGTGACGTAGCTCGCGAAGCGGTCGATCGCCCGCTCGACCATCCACGAGCCCTCATCGGCGAACCACTGCGGGCTGGAGAAGTGGTGCAGCGTCACGACGGGCGTGAGCCCCAGTCCCAGGGCCGTATCGATCATGTGACGGTAGTGCGCGAGCTCCGCCTTCGAGAAGTGGCCGGGGATCGGTTCGATGCGCGCCCACTCGATCCCGAAACGGTAGGCGGTCAAGCCGGCTTCAGCCAGCAGCCGCATGTCCTCGCCATACCGGTGGTAGCTGTCGAGCGCGTCCCCGCTGAGCGCCATGCCGGGAGTCACCTGCTCTCGCGACCACCAGTCACTGTTGACGTTGTTGCCTTCGATCTGGTGCGGCGCGGTGGACGCGCCCCAGAGGAAACCGGGCGGCATGCGGTTCATGGTCATCTCTTTCGCTTCGATCGACGGGGACGGCCTTCGGCCGGTCAGTCATGAGCGTCGAGCCACCGGCTCATCGTCTCGATACCTCGGCGGAAGCCGCGGCTGCGGTGCATGTTGAGGAATCCGTGCAGGGTCTTCTCGATGATCACGTAGTCGACCGCGGAGCCAACTGCCCGCAGGTCGGACGCGAACTGATCGCCAGAGGCGCGAAGACTGTCTCGGTCGGCGTCCATCACGAGCGCCGGCGGAAGTCCCGCGAGATCGGCTCCGGTCGGGAAGGCCTCCGGCAACAGTCGCTGGTCACCGACGTAGTTGAGCGCCATCCGGTCGTAGGACGCCGGCGTGAAGGCGATCAGCCCGGCGACTCCGGTCAGCCGCGAGCGCACCGACTCGGGGAGCGGGGGCAGCGCGGAATGGAATCCGCCGTACGCGAGCGCGAGCCCCAACGGCTGCATGTCGGTTTCCTGCCGCAGGGCGACAGCCGCTTTCACGGCGAGGTTGGCTCCGGCACTCGCCCCACCGATGAACAGCCGGCCGTCCCCTGTCTCCGCCCAGTCGGCGATGACGGAGACCACGTCGTCCGACGCGGCAGGAAAACGGTTCTCCGACGGTTGGAGTACGAGAGGCGAGCGAGCCGAGAGGGCACGCAATCCGAGTGCCGGTGCTAGCCGGTAGTCGACAGTGCGCACAGGCCGGCCGGTGCTCGCCATCGCCTTCGCGACCGCGTGCGACTCTTTCTGGTCGAGACCACCGGACATCCATCCGCCGCCGTGGATCCACATCAATGCCGCGGCGCCGTCTCGTGCGTCCTCCGGAAGGTAGTCGCGGATCGGAATCTGTCCGCCCCGGCCCCTGACCGTCCTGTCGACCGTGCGTACGGCGCTGCCGCGCGAACGAGCTGCCGTCGGGTCAGACACCGTCGCTCTCCTTACTGGTCCGCAGGCGTTCGTGGAGGAACGCCTTGACCTCGGCACCCACCTCGGCCTCCTCAGGGGCGCCCCCGAAGAAGGCGGAGTGCGTCATGGCTTCGTGCACATGAAGGCCGGCGTCCACGCCGGCGCGGCGCAACGCGCGGTGGAAGCGCACGGTGTCGGACAGCAGCCCATCGCGAGTGCCGGACCCGAGGAGCGTCGGGGGGAAGCCGGAAAGGTCGCCGAACACCGGCGACAGGTAGGGGTCGAGAGGGTCCTGGCCTCGGGCGTAGTAGTCCATCAGGGTGCCCATGTGCTGCCCGATGATCGGATCCAGACCGTCGAGGGTGTGCCAGGTGTCGCCGTCGCGCGTGAGGTCGACCGACGGCGACCAGAGTGCTACCGCGGCCGGCCGAGGCAGCCCCTCGTCGCGGGCACGGAGCACGGTCGCGGCCGCGAGGTTCGCGCCCGCGGATGTGCCGGTGATCGCGATCAGCTCTGGATCCGTCTCCGCCAGTAGCGCGCGGTAGGCCGAGAGACAGTCGTCGAGGGGAGCCGGATAGGGGTGGTCCGGCGCCATACGGTAGTCCACCCCTCGGACGCGGAGTCCGAGCGTTGCCGCTTCGAGGACGGTCATCACCGCGGTCAGCTCACCTCCGCCCTGGATCCACCCGCCGCCGTGCAGCATGAGCACGACCCGCTTGTCACTCTCATCCCACCCGTGGGGCGTGGCCTCGTAGACGGGGATGTGCTCGACGTGCTCGAGTGTCAGGTTCACCCCATACGCAGGGGCCATGCTCTGCGCGCTACCGGGGGGAAGCACCGACAGCTCTCTGGCGATCTGGGCTGCGACACTGGCCCGCCAGCCGGCTTCGTCCTGCGCGTCCGGGAAGGACGTGCGCGGCATGTCGGCTATCTCGGCCAGCTTGCGCTGAGCCTCGGCGCTGATCGATCGGGGAATCGGCACCCGTCTCTCGGCAAGGGCAACGTATGGGCGCTCGCTGTCGTTGGCCATTCTCGTCATCTCCGCTCTCTAGAAGCCGTTGGCGGCGTTCGCGCGCGCGAGCACGTCGTCCACCATGCCTGCGGGAAGCGCCGCGCCCACCGTGCTGAGGAAGCGCCCGAACGGCAGCGAATCCAGCATCGGCCCGAAGTCGGTGCCTTCAGCGCCCGAGAACTGCTCGAACATCGCCGCGAAGACCTCACCGAAGGCCGGACCGGCGAGGGGATCCCGCAGGATCTCGCCGATCGACGACTCCTCTCCCAGCCGGTATCGCGCGGTCTCCCCGTGGAGTTCGATGACGCCGGACAGGCGGATGTCCCGGCTCGACGCGCCCACCGCGATGCGGTATTCGCCGTCCTCGACGATCCAGCGCTGGAGCTCCTCGTCCCAGTACTCGAACTCACGCTTGGGCACAGCGATGACGACCTCGCCCGACTGACCCGGTGCGAGGTCGATGGCACCGAAGCCCACCAGCCACTGAGGCGCGCGGACGACCGCGGAGTCATCCCGTGACGCGTAAAGCTGGACGATCTCGCGACCTGCCCGCTCACCGGTGTTGCGGACGGTGACGCGTCCGCTGACGGTGTCGCCGTCGACCTCGAGCACGAGCGACTCGTGCGCGAAGGTCGTGTAGGAAAGGCCGTGCCCGAACGGGAACGTGACGTCGATCGAGCGTGCGTCGTACCAGCGATAGCCCACGAGGATTCCCTCGCCGTAGCGCACGTGCATCCGCTCGCCGGGGAAGTTCGTGAAGGAAGGCGCGTCCTCGAGCCGAACGGGCACGGTCTCCGTGATGCGTCCGGAAGGATTGACGATGCCGAACAGGACGTCGGCGAGCGCGCTGCCACCGGCTTGACCGAGCAGCGCGCCGTCGAGGATCGCCGACGGCCCGGCGACGATGGGTGCGAGCCGCACGACGCCGCCGTGCGAGAGCACCACGACGGTGCGCGGCTGTACCGCGACCACCGCTTCGAGCAGGTCGAGCTGATCGGCCGGCAGTTCGATGTCGGCGCGGTCGGCGCCTTCGCTCTCCTGGCTGTCGAACAGGCCCAGGAAGACGACAGCCACGTCCGCGTCCGTTGCCGCCTTCACCGCCTCTGCCCGCAGTGCCGCCGGATCCGCCCGCGTGTCCGGCGAGAAGCCCGCGGAGTAGGACACCTCGCTGTGAGCGGCACGAGCGCGGATCTCGTCGAGGGCCACGTCGACGCGGATCGCGTTCACGTGCGAGCTGCCCCCGCCCTGGTAACGCGGGCGGGCGGCGAACTCGCCGATGACGGCGAGGTGCTGGGCAGGCTCGAGGGGAAGGATCCCCTGGTCGTCGCGGAGCAGCACGATCGCTCGTGAGGCAGCCTCGTGGGCGAGGGCATGATGGTGATCCGCCTCCCACGAGGTGTCCGGGCGTCGCGCCGCCACCGCCTTGCCGACAACACGGGCAACGCGGGCGGCCGCCTCCGCGACGACGACGGAGTCGAGACTCCCGTCGCGCACCGCGGCGACCACCTTGGCGTCGTCGAAACCATCGTTGCCGGGCATCTGCAGGTCGAGGCCGGCTTCAACCGCCGCCACCCGATCGGCCACGGCGCCCCAGTCGGAAACCACGAATCCCTTGAACCCCCACTGCTCGCGCAGAACCTTCGTGAGCAACCAGCGATTCTGCGACGCGTGCACGCCGTTGACGCGGTTGTACGAGCACATCACCGTCCACGGCTGCGTCTCCTCGATCACCTTCTGGAACGCACGAAGGTAGATCTCACGGAGCGGGCGCGGATCGATGTCGGCGCTGACGCGCATCCGATCGGTCTCCTGGTTGTTCGCGGCGAAGTGCTTGAGCGACGCGCCCACACCCATGCTCTGCAGACCGGACACCCACGCGGAGCCGAGGATTCCCGACATGAGGGGATCCTCCGAGAAGTACTCGAAGTTCCGCCCTGCTCGCGGGTCGCGCTTGATGTTCACACCCGGCCCCAGCAGCAGCTGAATCCCCGCGGCCTGGCACTCGCGGCCGAGAGCCTCACCCACGCGGAATACCAGGGAGGGATCCCAGGTCTGGCTCAGGGCCACCGCCGGCGGAAAGCAGGTCGCCGGGAGGCTTCCCGAGAGCGCCAGGTGGTCGGTGGCGCCCTCCTGCTTACGCAGACCGTGAGGTCCGTCCGTCATCAGGATCGACGGGATGCGGTCGACCTGCTTGGTGGTCCAGAAGTCGGCACCGCTGCCGAGCCGCGCCTTCTGCTCCAGCGTGAGCCCGTCAACGATGTTCTCGACGTCGGACATGGTTCTCCTTGACTCTCGGGTGAGGGTGGATCGGGGGAGTGGCTGGGGTCAGCGTGCGCGTACCGGAACGATGGCGACCGCGGCTACGGCGACGAGGACGAGCGCGGCGACCCAGACAAGCGTGTAACCACCGCTCAAGGCGACGATCTGCCCCGCCAGGACCGGTCCGAGCGCCTGCCCGAGGTTGGTGGCGAGCCCCGCGATACCGAGATCCCGGCCCGCGCTCTTCATGTCGGGAAGCACGTCCACCAACAGGGCCTGATCGACCGGCATGTAGATGCCGAAGGCGATGCCTCCCAGGATGCCCTGTGCGATGAGGGCCGGGATGGTCGTCGACACCAGCGGAATGGCCATCGACACCGCCATGAGCACGGACGCCACTATCACGAAGATCTTGCGACGGCCGAGCTTGTCGGACAGCCGGCCGGCGATCACGATCGCGAGGACGGTCCCCGGCATTCCGACGAGCGTGAGCACAGGTGCGAGCGCGGTGGCCTCGGCGGCGCTCAGCGCGGGACGTACATAGCTCTGCAGCATGAAGAATGACAGCGCGGTCGAGACGCCGTAGCCGAAAGTGAGCAGAATACGCGCGACCCACACCCAGCGAAAGTCGCGCCCGCGCAGCGCGACAATGAGGCCGCGGAAGAAGTCGGACCAACGGTACTCCGGAACGGCGAGCTCCACGGACGAACGGTCCTTGACCCGGAACACGAAGATCATGGCGAAGAGCACGATCGTGGCCGCGAACACGTAGTAGCTGTTGAGTCCCACAGTGGCGAACGCGATGCCGGCGCAGACGCTCCCCAGGACGCCGCCGACGAAGGCCCCGAATCCACCGATGGCGGAGATCGTGCCGCGTTGGTTCTCGGGGACGCGGTCCGCGAGCGTCGCGCCCAGTGGCGCGAGACCCATGTTGATGATCACCTGCGCGAACGTCCACAGGACCGCCAGAATCGCCACTGTCGGGGCGAAGCGTACGCCGACGAGGAACGCGCTGCCGACGAGCGCACCGAAGATCATCCATGGTGCGCGGCGGCCGAACCGGGAGCGGGTCCGATCGGACAGCACGCCGACGATGGGCTGGATGATCATGGTGCCGCCGACGCCGATCGACGTGATCAGCGCGAGCGACTGAGCCCGGCTGGCGTCGAAGCCGGCGAGAATGTCCAGCAGACGCTGTTGGTCCTGGGTGGCGATCACGGAGCCGGCCGCGACCTGGTCTTTGAGGCGCGTGAGCGCGACCAGGTCGATATGCGCATCAGCGCCGGTGAAGAACTGGGCGAACTCGAGCAGCTGTACCTGATTGGGGATCAGCAGGGAGACGCCGCCCCACAGAGCCGTGAAGGCCACCAGGGCGAGGGCGTACCACAGGCCGTAACGCCGGAGCGGCCTGCCTCGGAGGTACTGGGCGGACGTGCCAGGTTCGGTGGGTTCCGCGATGTCCGCGGTCGGTGCGCTGGTGGGTGGTTCGGTTGAGGACATCTGCGTCATCGGACTCTCCTCGTCGTTGTACCTGGTCGACCGCGAGCGCTCAGCGAATGACGTCAGGTGCACAGTGGCCGCCCCTGGGGGGTGAGCCGGCCGAAAACAGTGTGACATTCGGTATTTGTCGGTGTCTAGAGGGTGTCCGGCGCGTTTCGAAAGGGGCGGCTGTATCGGCGCTACGGCTCTGAGCTCGCCATATGCCCAGGTCGGCGCAGTCCCTGAGGATCGCGTCGAAGGATCGCAACCGCGCGGTCGTCGTTGCCGTTGAACCGGCTTACCCTCAAAACCGTAATGTCGTACTGTTTTCGAGTTGCCCCCTGGCGACCAGTAAGGAGGACCTCTATGAACAGCGCTGTCCCTGCGCCGCGCGATCTACGGGTGAACGGGCGGGTGTCCCCGCTCGGCATCGAAACCCGTCCCCGCTTCAGCTGGGACCCGCAGGTGAGGGTTCAGTCGGCCCACGAGATCGAGGTGGGGACGGCTCCCGGAGCAGGAGACGTCTGGACCACCGGGCGCGTGACGGGTGGCGACAGCGTGGCGATCCCCTACGAGGGTCCGGCCCTGCGATCCGCCACCGTCTACCACTGGCGGGTACGGGTGTGGGACGACTCTGGCGCGGTCCTCGCGTGGAGCGATTGGTCGCGTTGGGAGACCGGACTGCTCGACGCCGAGGACTGGGAGAGCGCGCGGTGGATCGGCGGCCGGCAGCCGCAGGATCACGATTGGAGCGACTTCGAAGCGGCGATCGACTTCCGCGGTGGAGACGACCCGGTCGCTGGACTCACCTTCCTCTTCCGGGCCGAACCGATCGGCAAGACCTGGGGTGAGGCGCTGTCCTGGACTCTCGGTCTGGCACCACGGCTCGATTCGGCGATGGCGGCCGCGGCCGCACAGGGCACCAAGGAGCTGTACGTCGACAACACGGCCGGCCTCTCGGCCGGCGACCGGATCTTCATCGGGACGGGGCCCGACCGCGTCGACACCGAGGTGACGAGCGTCGGCGTCACGCGGGTCGCCACCCAGGTGCGGCTGACCTTCGGTCCGGGACTCGCCTTTACCGCGACCCAGCCGGGTATTCATCCCGGCGAGCCGCTGCGGGTGGGGGAGGAAGACGTCGAGATCAGGAGCGTCACGCACGCACACGGCGGGACGATCATCTCCTTCGAGCCGGCGGTTCCCGCGCCGGCCGGCACGCCGATCGACAGGAGCGCGACCCCGACGATCATCGCGGATCCCCTCCACCGCGATGTCCGCGCCGGCGAGCCCGCCTCGGGGACGACGCGTATGCGCCTGGCCATGGCGACCCAGCACTACGCGGGCAACACCGGCGTGCCCGGTGGTGAGCCGACCGTGGAATGGGGCCGGAACTACTACGACCCGCAGAGCGCGGTCAATCCGGTCGAATCGGGAACGCGGACGATCGACCTGAGTGACGTGGACATCCCGCCCGCGTGCGGGCTCGGTCCGGACACCTGGACAAAGGAACACCGACTGTCGGTGACGGCATCGGGGAACGTGATCGAGACTCGGGTCAACAGGCACCTGGTGGACCGCCGCGAGCTCCACGGCGACGAAGTACGCGGCCACGGGTCCATCGGATTCGGCCGCGGGTCGTCCGCACTCATCCGCTCGGTCATCGTTCGCTCGCCGCGGCAGCGGGAACTCGTGCTCGATCTCACCCGTGGGGCCAATCCGTTCGAGGGGGGCCTCCCGAGTCTGTCCGGTCTCGCGATCGCGGACACGAACGCGATGCTGCCCATCGCCAATCCCGCTCCGCTGGTGCGCACCACCGTGCGCATCCCTGACGTTCCCCTCACCCGGGCGCGCCTCTATGTGACTGCGGCAGGACAGCACGAGTTCACCATCGGCGGTCGCCCCCTCACCGTCCCGGACCTCACCGGAACGACCGATCGGGCCGTACCGCGGCTCCTCCCGGACCATACGAGCTTCGACCGCACGGTCCTGTACGACACCTTCGACGTCACCGACCTGATCCCCCGCGGAGCCGAGATCGTCCTCGCCGCCGAACTCGGACGCGGATGGTACGGAGTCGTCACCCCGACCGAGTGGTATTGGAACCTGGCGAACTACCACGGCGCACCACGGCTGCTGGCCAAGCTCGAGCTCGACTTCGCGGATGGCACCAGAAAGGTCGTCGTCACGGGACCCGATTGGGAGACCATCGACGGGCCCACCCGCTTGGACTCGGTCTACTCGGGCGAGAAGTACGACGCCCGCGTCGCCGAGCAACTCCGCGATTGGCGTTTGGGAAGAGATCACGGGCGCTGGAGTCCCGCCACCGTCATGGCGCGTCCGGGAAGCGCTCCTGAAGGGGGGCACCACGGGCCCCTTCCGCCGGTGTCGGAGCCGCCGGGCTTCGTTGCGGCGCGACTGCGGGCGCACGAGAACGAACCCGTCGTCGTGCTCGAGACCCGGGAACCTACCGACATCTTCGAGACAGCCCCCGGATCGGGCGTCTGGGTAGTCGACTTCGGCCAGATCCTGACGGGATTCCCATCGCTCGGCCTCCGGGACGTGCTCGCGGAGGCGGCCGGTGCCACGATCCGCTTCCGGGGTGGGAATGCCGTCCAGGGGAGCGGAACAGCCGACGACCCGTGGAGCGTCGAGCACGAGAACTCATTCCACGACGCGGACCTCCAGACGGACTACTACACCCTGGGCGCCTCGCCCGAGCAGGCCTGGACGCCGCGCCTCACCCATTGGGGCTTGCGTTATCTCGAGGTCCGCAACTTCGGCCTCGCCGTCCCGGACGCCGGGCCCGCCGAGGTCGCCGCCGCGTTCCGCGTCGAGGTGGCGCGCAGCGGCTTCCCGCGGAACGGATCCTTCCGCAGTGACAGTCCCCTGCTCAATCGCATCCGCGACAACCTCGAATGGGCCGAGCAGAACAACCTCATCCACAAGCCGACGGACACCCCGTCGCGGGAGAAGAACGGCTGGTCCGGCGACGCCATGGCGAGCTCCGAGTCCCAGCTCCTGACCTGGGGCACGGTGCCGCTGTTCACCAAGTACCTGCGCGACTTCCCCGACGCCATGGCCGACAGCGGGCAGCTGCCGATGATCCTCCCCGCCGTCAGGGGCGGATATGGCTACGACCGCACGCCCGGATGGAACGCGTGCTGGTCGGCGGTTCCCGCCTGGGACGCGGCGCTCCTCGTCATCCCGTGGGAGCTGTACCTCTACTCAGGTGACCCGTCGATCCTCGCCGAGCTGTGGCCGACACAGCTTCGCCTGCTCGACTACTACGCGACACTGTTCCTCGCGGAGCACGAGTTCGTGTTCGAGGCGGCCCTCGGTGAATACTCCGCGGCCGGCGACGCCGGGTCGAACGCCGTGATCAGCCTGCAGTTCTACGTCCACTTCGCCGATTATCTGCATCGCGTCGGAAAGATGCTCGGCGAGCCCGCCGCCGAGGACTGTCTCCGGCTCGCCGGGGATCTCCGACGAGCCTTCGTCCGCCGCTACTGGGATCCCGACGCGCGGCATTTCGTCGGCGGGCAACTGGAGAGCGAGAACGTCATGGCGCTCGAGTTCGACCTGGTGCCGGGCACGGATCTGCCGGCGGACGATCCCCGGCATCTCGCGGAGGGCGGGACGCTCGCCGAGAACCGGCGCTCGGTCGCGGAGGCGGTCGCCGCCTCGATTCGCGACGCCGGGCATCATTTCCAGTCCGGTGTTTTCGGAGCGCGTTACCTGTTCAACGTCCTGGAGGAGTTCGGGTACACCGACCTGCTCATGCGGACCGTCACCGTTCGAGAGGCGCCCGGCTTCGCCGATCAGATCGCCCATGGCGCGACGTCGCTGTGGGAGGCCTGGACCGGGGGGTCGTTGAACCACCACTACCGGAGCAACGTCGCCACCTGGTTCTACCAGGAACTGGCGGGGATCACCCCGACGTCGCCCGGTTACGCGACCGTCCGTGTCCGGCCGCGTATCCCGATGGGGGACGACTACTCCCGCACCGTGCCGACATCACCCGAGGATCCGGCGGAGACCGGCCGCCTCGACTTCGTCGCGGCCGAACTCCGCACGCCGCGCGGCGTGGTGAGCTCGGAGTGGCGGCGCGGCGACGAGGAGCGAGTCGCTCTCGCGGTGACCGTTCCGTCCAACACCGTGGCGGAGGTGTGGTGTCCGCGGGCCGGTGAGCCGGTGGCCATGCCGCAGGACGGTGTCTTCGTCGGCGACCGGGAGTTCGGCGGGATGAAGTACAGCGTGTTCCGAGTCGGTCGCGGCACGCACCGCTTCGCCGGACGCCTGGCCTGAACCGCCTCGGCGGGTCGGCGTGGACTCTTTCGACGTCAGCGGCGGGGCGCCCGGGATCTACGGCGGCCATCGCCTGAGCGGCCCTTCGACTCAGCCGGGGGCGGGGACGCCTCCGGCTGGAGCCCGATGAGCCGCAGGAAGTATTCGATGTGCGCGGCCATATCGAGCGATTGGTCGTACATCCACTGCGTCTGCAACCCGTCGGAGAGTGCTGCCAGCAGCACGGCGAGTTGGGCCGGATCGAGGTCCGGCGGGATGCGGTCGTCCGCCTGCAACCGCTCCAGGACAGTGCGGCCGATCTGCCGCGAGAGTTCGTAGCGCTCCTGGAAGTAATCGTGTGACGGATGCGCGGGTTCGGCCGACTCGTTGGAGAGCCGCGAGTACAGCTGGACGAGTCCGGGGACCATGGCGTTGTGGCGGATCAAGTCGACGAAGTGGTTGATCGGCTCGGCCGGCGGGTGGTCGGGATCGCCGAACGAAGCGTAGTTGATCTCGTCACGGCGTCGGAGGATCTCGCGGAACAGCGCGTCCTTGGAACCGAAGTAATGCAGCATGCCGGTCTGGCTGAGCCCCACGGCGTCGGCGATCTGCTTCACGGTAGCCCCGCTGTAGCCCTCCTCCGCGACGACCTGGAGCGCCGTCTCCAAGATCTCTGCCCGCTTGACGACGCCCTTCGCATATAGCCCTCGTGCAGCAGCCATGCCCCAATCCTAGGGGCTGGTTGATCCGTAGGAGCCTGCCCGCTGATAGCCGAGCTTCATCCATCCGCCCGCCGCGCCGCTTCAGAGACGGTCCCTCAGCCAGCGCAGAGAGGCCAGGCCCAGCGCGACCATCATGTCCACCAGGTGGCGATCGGCCTCTGCCCCGGCTGAGGCGGCGATCCGGAGCAGGAACCCGGAGTGCGTCGCCAGCACCGCATCGATCTGAGCCGGATCGAGGTCGTGGGTCAGCGGATGGCTCTCGGCGATCGGCTGCGGATCCATCCCGCTGAGCGACACGCTCGCCAGGAGCGTCACCACGTCGCAGTGACCGGCCCCGACCCACGCGTGCGGCCAGTCGACGACGAAGACGTCCTGCGCGGTCAGCAGGATGTTGAACGGATACAGGTCCCCGTGCAGGAGCGTCTGACCGGCCAGAGCAGGTGCGGCGCTCTCCTCAAGTGCGGCGAGTTCGTCAAGGTGGCGGGCCGCCCACGGCGAAAGCGCTTCGAGCTTCTTGACGACGCCGCTCTCGATTCCGGCGCTGTTCGCCAGTGCCGCCCAGCCCCCCAGCCGAGGCCCGCCCAGGAGCGCTCCGTCCACCGGCGACGGGGTCAAGGCCCGCACCATGTCGGTGACAGCCGTCAGGACGCGCTCGAGTTCGTCACGCCGCCACGGCTGGGCGGGCAGCCGTCCCGGGATCTCCTCGAATATCAGCGCGACCCAGTCGCCGTCGTCATAGGCGTCCAGCAACCGCGGCGCCGGCACCGTCCGGGGAAGCCGCCGTGAGATCGCGATCTCCCTGCGGTGGAAGGCCGCCACCGCCGGCGCCGTCAACGTGCTCGCCGCCTTCACGAACGCGCCCCCGCCACTCGCCAGCCGCACGCGCGCGGCCAAGCCCTCGGAGAACCCACCCGGCTGACTGACCGCGCCGACCACCCTGGCGCCGAGCAGCCGCTCGATCCCGGCCGTTACCGCCTCCGGCACCGCCGCCCAGGCGATCCTCCTGCCGCCCGTAGCCTGCGGGAGCGTCCCCGAACGTACCTCGTCCGACTCACGCGCCATAGTGATCCTTTCCATCCGGTCCAGCGGGAATACTTGTATTCCAGCGGCGACTTTTTGCGCTCATCATCCTGCATAAGGGTTAACAGCAGCATTCCGGGTTTATCTCACCAAGTCATCAAAGCTGCCCACGGTAATTTCTCAAGAAATATCACGTTATGGCGCCGTATGATGCGGGGATGGAAAATATATCCATCGGGCCAGTCGGAATCACCCTATGCTCTCGATAAAGAGCTGAGGGTGAATTCCAGCTTTTAATTAGCGGCTGCGTGAATGCAGCCAGCCGACACAGGCGAACCACTTTTGGCAAGGGGGAGTGGGATGGCGCTGGGTGATCTCTTCATCGATGCCACGGGCGAAGAGTTATTAACAGATCTGGTTCTCAGGT
The DNA here is from genome assembly GCF_040638335.1 of Nonomuraea sp. NPDC026600. Lineage (NCBI taxonomy): Bacteria > Bacillati > Actinomycetota > Actinomycetes > Streptosporangiales > Streptosporangiaceae > Nonomuraea > Nonomuraea sp. NPDC026600. The sequence continues at coordinate 82,942 of NZ_JBEZYD010000009.1, forward strand.
GGGCCGAGGAGAGGCCGGACGCGCCGGCGTTCACTTTCGTGAACTACGGCAGCCACCGTGATGGTCGAAGGACCACGTTGACCTGGGCCGAGACGCACCTGCGCGCGTGCGCGACGGCCGCTCGGCTACGACGCTTCGCCGCGCCCGGCGATCGTGTCGCGTTGCTGCTGCCCCAGGGGCTGGAGTATCTGACCACGATGCTCGGGTCCATGTACGCCCGGACCATCGCGGTGCCGTTGTTCTCCCCGGACCTGCCCGGTCGTTCCGCCCGCCTGGCCGGGGCTTACGCTGACGCCGATCCGGCAGTCGTCGTCAGTACGTCCGCCATCCTGCCGGAGGTACGCGCCTTCCTCGGCGACAACGACCTGCCGCAGCCGCGTGACCTCGTCGCGGCCGACGCCATCGAGCCTGCCGCCTGGGACTGGGAGCGGGTCGACCCTGAGGAGCTCGCCTATCTGCAGTACACCTCGGGTTCCACGCGTGAGCCGGCCGGGGTCGAGATCAGTCACCACAACCTGGCCGTCAACGCGCGGCAATTATGGACGCGTTTCGGCGTCGACCGGCACAGGCGGGTAGCGATTGTGAGCTGGCTGCCGCTCTTCCATGACATGGGGCTGGTCGCCACGCTCGCGGCCCCGATCGTACACGGCATCCAGGTGGACTTCACCGACCCGGCGTCCTACATCAGGCATCCGGCCCGGTGGCTGCGGATGATCTCCGACCGCCGGGACCACGAGGTCCTGACCGCCGCCCCCAACTTCGCCTATGAGTACTGCCTCACGCGTACGCGAGATACGAGCGGGTTCGATCTGCGGGGCTTGCGCTGGTGTCTCAACGGGGCCGAACCGGTCAGACAGGGCACACTGGATCGCTTCGCCTCCACTTTCAGCGCGACCGGCCTGCGCCCCGGGGCTCTGACGCCGTGCTACGGACTCGCGGAGGCGACCGTGTTCGTCACCGCCGCCTGTGAGGACGTCCCGCCACGGATCCTCCGCGTCGATCCGATAGGCCTGCGCGAGGCGGTGGTACGGCCTTGCGAAACGGAGCGCGGCGTCGGGATGGTCTCGTGCGGGAGGCCCGCCGGCCAGTACGTCGCCATTGTCGATCCCGAGACCTGCGCGGAACTGCCCGATGACCGGATCGGTGAGATCTGGCTCCACGGTCCCAACGTGGCGCGAGGCTACTGGCGCAAGCCCGAGCGCAGCCGGGAGATCTTCGGCGGACGGCTCACCGACCCTGCCGGCGGACTGCCCGCGGGCCCCTGGATGCGCACCGGCGACCTCGGCATCATCCACGACGGCGACTTGTACATAGCCGGCCGGATCAAAGATCTGATCATCATCGATGGTCGCAACCACTTTCCCCAGGACGTCGAGGCAACGGTGCAGGACGCGCATCCGGCTGTTCGCTCCGACCATGTGGCCGCCTTCGCGATCGACGGAGCGGACACCGAGCACCTTGTCGTCGTCGCCGAACGCTCCCGCACGTTCCGGATCGGTGAGCTGGATCACGACGAGGTCCGCAACGTCGTACGCGGCGCGGTCGGCGCGCTGCACGACGTGTGGGTGCATGATTTCGTGCTGGTCCGGCCGGGCGGCGTCCCGCGAACGTCCAGCGGCAAGATCGCCCGCAGCGCCTGCAGGCAGCTCTACCTCGCCTCCCGGCTGCCCACCGTCCAGGAGTGACCGCGCAGTAGGAGCACCTCATGAGGCATCCGGAGTACGCGCCCGATCGCGCATTCGTCCGGGGACATGGAAACGCAGATCTCATCCGCAGGCACACGACAACCATTGATCCGCTGCGCGGCCCACCGTCAGGGAGCCGATAGCCAGGAGGAAACCATGCCAGAAGCCCACCGCAATGAGCCGAACGAGTCCACGATCCGTGAATTCCTGATCGGCCGGGTGGCCGATCGCTGCAATCTCCAGAAGAAAGAAGTGGATCCAGACCGTCCGCTGGCCGACATCGGGTTCGGATCACGCGATGCGGTGGCCATCATCGGTGAGGTGGAAGAGTGGCTCGGCTGCTCATTACCGCCCCTTCTGCTCTACGAATATCCGACCATCACCCATCTGACTCACATGCTGATGGGTCTCCAGCAGGACCGCCCCGCCCCGCCCCGGCTTTCAGCCGACCGATCCACGGATTCGATCGCCGTGGTGGGCCTTGGATGCCGATTTCCCGGCGGAACGGCGAGCCCGGAAGCGTACTGGCGATTCCTGATCGACGGATGCGACGCGATCGGAGAGGTACCCGCGGGCCGATGGGAGCACCTGGACGACAAGGTGGACGGCGCCCACCAGTTCGGGGGTTTCCTGGAGGACGTCGCCGGATTCGACTCGCGGTTCTTCGGCATCACCTCCAGCGAGGCGGACGCCATGGACCCGCAGCAGCGGCTGCTGCTCGAGGTGGCCCATGAGGCCCTGGACCACGCGGGCATCGCTCCCAGGTCGCTGCGCGGCAGCCGCACGGGGGTCTTCGTCGGCATCTCCTCTCCGGAGTACGCGCTGCTGACGATGGCCGAATCGGCCACGCTGTCGCCTTGGACGGCGACGGGGGTGGCCTTGAGCATCGCCGCCAACCGGCTGTCCTACGTGCTGGATCTGCACGGAACCTCGTTGAGCGTCGACACGGCCTGTTCCTCGTCACTGGTGGCCGTCCATCTCGCCGTACAGGACCTGCGGGCTGGCCGGAGCGACCTGGCGCTGGCCGCCGGCGTCAACGTCCTGCTCTCCCCGACGATCACCAAGACGTTCGATCTGGCGGGCGCCACCGCCCCCGACGGGCGCTGCAAGGCCTTCGACGCCTCGGCGGACGGAATGGTGCGCGCGGAGGGGTGCGGCCTGGTGGTCCTGAAACGACTCGCGGACGCCTACCGCGACGGCGACCGGGTGTTGGCGGTCATCCAGAACACCGCCGTGAACTCCGACGGCCGCTCCAACGGTCTGGCCGCCCCCAGCCCGGAGGCGCAGAAAGCCCTGCTGCGCGAGGCGTACGCCGGGCTGACTCCGCCGGACTACGTCGAGGCCCACGGCACCGGAACCCTGCTCGGCGACCCGATCGAAGCGCACGCCCTCGGCGCGGTGCTCGGCCAGGATCGCGCCGATGCCCTGTTGATCGGCTCCGTCAAGACCAACCTCGGCCATCTGGAACCCGCTGCCGGGATAGCCGGGCTGATCAAGACCGTGCTCGCGCTGTGGCACCGGACCATCCCCCCGAGCCTGCACTATCACCGGCCGAACCCGCACATCGACTTCGACCGGTGGCGCCTGAAGGTCGTCACCGAACCGACGCCTTGGCCATCACGTGCGCCCCGGGCAGGCGTGTCGGCGTTCGGTTTCGGCGGTACGAACGCCCATGTCGTGCTGGCGGCGGCACCCGAGAAACCCCAGCCGGTCGCCGGGGCCGGCCCGGTCCACACGCTTCCCCTCTCCGACGTCTCCGCCGAGCGCGTCGCCGAGTACGCGGGACGGCTCGCCGAGCACGTCGCCGATCCGGCGAATGTCGCCTACACCCTCGCCCGCCGCTACGGCAGAGGCCGGTTCGGGGCCGCCGTCGTGGGGCGCGATCGCGAGGCGCTCACCACCGCACTCCGGGCGCTGGCTCGCGGGCGCCACGACCCGAGAGTGGTCACCGGTGCGGACATCGGCGTGTCCGCGCCGGTCTGGGTCTTCTCGGGATACGGGGCGCAGCGACCGGGTATGGGGCGCACGCTTCTGACCGAGGAGCGTGCGTTCGCCGCCACCATCGATCTCCTGGAACCGTTGATCCAGGCCGAGGCCGGGTTCTCGGTGGGCGAAGCGCTGCACGCGGACCGGGATGGCCGGTTACCGGACCCCGCCGAGACGATGGTGGTGCTGTTCGCCGTGCAGGTCGCGTTGGCGCGGCTCTGGCAGGCGTACGGCGTGAAGCCCGCCGCTGTGATAGGGCACTCGATGGGTGAGGTCGCCGCCGTGGTGGTGGCCGGGGCGCTGTCGTTGCGGGACGGGGTCACGGTCATTTCCCGTCGGGCCCGCCTGCTCTCCGGGATCGCGGGCGGGGGAGCCATGTGCGTCCTCGGCGCCTCGGCCGTGGAGGCCGCCGAGTTGAGCAAGGACTGCCCCGACGTGCACCTCGCTGTGCGTACGGCACCGCGGCAAACGGTGATGACGGGCGACGCCGGCCAGATCGCCACGGTGGTGAGCCGCGCCGAGCGACGCGGCCTGCTCGCCCGCCTGGTACGCGCCGAAGGAGCGGGCCACTCGCCTCAGGTAGACCCCTTGCTGACCCCCTTTCGGGAGCAACTGGCGGGGATCCGACCGGCGAAACTACGCGTGCCGCTCTACTCCACGGTCCTTGACAACCCGCGGCGGATCCCGGCTTTCGACGCCGACTACTGGGCGGCGAACATGCGTCATCCCGTCCGGCTCGTCGATGCCGTCCAGGCCGCCGCTGAGGACGGCCACCGCGCATTCGTTGAGATCTCCGCGCATCCGCTGCTGACCCACGCGCTGAGCGAGACCGTACGGGACTCGCTCGTGCTGCCCACCCTGCGAGGCGGCCCGACGCGGGACGCCGAGACCGACGACACCCTCACCTTCCATGCTCAGCTCGCCGCGCTCAGGCTCAGCGGATCGCCGATCGCGCATTCCACTCCTGGCCGGGTCATCGACGTGCCAGGCCCAAGCTGGCGGCACGAGCACCACTGGATGCCGGCGCGGCGGACATCCGCCCGATCATCGTTTCATCCGCTGCTCGGTGTCCACGTCGAACTCCCCGGCGGACGGCACGCGTGGAGCGCGAACGTGGGCGAGGCCGCACTGCCGTGGCTTCCGCTGCACGGCGTCACCGTCCTGCCCGCGGCCGCGTACGCGGAGATCGTTCTGGCCGCCGGAGCCGCGGCACTCGACACGGACGACCTGATCGTGAGCGGCCTGCGCATCACCAGGCTGCTTCCGCTGGACGAACAGACGACGATCACCACCTCGCTGTCGATCACGTCGCACGGAGCAGGCGCCCCCCACGCGGAGGTGCAGGTGCAGGCCCGTACACCCGCCGGTCACTGGACACTCCTCGCCACCGCCGGCGTCGCGTCCACTGACAGCGGACAGGTCGTCCCGCGCGATATGGCGGGCCGGGTTCCGGTGCCCGCTGCCGAGCAGGCGGACCACCGTTTCCGGCTGCACCCCATTGTCCTGGACCGATGCCTGGCCTCTTTCGGCGCGGAATGGACCGCCATGCGCATCGGCTCGCTGCGCGTGCTCGGGCCCACCCGGGAGGGCGGCACCTGCGAGTTCGCGAACCCTCGGCAGAGAAAGGACGGCACGGCGCTCGCCGCGCTGCGGCTCGTGCACGACACAGGCAGAGTCCTGCTGGAGGCCGACGGCGTCCTCCTGCGCCGGCTGCCGGCCGCCTCCGTGTCCGTACCGTTGTCCGCCAAGTTGGTCGAGGCCGTGTGGAGCCCGACGGCGTCGCACCCGGCGGCCGGCCCGGCGGCCGACTCGGCCAGTTGGCTGGTGCTCTCCGATCCCGGGGACTCCTTCACCGAGGCGGTCACGGGGATACTCACTCACGCGGGGCATCGCATCACGGCAGGTCACCCCATCTCCCGGGATCACACGTGGCGGGACCTGCGGAACCACACGGCGCCGCCGGACAACGTGGCGCTCGTTGTGCCGGCCTGGCTCGCCGACGAGGAACTGGTGCTCAGCGTGTCCGCCATGGTCCGCGCGCTGCCACCCGGCGTGCGGCTGTGGTTCATCACCCGGCGCTCGATCGCCGTCCGGCCCGGCGAGACCGGTGAGCCAGGGCAGGCGTTCCTGCGAGCCCTGGTCAGAGTTCTCACGTTCGAGCAGCCTGCTCTGCGCGCGATTCTCGTCGACGTGGACGACCCCGTGGCGTCGGCCGCCGAACTGCTGGCCGGCACCGCCGACACCGAAGTCGCCTGGCGCGACGGGGTTCGCTACGTGGCGCGGCTACGGCGTGCCCGGCTCGGCGCGGGGGCATGGCATCACCTCGTACGGCCGGGCGGCGCCTACGCGATCAGCGGCGGATACGGCGGCCTGGGCCTGGTCACCGCCCAACGGCTGGTCGAGCGGGGCGCACGACGCCTGGTGCTCTCCGGCCGATCCGGCCCGGGGCCCGAAGCCGAGAAGATCATCGGTAGGTTGCGCAGGGCCGGTGCGGAGATCGAGATCGTGCTCGGTGACATCGCCGCGCCCGGTGTGGCCGAACGGATGGTCGCCGCCGGTCAGCGCGACGGCGTGTTACTGCGTGGCGTGGTGCATGCGGCGGGCGGGCTGGCGGACCGGCTCTTCACGGAGGTCGGACCCGAGGATCTGCACCGGGTGTGGGCGCCCAAGGTGACCGGCGCCCTGCGGCTGCACGAGGCCACCGAGGATCTCGATCTCGACTGGTGGGTGGTCTACTCCTCGGCCGCCGCGCTGCTCGGATCACCGGGGCAGGCGGCCTACGCGGCGGCCAACGCGCGCGCCGACGCGCTCGTCGACTGGCGCCGGGCGCACGGCCTACCAGCCACCACGATCAACTGGGGAACGTGGGCCGACGTGGGTGGCGCCGCCGGCCTGCGGGTCGACGTGCTGGACCCGCTCACCCCGGAAGAAGGCGCGGACGCGCTGGAGGCGCTGCTCGTTCACGACCAGAGGTCCACCGGCGTGCTTCGCTTCAACGCCCGCCGGGCGCTGGCCGCCTTCCCCGAACTCCGCGAACAGCCGTACTTCTCGGAACTCCTCGATGCGACCTCCGGCGACAGCGCGGGCGCCGACGACTGGCCCGGGCCGGAGCGGATTCGCACGCTCGATCCCGGCACCGCTCGGCGGCTCGTCCGCGAGCGGGTGAGCAACCGGGTGGCGACCGTACTCGGGTTCACTCCCGACCCGGCACGGCCACTGACCGAGCTCGGGCTCGACTCCCTCGTCGCCGTACGGATCAAGAGCGCGCTGGAGCACGACCTCGGGGTCTCCGTCGCGGCCTCGACTCTGCTGCGCGGCGCCAACCTCGCGGAGCTGCAGGCCGAGCTCTGGCGGAGCCTCGACCTCGCCGGACGACCCGCTCCCGTGGAGGCCGACCGCGACATCGTGCGGTCGCTCACCAACGGCGCGCGACGAGCATCCGGCGCCCCGCCGTTCTTCTGCGCGCACCCGGCAGGCGGCAGCTCGAGCGTGTATCGACCGCTGGCCGCCCTGCTCGGCGAAGATCAGGTGATCTATGGGCTGGAGCGGTTCGAGGACAACCTCGAGCTGGCGGCTCGCGCCGACCGCTACATCGACCTGATCCGCGCCACACAGCCCGAAGGGCCCTACCGGCTGGGCGGCTGGTCGTTCGGCGGGGTGCTCGCGTACGAGATCGCCCGGCGGCTCGATCGAGGCGAGGTCGAACTGGTCGCGATGATCGACGCCGGCCTGCCCAAGCGGGTGGCGAACATGCTCGAGACCACCGCCCGGCGATACGCCGACTTCGGCAGGTATCTCACCACGACGTACGGGATACCGGTCGCGCTGCCGTACGAGGAACTGATCATGCTGGAGGAGGAGCAGCAGCTCGCGCTGGTCATCGAGCGCACCACGCCGCTGATGGCGCACCTGCCGCCGGCAGTGGCGGTGCATCAGTTCACCTCGCACGAAGACACGCGATGCCTGGAACGGTATGTCCCTGGGCCCTACGACGGGCGGGTCGTCCTTTATCGCTCGACCGAGCCGACGCCCTGGACCGTGCACGATGCCCGGTACGACCTGGACGAAGCCAACGGCTTCGGGGACCTGTGCCCGCGGCTGGAAATCGTCTCGGTGCCGGGAACCCATCACCTCAACCTCCTCGACCCGCCCGGCGTCACCATCATCGCCGATCACCTGCGCGGCCTGCTCGCAGGCAGCCGCAGGCCACCCGGCCGTCGAGCCGACACAGCCACGAGCGACGTTACCGGTGAGGCGAGCAATGTCTGATCTGATCCATGCGGTCCGCGCGGGGGCGAGTCCCGCCGAACTTCTCGAATGTGACCTGCCCACCCGTTTCCGAGCCGCGTACACCCTCAAAGCCGAGATCGCCATATTCGACGGAACATCCGACAAAGATGTCCGCCGCTCGGTGCACGTGGGGGAGGTGGAGATGCCGGAACTCGCCCCGGACGAGGTCGTGGTGGCGGTGATGGCCTCAGCGGTCAACTTCAACAGCGTCTGGAGCGCGATCTTCGAGCCGGTCCCGACCTTCACCTTTCTGCGGCGACGAACCGGTGACACCCGATGGTGGCCGCGGCACGATCGGGAACACCACGTCATCGGTTCGGACGCCTCAGGCGTGGTGGTACGCACGGGAGAGGCGGTGTGGAACTGCTCGGTCGGCGACAGGGTGGTCATCCACCCCGGAGTCGTCGATCCGGGGAACCCGTACTCCCAGGAAGACGGCGTCATGGCAACGCCGCTCGCCTGGGGCTACGAGACCAACTTCGGCGGCATGGCCGACTTCACCATCGTCAAGGGGAACCAGATCATCCCCAAGCCGGAATGCCTGACCTGGGAGGAGGCAGCGGCCAACACCCTGTGCGCCGGGACGGCGTACCGCATGCTCATCGGCCGGCACGGAGGCCGGATGAAGCAGGGCGACGTCGTCCTCATCTGGGGCGCCACGGGAGGTCTCGGCAGTTACGCGATCCAGTTCGTCCTCAACGGCGGCGGCATCCCCGTGTGCGTCGTGAGTTCCGCGGCCAAAGCCGAGATCATCCACGCCATGGGCGGGCGGCACGTCATCGACCGCACGAGCCTGGAGCTCGGCGACAACGGCATGCACGATCCGACCTCGTGGCGGCTGCTGGGCCGCCGCATCCGGGAACTGACCGGCCAAGACCCCCATATCGTCTTCGAGTACCTCGGTCAGGAGACGTTCGCGGCCTCCGTGGGCGTCGCCCGGCACGGTGGCTCCATCGTGACCTGCGGATCCAGCACGGGCTACTGGCACCAGTACGACAACCGGTATCTGTGGATGCGGATCAAGCGGATCATCGGCAGCCACGGCGCGAACTATCAGGAGGCCACCGAGGTCAATCGGCTGATCAGCCTAGGGACGATCACGCCGACGCTGTCGAGGACCTACCCACTGGACCAAGCCGCCGAAGCCGTCCGGTTGGTACAGCAGGGCGATCACATCGGCAAGATCGGGATCCGCTGCCTCGCTCTCTCGGAAGGGCTGGGCGTGACCGACATGGCGCTGCGCGAACGCATCGGCGAAGACAGGCTCGGTCTCTTCCGCCGCCCCACCCGCTAACCCTCTCTTCGAGGAGGGCCTGCAGTGAACGATGCCAGGGCACTCGGGGCCGAGCGGCGGCGATGGGTGGGGCTGGCGGTGCTCCTGATCGCGGCCTTCATGGATCTGCTCAACGGAAGCATCGTCAACGTGGCGATCCCCTCCATCCGCAACGATCTGGGCGCGTCCTATGCCGCCATTCAGTGGATCATCGCCGGTTACACCCTCGCCTGCGCGGTGACCCTCATCACCGGTGGGCGGCTGGGCGACATCTTCGGCCGCAAGCGGATGTTCCTGGTGGGGACCGCCGGTTTCACCGTCGCCTCCGCGCTGTGCGCGCTGGCGCAGTCCCCTGAGATGCTCGTCGGCGCCCGCATCCTGCAAGGCCTGATGGCCGCGCTCATGCTGCCCCAGGTGCTGGCGATCATTCATCTCGGCTTCGGCCGGCGGGAACTGGGCAAGGTCGTGACGTTGTACGCCTTCATCGGCGGGCTGGCGATGGTGGGCGGACCGATCATCGGCGGCCTCCTGCTGGACCTGAATCCGCTCGACCTGGCGTGGCGCGGCGTCTTCGCGCTGAACCTGCCCATCGGCGCGGCGGCTCTTGTCATGGCCGCGTTCCTCATAGACGAGTCCAGAGCGCCGCACGCCCTGCGGCTGGATCCGATCGGCGTGCTCCTCGTCACCTTCGCCCTGTTGCTGCTGGTGTACCCCCTGGCCCAGGGCCGTGAGCTGGGGTGGCCTGACTGGAGCATCGTGTCGATGATCTGCTCGCCGCCGCTCTTCGCGGTGTTCGTCCTCTACGAACGTCGCAAGACCCGGAGTGACGGCTCGCCGCTCATCGAGCTGGGACTGTTCGCCGCCCGCAGCTACACCGCGGGCCTGGTCCTGCAGCTGCTCCTGTTGTGGGTGATATCGGCGTTCTTTTTCGTATGGACCCTGTACCTGCAACTCGGCCGCGACTGGTCAGCGCTGCACACCGGGTTGACCACGATCCCGTTCTCCCTCGGAGCCTCGATCGCCGGTGGTGTTTCCATGCGGCTGTATCTGCGGTTCGGCCGAGCGTCCCTCATAGCGGGTGTGGCCATGATGATCGCGGGGGTGCTCGTCCATGGCTGGCACGGCCCGCAAGCCACCTCCCTGCAGCTGATCGCGCCGCTCCTTCTCATCGGTGTCGGACTGGGACAGGTGATCGTGCCGCTGACCGCGCTCACCCTCGCCGATGTGCCACCTCAGGAGGCCGGCGGCGCGTCGGGGATGATCAACGCGATCACCCAGCTCGGTACGGTCCTGGGGATCGCGCTCATCGGTGTGGTGTTCTTCACCGCGGTCGGCCAGCAGGCGGCCAGGAGCGTGGACCAGATCATCCCGCGGATCCACCAGGAGTTGTCCATGGCCGCTGGACTGTCCGGGCCCGTCGGCGACGTGATCCTCGCCGATTTCCGCGCCTGTGTGATCGGCCAGAACACCGGACATGATCAACCCGGCCGGTCGGCCCCCTGTTCTCAGGGGTTCGGAGCCACCCGGACGGTTGACGACGCGCTGTCCCGCGCCGCCGCCGTAGTGCGCCGTGAGGCCTTCGCCCAATCCTTCCAGCGCTCACTGTGGTACGTCCTCGGCACCCTCGTCCTCATCTTGACGCTGCTGTTCGCGCTGCCGGAGCGGGCGATCACGCCTGCACCCGAGGCGTAGCCGCGTTGGGCCGGGCCCCGATCGCCTTCATGATCAGTGGCCACGCACGATGCATTTCCGGCTGCCACGTGGACCAGTTGTGCCAACCGTTCGGGTAGATGTGCGTGGTGGCGGGGATGCCGAGCTTCTTGAGCCGGTTGACGAGGGAGACGGTCGTGGACCCGCAGATCACCTCCTGAGGGTGAATCAATTCGTCGCCGACAACCGGATGATCATTCGGCCCTGGCAGGCCGGTAAGGCCGCTGGCGATGTAGAGCCCGGTGCCACGTAGATGGGAGGCGAGTTCGTAGGGGTCGTTCGCCGCCCAGTTCTTTCGATTGGTGAGTGGATCGCCCCAGATGCGCAGGGCGTCGTAGCGTTCACTCGCCTGAAGCAGGGCAAAAGCAGGGACCCCGAGCTGGGTAAGGTGGAGCACGCCGCTGAAAGATGCGGCATATGCGAACATGCCAGGATGGCGGGCCGCGTACTTCACCGCCCCGTAGCCGGCCGATGAGATGCCCATGGTCGCGCGGCTTGTGCCGGCGCGATAATTTCGCTCCATGAGTTCCAGTAGCTCGCTGGTGTGGAACGTCTCCCACTTGGGGACGCCGCCATTCCCGTAGTTCCACCAGTCGGTGAACCATCCGGCCCATCCGGTGTCGGGCATGACCACCATGGCGTCGTAATCCGCGGCCACCTGTTTGATGTCGGTGCTGCGGGTCCAAGAGACATAAGTATCACGACCCCCGTGAAAGGCGTAGACGACTGGCCAGGTCCGTGATGCGGTCCGCGTCCATCCCTTTGGTACGAGTATGCGGACCGGGACCGACTCGCCCAATGCCGGGGACGACACCGTCACATCCAAGGTGGTCTCATCGAGCCACCGCTCCGCGGTGATCTTGGCGCCGTCATCGGCCGCCACTGGTGCGGCGGCGGCATTCGCCCTGCCCGGAAGCAAGCCGGCCGCAACGATTGTGACCACGAGGAATCCGCGGGCGAACCTTACCAACAACGTCTACCTCCACCAGCCGATGTCCGGCGCTTCCTTGGCTTGAGCTTCGCCGCGAAGGACTGTACAACGACTGCCGGGTGGCCGGAGCTTATTGATCCGAAAGGCCGGCATCGAGATTTCGGCGCCGCGACAAGACCGGATAGGTTGTGGTACGCCGCTAATTTCCATGGTAAAAGGGATTTCGGAGCTGTGAGATTGGTCGTGGGACCCAGTGGTCGGGCGGTTTGTCGAGGCTGCGCCCGCTGCTGTTGAAATGCAAAACATCCCGTCAAAGTCGGATCTGACGGGATGTTTGTGGTGCGCTGTGGGGCTTGATGTTCGTTTCTTCGTTCGGCTCAGGGAGGATCGCGGGCTCCCGACTTCAAATGTTGCCTTCAGCGATAGCGCGATTCTGATATGTAATCAGGTGTGCGGTTGGCTGCTGAAGGGGGAGCCGGCCTCCACGAGGGGCATGGGCGTCTGGGCGCGAGCGAGTGCGGATCCCCAGACGCCCGTGCCATCCATGGCGGTCTCCGATGACTCCGTCGTGATGATCTCGTTGGCGATGAAGGCGGCCGGTTGAGCCTGAGCGGCCATGTTGTCTGTTGTTCGGGAATGACCGGAGTTGATGCCCGGACCCGACGATGATTGCGTTTTCGCGGGCTTGCCGAGGCAGGCTTGCTTTACTCGGATAACCGACTCGTGGCGGCGCATGGAACGTACGGAAGAATATCGATGAGATCGATACGCCGACAGGGCTGCCGGCTCAGGTTGAGCGGTCTTCGTAGTGCGGCCCGGAGAGGAATATCGCCGGGCCGCACCCGCGTCCGGCCCGTTTTCTCGGCATGACGAAATACCGTCAAAGCGGCTGATTGCCTAATCCTGAAATGTCCCATTGTATGGCTGCGAAACGGGGCGCGTTCCCTACTGTGGACATTGGATGCGCGGCCTTCGGTACGTCGCCGACCGGACGTGTGTGTTGGTTAGGTGGCTTCGCAGTGCACGGAGATGGCGCGCGGGATGAGTGCGCTGAGCAGCGCTTCTGCTGCCGTGACGCTAGGGGCGCTCACCGTCACGCTGATCGGCGGAAGGCCGCGAAGTGTGACGGTGCACTGGAACGTTGCCGCGTGAGCCGGAATGGCGTACAGGGTGGCGGCGATAACCGCACCACCTAGAACACCGGCCGCTTTGGCCATAGCTCCTTTGCTGGACATGACTCCTCCTTAGAGCCTGCTTACCTGGAAAATGCCATAATTGGCATCGCGTGAAAAGTACGTCTGCCGCCCACTAATGTCAATACCGTGCAGCAGTGATTCTAGACACGCAGAAGTTTAAAGAGGGATAAATGTCGCAATAAACGCTTGAATATCAATAAAATGAACGGCTCGAGATGGTCATTTGCCCGCCGTTAATAGACTCTGATATTCCCAGCGGCAGGCGACGTGCTGACCACGAGACTTCGTCTCTCGTAGGCGGCGTCGACCGGGGGTAGAAGCCTTCGGCCGCGTCGGTGGATGCGGTGGACGGCATGGGATCGGCTACCGTCGTGGTGTCACAAAATGACGGGGCCCGTGGGTGACGCAGTCGCGAGTGAACAGGGGCCATCCATGGCCGGCACGTCGCGGACCGCGTCCGAAGATCGCGGTGGGGACGATGGCCCGGATCTCGCCACGGAGGCGTTCGTCGCTCATCGCAACCTGTTGTTCACCGTCGCTTACGAGATGCTGGGCTCGGCTGCCGACGCCGAGGACGTTCTGCAGGAGACCTGGTTGCGGTGGGCGGGGGTCGATCTTGGCGAGGTGCGGGATCGGCGGGCCTATCTGGTGCGGATCACCACGCGGCAGGTCGCTCGTCCGGCTGCGTACGCTCGGCCGGCGTAAGGAGTCCTACGTCGGTCCGTGGTTGCCTGAGCCGCTGCTGACGGCGCCTGATGTGGCCGAGGATGTCGAGCTGGCCGACAGTGTCTCGATGGCGATGCTGCTGGTGCTGGAGACGCTTCAGCCGACGGAGCGGGCGGTGTTCGTGCTGCGTGAGGTGTTCGATCTGGCCTACGACGAGATCGCCGAGGCGGTCGGCAAGAGTCCGGCCGCGGTCCGCCAGATCGCGCATCGGGCGCGGGCGCACGTGGCGGCGCGCCGTCCGCGTGGGGTCGTCAGGATCGCGGCCGCGGTGTCGCTGCAGCCGGCGCAGGTCAACGGCCACCCGGCGCTGGTCTTCCGGGCCAACGGCGCCGTCGAGGGCGTCATGGCGGTGCGCATCGACGACGGTCTCATCACCGGGCTCTACGCCGTACGCAATCCCGAGAAGCTGTCACGGGTCGAAAGGGAGACCGTCCTGCGCCGCTGAATCCGGGGTCCCTCGGAACGGACAAGGCGAGCGCCAGGCCGGCGCGGAACGCGTCATGACGGCAATGTCCGCCGGAAGGACAAAACGACATCTTCGCGACTTAAAGCCCAGATGGGGAGCTACTCGGCATGGGCTCGGGTGGGAAAAATCCAGGTCACAGGCCCTCTTGAGGGGCAGGTTCGGGGAACTCGAGGTGTTGTAGCACGAGCGGGGTCGGTCTCCGTCCCCGCTGACCCAGAAACCTAGGAGAGCACCATGTCAATTCTCCGTCTCTTCGGTATCACACGTCCGTCGGGTCCCAAGCCTCGAGATCTGCCGGGGGATACGAGCGATAGTGCGGCGCTTGCGCGTCGTCGCCGGCGTCACCGTCATTGAGCTCGACACCCGACCCACAATGGCGCTCGGCTGGGAAGCCCCCTGCCGAGCGTCTCGTCGTGCTCCCCGCCACCAGCGGCCGAAGCGGGAGCGTCTGCTCACGCCAAGTTCTCGGCGCAGGTGGTGAGGAGGGTGGCCAGTTGGCGTACGTCGCCGGGCGGAAGGGTGGTGAGCATGCGGCCCTCCACCTCCGTCACGATGCTTTCCGCCTGGTCCAGCATGAGCCGGCCGGAGTCGGTGAGGGTGACCGGCAGGGCTCGGCCCGCCGACGGCTGCGCGGCGACGGAGGCCAGCCCGGCCTCCTTCAGCCCGGTGAGCACGTCCCGCAATGACTGGCGAGTGACGAATGTACGGCGGGCGAGCTCGGCGGCCGGCGCCCCGGGCGCGTCGGCGAGTGCTCGGAGGACCGCGTACTGGGACATGGACAGGCCCACGGTGCGCAGCTGTTCCTCGCAGGCTCTGCGGAACGCCTGCTGGACCTGCTTGACCAGGTAGCCGATGCGCTCATCGAGTTGACTCATGACAGGAACCTTACACATAATGAGCGATGTAAGGATCCTGACATGAGGAGCGAACTCCATGGCCACGACCATCACCCTGAACGCGCCGGTCGCCACGCTGATCAACGTCTTCACCGTCCAGAACGGCCGGCAGCGCGAGCTCGTCGAGCTCCTGACCACCGCCACCGAAGAGGTGATGCGGCATCGGCCGGGATTCGTCGCCGCGAACATCCACGCCAGCACCGACGGCACCAGGGTGGTCAACTACGCCCAGTGGGAGAGCGCGGCGGACTTCGAGGCCATGCTGGCCGACCCGGAGGCCCAGGTGCACATGAGGCAGGCCGCCGCGATCGCCGACCACTTCGACCCGCACCTGTACACCGTCGAGTCGGTGCACCACCAGTAAGGGACCTGTCCGGACGGGCAGTCGGCCTCGTGTGAGGCCGGAGGTTGTGCGGGGTGCACAACCTCCTAAGGGGTGCCCGGCCTACCGTGGTCGCCATGACGTATCGGGTCGCGATGGACATCGGCGGCACCTTCACGGATGTGGTCTGCTACGACGAGCGGACCGGCGCGGTCATCGCGTCGAAGGCGCCCAGCACGCCCGGGGATCTGGCTGAGGGGGTGTTCGCCGCGCTGGGATCGGTGGTGGCCGACCTCACCGAGATCTCCTTCTTCGTACACGGCACCACACAAGGGCTGAACGCGCTGCTGGAACGCAAGGGCGCCAAGGTGCTGCTGCTGGCCGGCCAGGGGGCCGGGCACGCGTACCACATCGCACGCGGCAACCGCACGCGCATGTTCGACCTGCGGTATCGCAAGCCGGTGCCGCTGGTGCCGCGCGAGCACATCGTGGAGGTCGGCGGCCGGCTGGACTGGCGGGGCGGTGAGCTGGTCGCGCTGGATGAGCAGGCGGTACGGCGGGCCGCGCGGCTGGCGCTGGCCGAGGGCTTCGACGCGGTGGCGGTGTGCCTGCTGTTCTCCTACGCCAACCCCGAGCACGAGGTGCGCGCGGCGGAGATCCTCCGCGAGGAGCTGGGTGAGCGGGTGCTGGTGGTGCTCAGCCACGAGGCGGCCCGGGAATGGCGGGAGTACGAGCGGACCTCCAGCGCGGTGCTGGAGGCCTACACCGGTCCGGCGGTACGCCGGTATCTGGCCGGCATCGAACGACGGTTCGCCGAGCGGGGACTGGGCGTGCCGGTGCACGTCATGCAGTCTTCCGGTGGGCTGGTCAACGCTTCGCACGCGATGCGCCGGCCGCTGCAGACGCTGCTGTCGGGCCCGGTCGGCGGCACGATGGGCGGGGTGGCGCTGGCCCGGCTGCTGGGTGGTCGCCGTAACGCGATCTGCGTGGACATGGGCGGCACCTCGTTCGACGTCTCCCTGGTGATGGACGGCCGGCCCGACATCACCAGCGAGGCCTCGATCGAGGGCTTCCCGGTACTGATGCCGCTGGTGAACCTGCACACGATCGGCGCGGGCGGCGGATCGCTGGCCTACGCCGAGGCGGGGGCGCTGCGGGTGGGCCCGCAGTCGGCCGGCGCGGTGCCCGGCCCGGCCTGTTACGGGCGCGGCGGTACGCAGCCGACGGTGACCGACGCCAACGTGGTGCTGGGACGGGTGGATCCGGAGTGGTTCGCCGGCGGGCTGATGAGCCTGGACGTGGAGGCGGCGCACCGGGCCGTGGCCGCGCTGGCCGGTCAGTTGGGGATGGAGCCGGTGCGGCTGGCCGAGGGCATCTGCCAGGTGGCCAATGCCAAGATGGCGCAGGCGATCCGGACGATCACCGTGGACCACGGGATCGAGCCGCGCGAGTTCGCGCTGATGGCCTTCGGCGGAGCGGGCGCGATGCACGCGGTGTTCATCGCGCGGGAACTGGGCATCGGCGAGGTGGTCGTGCCGCGCTTCCCCGGCGCGTTCTCCGCCTGGGGCATGCTGGAGGCCGATGTGCGGCGGGATCTGACCGAGCCGCATTTCCGCGGCCAGGAGTCGCTGGACGGGCCGGCGATGGCGGCGGCGCTCGCCGCGCTGGAGGTCTCCGCGCTGGCGGAACTGGCGGCCCAGGGGGTGCCGGCGGCGCGACGGCGCGTGGAGCACGCCGTGGACATGCGGTACGAGGGGCAGGACTACACCCTCACCATCCCGCTGGAAGGCGCCGATGAGCCCGCGGCGCCGGACTTTCTGCCGCGCGTCGCCGCACGGTTCGCCCAGGCGCACACCGCCCGGTACGGGCATGCCACGCCGGAGGCGCCGGTGGAGGTCGTGATGCTGCGCTCGACGGGGCTGGGTACCTTTCCCCGCCTGACGGCCGCGTCGCCGAAGGTGGAGGAGCGGGCGGCGGTGACGCGGCGGGTCGTGTTCGACGGGGTGACGCACCGGACGCCGGTGGTACGCCGGTCGGCGCTGGCCGGCGAGCTGGCGGGCCCGGCGATCGTGGTGGAGGAGACGGCCACCACGGTCATCCCACCAGGCTGCGTGGCCTCGGTGGACGAGTTCGGTTTCCTCATCATCAAGGTGGCGCCATGATCGACCCGGTCACGACAGAGATCATTCGCTGCGCGTTGTTGCAGGCGGCCGAGGACATGAACGCGACGTTGATCCGCTCGTCGTACACGCCGGTGATCTACGAGGCCAAGGACTGCGCGGTGGCGTTGCTGGACCGCGACCACAACGTGCTGGGCCAGTCGTCGGGGTTGCCGATCTTCCTGGGCAACCTGGAGGTGTGCACGCGCGAGACGGAGGCGCTGTACGGCAGGCAGGTGTGGCAGGAAGGAGACGTGTGGGTGCTCAACGACTCCTATATCGGCGGCACCCATCTCAACGACGTCACGGTGTACGGGCCGATCTTCGTTGACGGCACGTTGGCGGGTTTCGCGGCGTCGCGGGCGCACTGGCTGGATGTGGGGTCGAAGGATCCGGGCGGGTCGATGGACTCCACCTCCATCTTCCAGGAGGGGCTCAGGCTGGGTCCGGTGAAGATCTACGCCGGTGGCCGGCCATGCCGTGACCTGCACGAGGTGATCGCGCGTAACACGCGTTTCCCGCACGCCACGCTGGGCGACATGCGGGCGCAGGTGGCCTGCGCGATGACCGGGCAACGGCGGCTGGCCGAGATCGTGTCGCGCTGGGGGCTGGAGACGGTCATGGCGGCGCGGGATGAGATCTTCGCGCAGACCGAGCGGCTGGAGCGGGAGGCCATCACCGCCATTCCCGACGGCGTCTACACCGCCGGAGGATTCCTCGACAACGACGGCATCTCGCTGGACGTGCCGTTGCCGGTGAACGTCACGGTGACCGTCGCCGGGTCGGATATGTCGGTTGATCTGAGCGACTGCGCTGATCAGGCGGAGGGGCCGGTCAACTGCGGCGCCGCGCAGGCGGTGGCGGCCGCCCGCGTCGCCTTCAAGCTGCTGGTCTCCGGCGAGGTGCCGCTGAACGGCGGCTCCTTCCGCCCGCTACAGGTGATCACCCGGCCGGGGTCGATGCTGGCCGCCCAGTCCCCGGCCGCCTGCCAGTACTACTACTCCCATCTGGGGCTGCTGATCGATCTGGTGGTCAAGGCCCTGGCAGGGGTGCTGCCGGGCAAGGCGGCCGCCGCCTCGTACGGCGACTCGATGATCGTGCAGTTCTCCGGCACCGACCCGCGTACAGGCAAGCTGTACGTCTCCCAGGAGGCCACCGTCGGCGGATGGGGTGCCTGGGACGGTGGCGACGGCGAGAGCGCGCTGATCAACAGCGTCAATGGCGACCTGCGTGACATGCCGATCGAGGTGCTGGAGACGCTCTTCCCGGTGCGGGTGCACCGGTATGAGATCCGCCCCGGCTCCGGCGGGGCCGGTCGCTGGCGTGGCGGTGACGGGGTGGTGCGCGAGTACGAGTTCCTCGGCCCGACCTCGCTGTCGTTGTGGTTCGAACGCTCGGTCACCCCGGCGTGGGGGCTGGGCGGCGGCCACGCGGGCGCGCCGCCACGGGTGACGTTGAACCCGGGTACGGCGGGCGAGCGGGAGGTACTGAAGGTCAACGCCCTGCCGGTGCGGGCCGGTGACGTGCTGCGGTGCGAGTCCGGCGGTGGCGGCGGGTACGGCACGCCTGGTTGAGCCCGGTCTCCGGGGCGCGGGACGGCCGCTCGATCAGGTGTTTGTCAGGTCTGGCGCAGGTGGACCGCTCGGTCAGGCGTGCGGTGTGTCAGGTCTGGCGCAGGTGGACCGCCAGGTGCAGCGCCAGGCGGGTGGCCGGGTCGTCCAGGTCGTAGCCGGCGGCCCGGATCCGCTCCAGGCGCGTGGTGACGGTGTTGCGGTGCACGCCCAGCGCCTCGGCGGCGCGCAGAGGTCCGCGGGGCTGTAGATGGTCCAGGAGGCAGCCAACGAGGGCGCGGGTGATACCGGCTATGAAGCTGCCTGGAGCAGCTCGCATCACAGCCAGGCGATTGCAGTGCTCGTTCGTAGTGCGGTCTGGCGTGCGAGCGCAGACATCGATCCACCTTTCCCTGACTTTCCACCAAAAAACCCGCATTCCAGCGAATGGGCGCGATATCGCAACCCCCTAAATCTGAGGATTCTCCTCGCAGGCCGCTGCGGTGCACAGTCGAAGAAATCCTTTAGTCAAGGAGGAATCCGTTGAGTAGGACGAACAAGATCACTCCGTTGGGATCTCGCACATCTGCGACCGGCGCTCTGCCGTGACCCCAGCCGACGCACCGCAGCAGGCGGCGTCGTCTACGCGAATGGCGCTGTCTCGGGTGAACGCCAGAACGCCAGCGCTCAATCAGAAACAACTCTCTCATGGAGGTAGGCATGAAGAAGTCGGCGCGGATGACAATGATACTGGGAGCCTCTCTCGTCATCGCTAGTGGCGTCTTCGCCACGTCAGGAGCAATAGCGGAAACCGGCTTCGCAGGGCAGCTCGTCAAGCGGAATGCCGCCGGAACTCTCTGGGCCAAAGTTGGCTTAAACGGAACCCTGCTCGCCTCATCGGGTATCGGAAACGTCAACAAATTCGGCAAGGGGCGCTACAACCTGACAACGAACTCCGACATCAGCAACTGCGCGCTGACCGGAACGATCAACACCTCGGGCGGCAGTGATCCTGGGCCAGGCAGCGCATCGATCCTGGTTGGTGCGGTCAACGGAAGGACTCTTTTCGTCCGCACTGCGACGCCATCGGCTCAGAACCCGATGAGCGTCGACGACGATCGACCGTTCTCGCTAGTGATCTCCTGTTAAGGCCTGCCGGCTTCTGAGCCCAGTAGCGGTTCACTGGGCAGATCATCGCTGTTCGCATCATGGCAAGTGACGCAAGATCACCTTCTCGCGGGGGGCGCGTAGACCGCCGGTACGGCCCCCCGCGGCGAAGGACCTGCTATCGCAGATAAATGCCGCTATGAGCGAGGCCGCTCAGACCGAAGCGGTTCGATCGTTGCCCCCACCATTCCTCGCCAACCCTTGAACTACCTGGTCAAACGCTCTATTCCTTACATTCAAGGAGAATATCAGTGAAAGGCGCAAAAAAGGTCCTTGTATTGTCGGCGGTCGTCGGGCTGACGCTCGCCGGCCTGTCCGTCACGACCGCGCACGCGTCCGCCTTCCATAGGTTCTCCGACGGCTTCGAAGGCAACCCCTTGGCTCACTGGCAGCCGCTGACGAACGGGGACGGCAGGGCTGACTTTGACATCAACGAGGGCTTCGCGAGGACCGGCAAGAACAACGGCTGGCTGTACACCGGCCAAGGGTGGGCGGCCGAACGCATCGCGGTGCCGATCGGCGCATGGGGCGGGGATCGATCGAATTGCATGGCGGAGATCTACGCCCAGCCGCTGGATGGAGGTGCTCAGGTCGGCCTCGAGATCTGGGACCCCAACGGCTGGCGCAAGCTCACCAGCACGGCGCCCTGGCTCCCGGGCCCGGGCTATCAGCCCATCAGGACCAGCCGGGTCGACCTAAGCCGAATCGACACCGTCTACGTGCAAGCGATCTTCGGTAAGGATAACGGGGTTAAGCAGTTCGTCCGATTGGACGACATGAGCCTGCTGTGCGGCTGACGGAGGTCGTCGTCACCCGTGTTCACGGCGCCGACAGAGACCACGAGAATCGATCGGGTGCGCCAGGGGAAACCGGCGTCGCCCGGCGGGGCGATGTACGCGGAGTACTCCGGGGCGGCTGCGCAGGTCAGTAGCCTTACCCCGATCCGTCAGGCTCGGGGTGGGTATGCGCTTTCGCGTGAGGGCTGTCCGGTCTACCGTGCGGCACGTCGGCGGGCCCGCCAGGCGGCGGAACGGCCGAGTTATAGACCGCGTCGCGCCGGCGCCCGAACACCCCCGGGATGAACCAGCGCCCGCAGTCCCGGCACCGGTGGGAGACCTCCCACCGGTGCCGGGAACCAGCGCTTTGCCGACCCGCACGCCACCTATGAAACATGCTTTCTGGCTGGAGGCATCCGGGGCGAATCTTGTTCATGAGTTGTTGCATGGTGCGGGGCATGTGAAACACCCATGAAAACCATCAGCGCTGTACTTGACGTCGTGATCAACAGAAAGTCCGGAGCATGACGTCGTACTCGATCGCTGATGCGAGCTCTCATGAGGCACAGTTGCGCGAAAGTGCTGAGAATGTTCGGATCGAAGTCGGTCGGCAGTAAACGAGTCAATTCCAGACGGGCTCTCGTTAACCACGTGCTGTCCTGTGGTGCCCGAAGCATAGCTACCAGAGCAGCGAGCTCGACCACTAACAGAACGAACCCGACGCCATGGTGTGGAACCCGTGAAATCCGCCAGCCTAAGCTGCGCGAATTCCCGAATCGACTCATCGTTGTATCGAATCGACGCGGATTGCAATCCAGCGCCTGTATTCCGTAACGCCACGCAACGGACCATTCGGAGCGCGAAGCATCTGTGCATTGTGAACCGCCAAAACGGCTCGTCCGCCAGTCACTGTCCGAAGCGGCTGCGCATCGAAACACGGATTTGCGCATTCACTGCGCATCAAGCGCCGACATCGCATCGAATCTCTGACCCTACAAAGTTGTAGAATCCGCGATTCGGTGAGCATGTACTTCGCCGAGTAGCCGAGGGCGATCAAAGGCAGGGCGAGCTCTTCATCGATGGCGTCCGGGTCGAAGCCGGGCCAATCGGCGCCGGTCACCCATGAGCCGGGTGGCTCCCAGGCCAGCGGTTCGTCGATGCCGGACCGGTCAAGTTGGGCGCATGCCTGTTGGTGGAGGAAGTCGCGCAGTGGGATCGCAGTGCTGGATGATCTTCGGGGCGCTGGTGCGGAACGGCGCCCGCCTTCAGAGGCGAGCAGGTCGGCGGCTGGTCGGTAGTCAAGCAGGGTGCCCGGGAGCATGAGCATCGCGCTTGCCGCAGTGCGCAGAGCGTCGGCGGAGAAGCCGGAGTTCAGGTGCGGGCCGAGCAGGGGCATCGTCCAGGAGGGCCAGAGTTTGCTGGGGAGGGACGCGGCCCGTCGCGTGATCTCATCCGGGGCCAGTTCCCGCCAGTAGGGCCGGGGCGCGGCGGTGCCGTAGTGGATCCGGGCCATCACCGTCAGCGTGGCGTCGAGCGGGGCCAGAGCGCGTCCGGCGAGGTGTGGGCTGGCCGTCAGGTACGGTTCCAGCCGGACAAGCCGTGTCCGTCAGTCTTGTTACCAGGGTGTTCGGCTGGTGAGAAGATCGGGGGTGCTCCGAATAGCGAACGCAGTACTCACAAGATTGCCGGAACCGTTGCACGCGCTTGCGCTGAAGCACCGTGAACTGCTGAAGTTCGCGGCGGTGGGTGGAACAGCGTTCTTAGTGGACAACACGGTGTTCTATGGGCTGAAGCTAACCATTTTGGAACCGAAGCCGGTGACCGCGAAGGTCATCGCGGTGCTCGTGGCGACGATCGTGTCCTACGTGTTGAACCGCGAATGGTCGTTCCGGACCAGGGGCGGCCGCGAGCGCCGTCACGAGGCGGCGCTGTTCTTCCTGGTCAGTGGTGTCGGTCTGGTGCTCAGCTCCGCGCCGCTATGGATCTCCCGGTACGCATTCCGCCTGGAGACCCCGGACGTGAGCCTGGTGGCCCAGGAGGTCGCCGACTTCGTGAGCGCGCAGATCATCGGCACGCTGATCGCCATGGTCTTCCGCTTCTGGGCGCTCCGGAAGTGGGTCTTCCCCGACGAGAAGGCCCAATCCGGCCGCGTGCGGCTGGCCCCCTCTCTCGATCCCACGGACGAGGCGGCTTGATGGCAGTGAATCCGGAAGCTGTTTCGGCGGTTGGACTGGTTCATGCCGCTGCTGCGCCCCACGGGCTTGGCCCTGCGGATGACCGCCGAACAACATATCCGGAGCGTACGGATCTACGGCACGTCCCACTCCACGGATCGCAAAAAGTCCCGTAAGTCCGACATCACGGAACGTTATCCAAGCTCATGATCGCGCGGATTTGCTCGGACAGTGCTCATGATCAGCCGCACTTGCTCACGGAATCGCGGATCCTACAGTCCGCATCGCCTGCCGCGCGGGCTCGGGGCATCGACCGAGCCCGGCGGTAGGGGTGGCGGTTATTGGTACGCGCTGGCTTGGAGGGTGTAGAGGTCGGCGTACAGGCCGTTCAAGGTCATGAGGGTGGCGTGGTTGCCCTGCTCTGTCACCTTGCCGTGCTCCAGGACGTAGATGCGGTCGGCGTAGCGGACGCTGGCCAGCCGGTGGGTGATCAGCAGGACCGTGCGGCCGTCGGAGTGGCCGCGGATGCGTTCGAACAGGGCGTGTTCGGCGCGGGCGTCGAGGGCGGCCGTGGGCTCGTCGCAGATGAGCAGGGCCGCGTCGCGGTGGAAGCCGCGGGCGACCGCGATGCGCTGCCACTGGCCGCCCGACAGTTCGTGGCCGTCCTTGAAGCGCCGGTCGAGCAGGGTGCGGAAGCCGAGCGGGAGGCCGGCGACGACCTCGTCGGCGCCGGCCACCTCGGCGGCCGAGTGCAGGGCGGCATCGCCTTTGTCGGTGCCCATGGTGATGTTGTAGCGGGCGGTGAGCGGCCAGCGGGTGTGGTCCTGCGCGATGACCGCGGTGCGCAGGCGGAGGTCATCGGGGCTGACCTCTTTGAGGTTGGTCTCGTCCCAGGAGACGGTGCCGCCGTCGGGCTCGTACAGGCCGGCAAGGATCTTGGCGAGGGTGGTCTTGCCTGAGCCGTTCTCGCCGACGAAGGCGACGATCTCACCGCGTTTGATCTCGATGGACACGTCGCAGAGGGCGGGCTCGTCGGCGCCCGGGTAGGTGAAGGTCACGGCGTCGGCGATGATGCGCTGGAAGGCTTCGGGGGCCGTGAGCGGGCGGGGGCCGGGGAGGCGGCGTTCGGCGTCGGCGCAGAACTCCAGGAAGTCGGTGAAGTAGAGGCCCTGCTCGTAGAGGCGGTTGGTGGCGTACATCAGGCTGCTCAGGGACTGCTGGGCGGATCTGATCGCCAGGACGGCGGTGCCCGCCACGGCGAGCGGGATCGCGGCGATGGCCAGCAGGGTGCCGAGCGCGACGTAGACCAGGCCGCTGCCCAGGCCGCCGAAGGCCTCGCCCACGAGCCGCGCCGCCGTCTCCCGTCTGGCCAGCCGCAGCAGGACGTCCTGCTCGGCCTTGGCCACCGCGTCGTACATGCGCAGCAGGAAGCCGCGCATCGTGAACGAGCGGACCTCCGCGGCGGACTCGCGATCGGCCAGCAACTCGGCGATGATCCACTTGCGGCGGCGGGCCGGGATGAGCGTGTGCATCGTCGTGTAGCGCATCCGCGCGCTACGGACCGCGGCCCAGGCGTCGGGCAGCACCGCCAGCAGGAGCAGTGGCAGCAGCACCGGGTGGAGCACGCCGAGCACGCCGGCCACGGCCGCGATGCCGACCGCGGCGGTCACCACGTCGATGGCCGAGCTCACCACCGAGTCGGCCACCGCCACGCCCCGCATGTTGGCGCGTTCGAGGGAGTCGTGGAAGTCGGGGTCGTCGTAGGCGACCAGGTCGACGCGGCTGGTCAGGCCGTAGAGCCGCTCCTCGGTGATCCGGGAGATCTGGGGGGTGAGGCGGGATTGGGCCCAGCCGGCGCCCGCCTGCATGGCGGTGCGCAGCGCGGCGGCGGTGGCGACCAGGGCGAGGCTGGGCAGCGCGGCCATGATGCGGTCGGGCGTGGGCCCCTGGCTGAACAGGGCGGCGAGCACGCCGGTGGTGGCCAGCAGCCCGAACGCGGTGAACACCCCGCCGAGCAGGTTGAGCGAGACGGTGGCCAGGGCGTCGCGCGGGCTGGCTCCCCACGCCATGCGCATCGCCTGGCGCACGAGCGAGGGCAGCCGGCGGGCGATGGTCAGGAAGCCGACCTCCGCCATCTTGTCGGTGTGGGCGTGCCAGTCGGCGACGGAGATCTCGCCGAGTTCGAGAGGCTCATCAGACATACGCACAGTGTGCGCTCGGGCACTGACAGTTTCTGCGTGCGCTGGTCACGCCGGGGCAGGGTGGACGGGGTGGTTGCGATTCAGCGGTACGTCGCCGTGCGGGCTGTGGGGTTTATGGGGTGGATGTCACGGTCGTTGTCCTGGGGGGCCGGGCGTGAGCAGTCCTCGGTTGAATGCCTCGGCCACGGCGGCGGCACGGTCGCCGACGCCGAGCTTGGCGTAGATGTTCAGCAGGTGGGTTTTGACCGTGGCCTCGGTGATGAACAGCCTGGCCGCAGCTTCCCGGTTGGTGGTGCCGGCCGCCACCAGTTCGAGGACCTCGAGTTCGCGCCGGCTGAGTGGGCCTGCTGTGCCGGGGGCTCGGAACCGGCTCATCAGCCGGGCCGCCACCGATGGCGCCAGCACGGACTGGCCCTGGGCCGCTGCTCGGACTGCTCGCACCAGTTCGGCGCGGGGAGCGTCCTTGAGCAGGTAGCCGGTCGCGCCCGCTTCGATCGCCGGCAGGACGTGGCTGTCGGTGTTGTAGGTGGTCAGCACCAGTACGCGTGCGGCTATGCCCTGCCTGGCCAGCTCGGTTATCGCGGTCACGCCGTCCATGCCCGGCATGCGCAGGTCCATCAGGATCACGTCGGGGGCGAGGGACCGGGCGAGCCGGACCGCCTCGGCGCCGTCGGAGGCCTCGCCGAGCACCTCGAACTCTGGGTCGCGCGTGAACATGCTGCTCAGCCCGTCTCTGACCACGGGGTGATCATCCACGATCAGCAGGCTGATCGGCGGGTCGGCGTCGTCGCGCCTGCCGCTGGTCTCCGGGGCGTCGTCGGGGCGGCTCACAGGCCGACGCCTGTCTGCGCGGCGGGGACGGCGACAGGGGTGGCGACAGGGACAGCGACAGGGGTGGCGACAGGGGTGGCGGCAGGGATGCAGGCCGAGATTCCCGTGCCGACGCCCGGTTCCGATTCGACCTGCAGTGTTCCGGACAGGGCCTCGATCCGCTGCCGCATCGCGACCAGACCGAACCCGCCGGACTCGCCGCCGCCCGCGGACGCGTGCGGGCCGCCGTTGCCGGCAGCGGCCCTGCTTGGCGGAGCAACGTGGCTTGGGGAGGCAACGTGGCTTGGGGAGGCAACGTGGCTTGGGGAGGCAACGTGGCTTGGGGAGGCGATGTCGTTCGGGAGAGCGAGGCTGGGTGCGGGGGCGCCTTTGCCGAGCCGGGCCGGGTCAAAGCCCCGCCCGTCATCCCGTACGTCCACAGCGACCTCACCTTCCATATAGGACAGCGTCACCCCGACTCTGCGAGCCTGGGCGTGCTTGGCCACGTTGGCCAGGGCCTCCTGCGCAGTCCGTAGCAGCGCGACCTCGGCTTCCGGCGGCAGTGGCCGGGCCGTGCCGGTCGTCGTGACCTGGACCGCGACCCCGTGCAGCGCCGACCAGCGGCCCGCGACGTCGGCCAGTGCCTCGCTCAGCCGTGCCGTCCGCAGGGGCTCGGGACGCAGCGCGTGCACCGATCGCCGTGCCTCGGTCAGGCTCTCCCTGGCCAGCGTGGTCGCGGCCGTGACGTGCCGGTGCCATTCGGCCGGATCATGGCCGGCCTGTTCGGCTGCCTGCAGTTGGGTGATGATCCCGGTGAGCCCCTGGGCCAGGGTGTCGTGGATCTCCCGCGCCATCCGCTGCCGCTCGTCCAGCACCCCGGCCTCCCTCGCCTGGGCCAGTAGCCGTTCGTGCAGGCCCGCGTTCTCCGCCAGCGTCGCCTCAAGCCGCAAGTTGGCCTCGCCCAGCTCTTCCAGGGCCCGCAGGCGCTGCTCGTTCCGCTGGGCGACTCGCTCGGCGAACCAGGCGAAACCACACATGGGGAGTACATTCGCCGCTACGACGGCCAGGCAGGTCATCAGGCCCTCGAGAGTGGTCTTGTCCACGTCGTACGCCTGCGCGATACCCGCCACGATCGCCACCCCGGCGACGCCGGGCAGCCGCCACGGCCAGCGCAGGAGCCTGAACGCGTAGACGTACCCGGCGGGCGTGAAGAACCCGAACCAAGGATCCCTGACCACCAGAACCGCCATGATCACGAGCAGCCCGGCGACGAACACCGTCATCACCGCCGGCCGGTCCCGCCAGGCGGGACGCAGGGTGAACAGGCACAGCATCCACACCGCGGCCAGCGCGCACAGGACCAGGTCGAAGAGCAGGGAGCCGCCCGCCGAGCGCTTGTCGATCACCGTGACGACGACCAGGAGCGCCAGCAACGCGTACGGCATGACGGTGATGACCGGACGCCCTCGGTGCTCCCGCGCATCCGCCCAGAAGCGGGGCATCGGACTGCTCATCTCTGACGTCTCCTCCCCGCGAACCCGCGACGACAATCTAGCCGCGCGGGGCGGCGAACAACGAGCGCAGGTGCCTGCCGTTGACGATCAGGACGACGCCGATCAGGAGAAGACCGCAGACCCCCTGTTCGATCCTCATCCACATCGGCAGGAAGCCGGGGAGTGAGATGAGGACCGCGATGGCCACCACCATCACGGCTGAGGCGATCCGCAGCCGGAGGTACGCCCGGCGACGGCCGCGGGCCGTGCCTCCCACGAAGGCGAACATCAGCGCTGAGGCGGCGGTGACGATCACGCCGCGGACCCAGACCGTGTCGGTCACCATCGCGGGGTCGTCGCGCAGCACATAGGCGGCCACGAGGGTGAGCACACTCAGGACGAAGTAGCAGCCGACGAGGACCTTCATGCGGCGGAACGCCGTCATGCTGAGCGGATGGTTCAGGTCCTCATCGGCTGTCGCGCGCGAAGGCGGGGAGTTCGTGGGATTGCGCATGCCCCAGCGTCCAACGCCGCGCCCGCGCGCACATCGACCGGTCTCATGAGTCGACGGCTGAACCCGCCGATCGGCCGGATGACTGAGCCGATCCACCGATCGGTTGAGCCGTATCGGTGAAGACGTAGACGTAGGGGTGGTGCGGCCGTACCGACCCGTCGGCGGCGGCTCGGGCCAGGGCGAGCGCGCCATCGGCTGAGGTCCCTCGCGGTGGCCGGAAGCGAGCGTCGGGGAGCAGAGCCCGGACCGTGTTCTGGAAGGGCTCCATCAGCAGGTCCGCGGCGTCGAAGAGGCGGCCGCCCCAGGAGAAGACCGGTTCGAGTCCGGACGCGGCGGCCACCGCGCTCTGGCCGAGCTGCCGGCCGGCCTCGGTCCAGATCTGCCGGGCCACCGGGTCCCCGTCGCGTGCCGCCTCGCCGACGTACGGCGCGAACGAGGCGAAGTGGTGGGCCGCCGACCCCGAGGCGTAGACCAGCGCCACCAGCTCCGAGGGGTGCCCGAAGCGGGCCGTCAGGTGCTTGAGAAGAGCGGCCGACCCGCCGATCCGGCCGTCATGCGCGCGCAACGCCGCGTGCAGGCCCCGCATCCCGATCCAGGCGCCGCCGCCGTGGTCGCCGAGCAGGTATCCCCATCCGTCGGTCTGGTTCCAGACGCCGGCCAGATCGGTGCCGAGCGTGATGACGCCGGTGCCCGCGGCGACGACGACCCCGGGCTGGAAGCCGAGCGCGCCGACGTGCGTGGTCACCGTGTCACCGGTGACCACGAGCGCGCCCAGGCCGAACCGATCGCGCAGCGCGTGCCAGAGCGTGCTCGGGTCCCGTACCAGGCCGGGCAGCCCGGTCGTGCCGATCGCCATGCCGGCGAACCGGTCGATCTCCAGGTCGCGTACGGCGTCCTCGACGACCCGGGTGATCCGTGCCGCGAGCCGATCGAGGTCGACCCTGCCCTCCTCGCGCGGCACCGGAGACGCGTCGTCCCCGGTCGCGCTCGACCCGCCGGCCTCGATCCGTACCCTGATCCCGCCACCGCCGACGTCGACGCCCGCGAAGCCCATCTAGCGCCCGCCCAGCGCGGCGACGGCCGCCCGGACGCCCGGGTGCTGAGCCAGCGCGGTCCGCGCCTGTTCGGGGGAGCAGCCGGTGAGCAGCCGTACGAGCGCCTGCGGGATGTTCCCGCCCGCGTCGGTCAGGACCGCGCGGCAGCTCGCCTCGTCCTCGCCCGTCGCCTCGACGAGCAGCCGCACCGCGCGCTCGCCGAGCTTGCCGTTGGTGGCGACCAGCCCGACCATGAGGTTCCCGTACGTCCGGCCGGCCTTGATCATGAGAGCCGTCGAGAACGCGTTGAGGATCACCTTCGTCGCCGTGCCCGCCTTGAGCCGGGTGGAGCCGGTCAGCGCCTCCGGCCCGGTGGCGGCGACGACGGTGATCTCGGCCAGCTCGCGGAGCGGGGCCTCCGGGTCGCAGGTGACCAGCACCGTGAGAGCGCCGGCGGACCGGGCCACGCGCAGCGCGCCGACCACGTACGGAGTCGACCCGGACGCCGTGATCCCGATCGCCACGCCGGTCTCGTCGAGGACCTCGGCGTCGGCGGCGCCCAGCGCCTCAGAGTCCTCGCGATCGACGGAGGAGTCGGCGACGGCGGCGGGCCCACCGGCGAAGTGGGCGGTGAACAGCTCACGCGCCACCCCGAAGGTCGGGGTGATCTCGGTGGCGTCCAGCACCGCCAGCCGCCCTGAGGCGCCGGCGCCGAAGTAGTGCACCGTTCCGCCCCGGCTCAGGCGGAGATGGGCTTCGTCCACCGCCCGGGCCAGCGGGTCGATGGCCGCGCCGACGGCCTCGACCGCGCGGGCGTCCTCCTGCTGGATCAGCCGGAGGACCTCGCGGGACTCCAGGGTGTCGATGTCGGCGGTGCGGGGATTCCGGCGCTCGGTCGGCGGTACCACCTGGGGCATCGTTCTCCTCATCGATCTTTTCTCAATCGATCGTTCTCTGAAGGCTGGGCCGCGTAGGCGGTGAACAGCCGGCGTGACTCCGTGGCGAGGTCGCCCAGGTCCGCCGGCGCGGGCGCCGGGCCTTCCCGCAGAAAGGCCTCGGCCCGTTCACGGAGCTGTTCCTGGAGATCCGCCTCGGGGGCGGCGCCGGGCGTGGCGAGCGCGCGGTCGAGGCCGCGCGCCCACAACTCCCAGCGGTCGCGGTAATAGCCGCCGACGAGCCCGCTCCAATGGCGCCCCGCGTAGTCGTCGAGCAGGGGACTGTCCGTGGAGCCCCACACCGTGATGATGCGGCGGGCGTTGTCCAGCAGGACGTCGCGGTCGGCCGGGCCGGCGGCCCACGACAGTGCCTTGGACTCCCAGTGCTGGAAGGTGTACTCGGGCCGGGCGGCCAGCATCCGGTCGAGGTCTTCGAAGGCGCGCAGGAACCTGGCGATCTCCGGCAGGCCGGGCGTGCCGCGTGACACCGACTGCTCCACGGCGTCGAGGTAGTAGCGGTCGGCGACCCTGGCCATGAACGCGATCCCCACTTCGACGAGATCGTGCCCCAGGGGGCCGTTCGCCAGGTCACGGTCGTGCTCGGCCACCTCGATCAGCCGTTCCCAGGCCTGCGCCAGCACGGCCGGCTCGTACCAGAGGGCCTGGGTGACGTCGGCGCGGGCCTGCGCCATCCGTGTGTAGGAGGGTTTGGCGGTGAGGACGCCGTTGAACCGCGCGGGGTAGATCCGCCGGCCCCGGGGGTTGTAGACGGTGTTCAGGAGCCCGTGCCAGGCGGTCCGTAGTGCGGCCGTGCCCCTGCCGTAGCGCTGGGTCACGAAGGCGTCGAGCCAGGCGTCGAGGTCGGTGACCTGGTTCCAGATCTGGTCGGCCACGAGCTCGAAGAAGACGGGGTTGTTGCGGGTGGCCTCCATGGACAGGCCGAGGCCTGCGGGCGGGTTCGGCGCCGCCAGGGCGCTGTCGACCGAGGCCGGGACTCCGCGCAGGTCGGCGACCGGATCGGTGCGGCCGCCGAAGTTGAGCAGCGCGCACCAGAGCCAGGGCTTTCCGGCGAACTGCTCGAAGCGCTCCCACAGCGGGTCGTACTCCGCCCACAGGTCCGCGATGAGCATCCGGTCGTCCGGAATCGCGTCGAGAAAGGCGGTGACGCGGTCGTCGGTCCAGAACTCCCGCTGGTAGGAGAACGGCCAGGCCTGCATGACCCAGACCGCGTCCGGATCGGCGGCCCGCAGACCGGCCAGCGTCGCCGCCGCCACGGCTGCGGGGAAGGCCGGGTCGGCGTCGACCGGGATCATCTCGATGAACGGATCGGCGGCGTACCGGTGATCGGTGCCGAAGAATGTGATCTGGGTGCGGGTGATCTCGGCGCTCAGCCGCTCGTAGAGCGGGTCGGCCGGGTCGAGGACCCAGGTCTCGAACCCCTGCCAGTCGCGGCGGCTCGCTCGCGACGACGCGGCGATCTCGGGCGGGACGTGCCCGGTGAAGGCCGGAAGGATGGGCGTCATGCCGAAGGCGCGCTCGCGGTCGAGGACGCGCGCCCCGAGCTCGCGATGGCGCTCGATCCAGGACGCGGACAGCGGACCGGCGAAGCCGTCCAGGCAGCCCATGAACTGGAACGGCAGGTAGCCCGGGCCGCCCAGAAAGCCGCGGATGGTCTGGTCGTCGAGATCGAGGCGGGAGTAGGCGGCGTGCAGCACGGCCTCGTGGCCGGTGATGGCGAGCGGCATGGTGATGCCGTGCAGGGCCATCCAGTCGATCTCGCGCTCCCAGTCGGCCCAGTCCCAGTAGGGCATCGTGTAGCTGAACGTGCAGAAGTTGAAGTAGTAGCCGTCCTGGACCCGGGCCGCGCCCCGCCGGGGCGGGCTGTCCGCAAGAGAGGTTGGCCCCAGCGGCAGCACGGTGTCCCAGCCCACGGACAGATCGCAGCGTTCCCGCAGATAGTGATGGAGAGCGACGGACGCGCTCACGCCATCCGTCGCGGCGACGGTGAGCGCGCCGTCCCTCGCCTCGTACTCGTAGCCGCGCCCCACGCCGTCACGCGTGACGAACCGGATCGACTCGGCCACCGGTCCGAGAACGCGATGAGTCAGGCCGCGAACGGTGTCCGCCCACGGTGGTGCCTGCTCGGGATCACCGGATGACATCGCAGGTCACGCCCCTCGACGAATTAGTTCCGTACGGTCCATAATTATTATGCTAGCGTACCGGCAAGTCGACACCAGGGGAGTGGTCATGGAGCAGGTGGTCGCGGTCGGCACGCAGTTCATGCGGGAGGTCAACGCCGGCGCCATCCTGCGGCGGCTGCGGACCGAGACCAGCATGAGCGTGTCCGCGCTGGCCAAGGCGGTGGGGCTGTCCCGGCAGGCGGTCACCCGCTCGCTCAACGCGCTGGTCGCGGAGGGCCTCGTCGAGTTCGGCTCCCTTGATCGCGACTCCAGCAGGGCGGGACGGCCCGCGCAGCTGGTCCGGTTCCGGGCGGAGGCCGGCTACGTGCTCGGCCTCTCGATCAGCCCGCAGGATCTGCGGATGGCGGTGTCGGACCTCGCCGGTACGGTCGTCGCGACCGACGCGGTGCAGCTCGGCGGCGGTTCGGGCGGCGAGCCGGTGGGTTCGAGCGGTGAGCAGGTGGTGGAGACACTCCTGTCCACGGTGGCACGCACGCTCGACTCGGCGGGCATCACGACCGGCGACCTCTGGTTCGCCTCGGTGGGCACCCCTGGCATCGTTGACCCGGCGACCGGGATCATCAGGCTCATCCCGAGCATGCCCGGCCTGGCCGGCGACATCCTCCGGCGCCGGATGAAGGACGCCCTCGACTGCCCGGTCTACCTGGACAACGACGTCAAGCTGGCCACCCAGGGCGAGCGCTGGAGAGGAGCGGAGCGGCGCGAGGACTCGCTGGTGATGGTCCACTGGGGCGAACGCGTCGGCGCCGGGATCGTGCTGAACGGCGAGCTCTACCGAGGCGCCTCCAACGACGCCGGCGACGTCGGTTTCCTGGACCTGTTCGCGGCCACCCCGCCCGAGCCCCGTCATCCGCACGGCCTCGGCCCGTTCGAGGACTGGGTGGGCGGCGCGGAGATCGTCCGCCTGGCCAGGGCGGCGGCCGACCGCGCCGGCGACGACGCCTTTCGGGCCCGGCTCGAAGCAGCGGGGGAGCGGGCGTTCGACGCCGTGTTGGACGCCGTCGTCGACGGCACACCCTCTGCCCTGGACGCGATCGACGTGGTCGCCGGCCGCTTCGCCAAAGGCGTCGCCGCGATCCGGGCGATCCTCGATCCACGGCTCGTGGTCATCGGCGGGCCCCTGGCCAGATGCGGCGAGACGCTGCTCGCCGCGGTCCGGCGGCACCTGTCCGAACAGCCTCTGGACCAACCGGCCCTGGAGGTCTCGACGCTCCAGGACGACGCCGTCGTCCACGGGGCCCTGCGCCACTCGCTGGACGAGCTCGAGCGCACCAGGTTCGACCCGGTGCGAAGCGGCCGTCAGGAGGCCCGTTGAAGACCCCCCGGATATCGGCGACGCGGATATCAGAGACAGGCGAAAGGTCACGCACATGACAGCACCAGGTCGGTGGCAGGCGCTCGTGGCGCTCGGCACCGCGGCGACACTCACCCTGACGGCCTGCGCGGGCACCGGCGGCACGAGCGCCCCGGCCACCGCGAAGAAGGTCGACGTATCGACGACCGTTCCCGGCGACCCGGTCACGCTGACCCTGGCCTACAGCAACGATCCGCCCACCAAGACGCTGGTGGACGCCTTCACCAAGCTCCATCCGAACGTCACCATCAAGCCTCAGATGACGCCGTTCAACGACTACGTCAAGTCGATCAAGCTGTCGATGTCGTCGGACTCGGCGCCGGACATCGCGCAGTACAACCCCGGCGCGATGAACTCCCTGGTCCCGGCCGGGCTGATCCTGGACCTGGGTCCGTGGGCCAAGGCGTACGGCTGGGACGGCAAGTTCCCGCCGTCCAGCCTGGAGGTGCTCAGCTCGGACAAGGCGGCCAAGCGGTTCGGCACCGGCGGCCTGTACGCCGCGCCCGGCGCGCTGTCGGTGGTGGGCGTCTACTACAACAAGGAGATCCTGTCCAAGGCGGGTGTCGCGGACGTGCCGAAGACGCTCGGCGAGTTCGAGGCCGCGCTGGCGAAGGTGAAGGGCGCCGGGCAGACCCCGCTGAGCCTCGGCGCGCTCCAGGTCGGCGGGTTCCACCTGTGGAACGCGCTGCTCAACGTCACCGGTGACGTGAAGGCCTACCGATCCTGGGTGTACGGCGAGCCGGGCGGGACGATCGAGCACCCGGGCGCGCAGAAGGCCACCAAGACGCTGATGGACTGGGCGGACAAGGGCTACTTCCCCGCCTCGGCGAACGCCACGGCCGACGCCGACGCGCTGGCGAACTTCTCCAAGGGCAAGAGCGCGTTCCTGGTGACCGGCAACTGGGCCGCCACGACGCTGGAGACCGAGATGAAGGACAACGTGGGCTTCTTCCTCATGCCCTCGGAGTCGGCCACGCCGTTGAACGTCGCCTCGGGGGCGAGCGTGGCGTACGCCATCTCGGCCAAGTCGAAGTACCCCAACGTCGCCGCGGCGTTCCTGGACTTCCTGAGCTCGCCGGAGGCGGCGAAGATCGAGTTCGACGGCGGGTTCATGCCGGTCGACACCAAGGCCGAGCTGGGCGCCACGGGCCTGCGCGGCGACATCGCCAAGGCCTTCACGCCGGTGGCGCAGAACAACGGGATCGTCCCGTTCCCCGACTACGCCTCCCCCGGCATGATCGACAAGCTGACCCCTGGTGTCCAGGGCCTGATCAGCAAGAAGATGACCGCTGACGAATTCCTGCGCTCTTTGCAGGAGTCGTGGGACGGACACCATGGGTCGTGATCTGACCACGTCCATCTCCCCGCCGCGGGCCACCTCGGCCCGCGGCGGGGAGCGGGTGGCGGGCAGAAAGCGTGGACCGCAGGGGCGCGGCGGACGGGCGCGCGGCTGGCTCTACGTGTTTCCCGCGCTCGCCGTGTATCTGGGGTTCGCCATCTGGCCGGCGCTGAACACGCTGCGCCTGTCCTTCCTGAACTGGGACGGCATCCTGCCGGCGACCTCGGCGGGCCTGGACAACTACCTCAAGATCTTCCGTGATTCGGCGCTGTACGAGGCCATTCTGCACAGCCTCGTGCTGATCGTCTTCTTCTCGTTCATCCCCATCTGCGTCGGGCTGTTCATGACGGCCCTGCTGATGGGCAAGGTGCGGCGCGGGATGACGTTCTTCCGGATCGTCTTCTTCCTTCCCCAGGTGCTGCCGCTGGTGGCCGTCGGCATCACCTGGCGCTGGCTCTACAGCGACACCGGCGTCGTCAACCAGCTCCTCGACCTGGTGGGGCTGGGCGGGATCACCCGGGCCTGGCTGGGCGACTACCAACTGGCGCTGGTCGCGCTCGGGTTCATCGGGACCTGGGCGATGAGCGGGCTGTGCATGATGCTCTTCCTGGCCGGCGCGCAGAAGATCGACCCGTCCCTGTACGAAGCGGCCACGCTCGACGGCGCGGGGTCGTGGCGGCAGTTCCTCCACGTCACCCTGCCCGGGGTGCGCAAGGAGATCACGATCGCCGGCGTCATCACCACGATCGCGGCGCTGGCCAGCTTCGACCTCGTCTTCACCACGACGAACGGCGGCCCGGCGGGTCAGACCAACGTGCCCGCCCTGCTGGTCTACCGGCTGGCCTTCAACGAGGGCGACATCGGCGGCGCGAGCGCGCTGGCGGTCGTGCTGACCGTGCTGGTGATCGCCGTCGTCAGCGCCATCCGATACTTCACCAGGGATGAGGGTTGAGCATGCGCGGCGGGGTCAGCATCCGGTACGGGGTACTCGTCCTGTTGGCGGTCATGGTGCTGCTGCCGTTCGCCGGCGTCATCCTGGCCGCCCTGCATCCGCCGGGCGCGCAGCTCAACGGGCTGAGCATCCCTGAGCACTGGTCATGGCAGACCTTGGCGCTGGCCTGGGAGCGCGGCAACTTCACCGCCCTCATGCGATCCAGCGTGCTGATCTCGGTGTGCGTGGTGCCGCTCGCGCTCGTGCTGGCCACGCTGGCCGGATACGGGCTGACGATCCTCAAGGTCTGGGGCCACAAGACGGTGACGGCCGGCTTCGTGCTGGGACTCACGCTGCCGATCGAGCTCATCGTCGTGGCGCTCTACTTCAACCTGCGCGAGGTCGGCCTCACCAACTCCTACCTCGGCATCATCCTGGCCGAGGTGGCGCTGTTCATGCCGTTCGGCGTGTACTGGATGCGCTCGCACTTCTCCAACATCCCCGAGGAGCTCGTCGAGGCGGCGCGCATCGACGGCGCCAGGGACATCGTCGTGCTGGCGCGGGTGCTGCTGCCGATCTCGTGGCCGGCGATCACCACCCTGTCGGTCCTGTACTTCATGTGGTCGTGGAACCAGTTCCTGCTGGTGCTGGTCATGATGCAGGACCCGGAGCGGCGCACCGCCCCGGGCGGTCTGGGACTCTTCGTCGGCCAGTACTCGACCGACATCCCGTTGCTGTCGGCGGCCGGCCTGATCGTCATCACCCCGATCGTGGTCGTCTACCTCATCTTCCAGCGCAGCTTCGTCAACGGCATCACCCAGGGCGCGATCAAGGGCTAGATCAGACCCGCGCGGCGGCGGGCCGCGTGGCAGGTGTGGCGGAAGCCGGGCGCCGGCCGGGCAGGAAGGCCGCGAAGGCGAGGGCGACCAGCGCGGCGCCCGCGCCGATGGCCATGACCAGGCGGAAGCCGTTCTGGGACGGGAGGGTGGCGGAGCCGAGCGTGATGGTCATCTGGGCCAGGACCACGCCTGAGACCGCGCTGGACATCGAGGTGCCGATGGCCCGCATCAGCGTGTTGAGGCTGTTGGCGGCGGCCGTCTCCGACACGGGCACGGCCGCCATGACGAGCGCGGGCATGGCGCCGTACGCGAGCCCGATCCCGGCCCCGATCACCGCGGAGACGAGCACCAGGTGCCAGATGGCGGACATCAGCGCGATGCTCAGGCCATAGCCGGCGGCGACCACGAGCGCGCCGCACATCAAGGTCACCTTGGGGCCCCTGGCCTTCGAGATCCGCGCGGACAGCGGGGCCATGGCCATCATCACCAGGCCGGAGGGGCCCATCACCAGGCCCACGGTCAGCATCGACTCTCCCAGCCCGTAGCCGGTGGCCTTGGGGATCTGCAGCAGTTGCGGGAGCACCAGGGACATCGCGAACATCGCGAAGCCGAACACGGCGGAGGCGAGGTTGGTGAGCAGCACCTGACGGCGGGCGGTGGTGCGCAGGTCCACCAGCGGCTGCCCGGTACGGAGTTCCCACCAGCCCCACAGCGCCAGCACGACGACCGACGCGCCGAACAGGCCGATGGTCAGGGCGCTGGTCCAGCCCCAGCCGGCGCCCTGGGAGATCGCCAGCAGCAGGCACACCAGCGCGATCGACAGCCCCGCCGCGCCCACCAGGTCGAAGCGGCCTCCGGTACGCACGCTGGATTCGGGCACGAGGGTCAGCACGAGCACGGTGGCGACGACGCCGAGGGCCGCCGCCGTCCAGAACAGCACGTGCCAGTCGGTGCGTTCGGCCAGGAAGGCGGCCGCGGGCAGGCCGAGCGCGCCGCCCACGCCCAGCGAGGCGCTCATCAGCGCGGTCGCCGAGCCGAGGCGCTCGGCGGGTAGTTCGTCGCGCATGATGCTGATGCCGAGCGGAATGACACCGGCGGCCAGGCCCTGCAGCGTCCGTCCGACGACCATCGGCGTCAACGTGTCGGCGAGAGCGCAGACGGCCGAGCCGGTCACCAGCAGAACCAGGCTGATCAGCAGCATCCGTCGCTTGCCGTACATGTCTCCCAGCCGTCCCACCGTCGGCGTCGCGACGGCGCCGGCGAGCAGCGTGGCGGTGATCGCCCAGGTCGTGTCGGCGGCCGGGGCGCTCAGGAGCCGCGGGAGCTGGGGGATCAGCGGGATCACCAGGGTCTGCATCAGCGAGACCACGATCCCGGCGAGGGCGAGCACCACCACGACGGTATTCGCCGGCGGCGGGCCGGATGCCCGGGCGTGAGCGGGGACAGCGGGCATGGGTGAAGCCTCCGTCAGAAGAGTTGGGGACGACCCGACAGGACTTAAATCAGTCGCTTGACTTAATCTAACAGTACGGGTTTACTGACCACGAACTGACCGTCGGTTCGGAGGAGGTCGTGGTGAGCCAAGGTGGCGGCGAGCAAGTCCTGATCTACCCGATTCCCAGTGACGCGGCGCTGGAGCCGCCGGCGGAATGGGCGCGACTCCAGCAGAAGTGCCCCGTGGCGCGGGTGACGCTGCCCAGCGGCGACGAGGCGTCGCTGGTGACGCGCTACGAGGACGTCAAACAGGTGCTGTCCGACCCGCGCTTCACCCGGCCGACGCACCTGGACGACGCGGCCCGGATCGCGGACAACGAGTCGGGCGGCGTGTTCAACAGCGAGATGGCGACGGCGATCCCGCAGTCCGGTGAGGCGCACCAGCGCTGGCGGCGGATGATCAGCAAGTGGTTCACCGTCAAGCGCATGGCCGCGCTGCGGCCGGGCATGGAGGCGATGGCCGAGCGGCTCATCGACGACATGCTGGAGCGGGGGCAGCCGGCGGATCTCAAGGCGAGCCTGGGCTTCCCGCTGCCGGTGTGGGTGATCTGCGATCTGCTCGGGGTCCCGGACTCGGACCGCGACCAGTTCGCGTACTGGTCTGACACGCTGCTCAACCTGACCCGCTACACGCAGGCGCAGATCGACACGGCGCAGGCCGAGTTCGTCCAGTATATGGCCGCCCACATCACCGCCAAGCGCGCCGAACCGGGCGAGGACCTGCTCAGCGAGCTCATCACGAACACCGACGCCGACGGCGGGCGGCTGTCCGACATGACCCTGGTGGCCACCGGCATGGGCCTGCTGGTCGCCGGGCACGAGACCACGGCGAACATGATCGGCAAGATGGTGGCGATGCTGCTGGCCGACCGGCGCCGCTGGGAGCTGCTACTGGCGGACCGCTCGCTCGTGCGCACCGCGGTGGAAGAGGCGCTGCGGTTCGACGCCAACGCGGGGTTCGGCATGCCGCGCTACCTGGGTGAGGACATGGAGGTCGCCGGGACCGTGCTGCCGGGCGGGACGACCGTGGTGTGCAGCATGGCCGCGGCCAACCGCGACGAGAGCGCGTTCGAGGGCGCCGGCGACATGGACCTCGGCCGCAGCCCGAACCTCCACCTGGCCTTCGGCGCCGGGGCGCACTCGTGTCTGGGACAGGCGCTGGCCCGCACCGAGCTGCAGGCGGTGCTCGAGGTGCTGCTGCGCCGGCTCCCCTCCCTGGAACTCGCCGTCCCGGTGGAAGACCTGCACCGGGTCGAAGGGCTCGCCGTCGGCGGGTTGCGCGAAGTCCCGGTGCGGTGGTGACCGTGGCCGGCCGGACCGTACGGGCCGATCGGGCCGGCGTGACCCGGGAGTCGATCCTGACGGCGGCGGAGCGGCTGTTCGCCGAGCACGGGGTGATGGCGGTGTCCAACCGTCAGGTCAGCGAGGCCGCGGGGCAGGGCAACAACACCGCGGTCGGCTACCACTTCGGCACGAAGACCGATCTCGTCCGCGCCATCGTGCGCAAACACGCCGAGCGGATCGAACGCGTGCGCCTGCGGATGCTGGCCGAGATCGGCGACAGCTCGGACGTACGGGACTGGGTGGCCTGCCTGGTCCGCCCGAGCGCCGAGCATCTGGCCGCCCTGGGCACCCCCACCTGGTTCGCCCGGTTCGGCGCCCAGGTGATGACCGACCCCGCCTTCCGCGAGATCATGATCGAGGAGGCTCTCACCTCGCGCGCGCTGCTCCAGATCCTCGACGGGCTCAACCGGTGCCTGCCCGATCTGCCGCTCGAAGTGCGGGCCGAGCGCCATGACATGGCCCGTCAGCTCATGGTGCACGTGTGCGCCGAGCGCGAGCGCGCCCTGGCCGAGGGCACCCCCACACCCCGATCGAGCTGGCACGACGCCGCGACCGGGTTGATCGACGCCATCGTCGGGCTGTGGCTGGCACCGGTCACGTCCTAAGGAGGACTTTTCCATGAAGGTCAACCGCGCACTCGAGCCGGGCGAGACCGCGTGAACGCTCCCTCCAGCGTCCTGGTGGTCGGCGCGTCCGCCGCCGGGCTGGCCACCGCGGAGGCGTTGCGGCGCAAGGGTTACCAGGGCGGCCTGACCGTACTCGGTGCCGAGCCGCACCTGCCCTACGATCGGCCACCGCTGTCCAAACAGGTCCTCTCCGGCGCCTGGGACCCCGAACGGACTCGGCTACGGCCGCAGACGGCTCTGTCCACCCTGGACGCCGAGTTCGTCCTCGGAGACCCGGCCGTCGGCCTGGAGGCGGCCGGACGCACCGTCCACACCGCGTCCGGGCGCGCCCTGCGGGCCGACGGGGTCGTGGTGGCCACCGGACTGCGGCCCCGGACGCTCCCCGGGCAGGCGGAGCTGGCCGGGGTCCACGTGCTGCGTACGCTCGACGACGCGCTGGCGCTGCGGGCGGATCTGCTGGCCTCCTCGCGGCTCGTGGTCGTGGGGGAGGGCGTGCTCGGCGCCGAGATCGCCGCCACCGCGCGCGGCATGGGCCTGGAGGTCACCATGGCCGGTCCGCTGCCGGCACCGCTGGCCGGTCAGGTGGGGCCGTTGGTCGCGGGGATGCTCGCCGAGCTGCACACCGAGCGCGGGGTCGGCCTGCGGCTCGGTGCCGGGGTCAGCGGGCTGACCGGCCACCAGGGGCGCGTCACAGGCGTGCGCCTGGACACCGGCGAAGTGCTGCCGGCCGACGTGGTCGTGGTGGCGATCGGCGCCGACCCGGCGACCGCCTGGCTCACCGGCAGCGGCCTGCGGCTGGACAACGGGCTGGTGTGCGACTCCCGATGCCGCGCGGCCGAGGGAATCTACGCGGTCGGCGACGTGGCCCGCTGGCACCACGACAAGCTCGGCACCCTGCTGCGGCTGGAGAACCGGACCAACGCCACCGAACAGGCCATGACCGTCGCGGCGAACGTCCTCGGCGAGGACCAGCCCTACTGTCCCGTGCCCTACTTCTGGACCGACCAGTTCGACGCCAAGCTCCAGGTACATGGAGTGCTGACCGTCGACGCCGAGGTGACCGTCGTGGAGGGCGACCAGGCGAACCGCCGCTTCGTCGCGCTCTACCGCCGTGACGACAGGGTCACCGGCGTACTGGGCTGGAACATGCCCAAACAGACCCGCCTGCGCCGGCAGGACGTCGTCGACGGGCTCTCCGACCTCGTACCGACTCCCTGACATTGGAGAATTCATGACAAGCACGGCTGAGATTCCGGAGTACCCGATGGCCAGGGCGAAGGGTTGCCCCTTCGATCCGCCCCCGGCGCTGCAGGCCAAGCAGGCAGAGGGCCCGCTCACCAAGGTCCGCCTGTGGGACGGCAGCACACCGTGGATGGTGACCCGTTATGCCGAGCAGCGGGCGCTGCTGGCAGACCCGCGGGTCAGTTCCGACATCACCCGCCCCGGCTATCCGAGCCCGACCCCCCTCAACGGCGCGGCGCCCATCAGCTTCATCTTGATGGACGATCCCGAGCATGCCCGGCTGCGGCGGATGGTGACGGCGCCGTTCACCATCAAGCGGGTGGAGGCGATGCGGCCGGCCGTCCAGAAGATCGTGGACGACCTGATCGACGAGATGCTGGCCGGCCCGAAGCCGGTCGACCTGGTGACGGCGTTCGCCCTGCCGGTGCCCTCGCTGGTGATCTGCGAGCTGCTCGGTGTGCCGTACGCCGACCACGACTTCTTCCAGGACAACAGCAAGGTCCTCATCAACCGGGACGCGGCCCCTGAGCAGCGGATGGCCGCCGTCGGCCGCCTGAACGTCTACCTGAACGACCTACTGGGCGAGAAGCTCGCCAACCCCGGTGACGACCTGCTGTCCGGGCTGACCGAGGTGATCAGGACCGGGGAGCTGTCCCAGCACGACGCGGCCGGGATCGGGGTGCTGCTGCTGATCGCCGGGCACGAGACCACCGCGAACATGATCGCGCTCGGCACCCTCGCCCTGCTGGAGAACCCCGATCAGCTGGCCCTCCTGCGTGACACGGCCGATCCGAAACTGGTCTCCTCGGCGGTCGAGGAACTGCTGCGCTACCTGCACATCACGCACAACGGGCGGCGCCGGCTGGCGCTGGAGGACATCGAGCTCGACGGGCAGATCATCCGCGCCGGCGACGGGATGATCATGGCCAACGACATCGGCAACCGCGACCCCGACGCCTTCCCCGACCCCGACCGGCTGGACATCCAGCGCGACGCCCGCCACCACGTGGCGTTCGGCTTCGGCGTGCACCAGTGCCTCGGCCAGCCGCTGGCCCGGATGGAACTGCAGGTCGTCTACAGCAGGCTCTACAAGCGCATCCCCACCCTGCGGCTGGCCGCGGATCTGGAAGAGATCCCGTTCAAGCACGACGGGTCCGTGTACGGGGTCTACTCGCTCCCCGTGACCTGGTGACTTTCCCCACTACTAGCACCAAGAGGATCTCATGAAGGTGATCATCGACCAGGACAAGTGTGTCGCTTCGGGACAGTGTGTGGTCGCCGCCGCGGACGTGTTCGACCAGCGCGACGAGGACGGCATCGTGGTGCTGCTGAACCCCGACCCGCCGGCCGAGCAGGCCGCCGACGTCCGGCACGCCGCGGTGGTCTGCCCGGCGCTGGCCATCCACATCGAGGACTGACGTCCACCTGAGGCCACCTCGACCGACCGAGGTGGCCTCACGTCGTCCGGTCGGGCGCCCTGGCCGCACCGCGACCATTGACCGCGCGCGACCGGACTACGCGGTCGGGCTTCCGGTCTTGAGCGGCTGCCACCA
The DNA here is from genome assembly GCF_040638335.1 of Nonomuraea sp. NPDC026600. Classification (NCBI taxonomy): domain Bacteria; kingdom Bacillati; phylum Actinomycetota; class Actinomycetes; order Streptosporangiales; family Streptosporangiaceae; genus Nonomuraea; species Nonomuraea sp. NPDC026600. The sequence continues at coordinate 126,162 of NZ_JBEZYD010000009.1, forward strand.
GGCGCGGTTGTCGTGGTACCAGGCGACGGTCTCGGCCAGGCCGGTCTCGAAATCCTTGCGGGGCCGGTAGCCCAGCTCGGCGCGGATCTTGGTGCAGTCGACCGAGTAGCGGAGATCGTGGCCCTTGCGGTCCTCGACGTACGAGACCAGGTCCCAGCCGGCGCCACAGGCTTTGAGGAGCAGATCGGTGAGTTCCCGGTTGGTGAGCTCGGTGCCGCCGCCGATGTTGTAGATCTCTCCGGGACGGCCGCCGGCACGGACCAGTTCGATGCCCCGCACGTGATCGTCGATGTGCAGCCAGTCGCGGCTGTTGCCGCCGTCGCCGTACAGGGGAACCGGCCGGCCGTCGAGCAGGTTGGTGACGAACAGGGGGATGATCTTTTCCGGGAAGTGATGGTGGCCGTAGTTGTTGGAGCAGCGGGTGACGCGTACGTCGAGCTCGTGGGTGCGGTGATAGGCGAGGGCGAGCAGGTCGGAGGCCGCCTTCGAGGCGGAGTACGGAGAGCTGGGCCGTAGCGGATCGGACTCCAGCGACGAGCCCTCCGGGATCGAGCCGTAGACCTCGTCGGTGGAGACGTGCACGAAGGTCCTCAGCCCGCTGCGGACCGCCGCGTCGAGCAGGGTCTGGGTGCCGGCCACATTGGTCCGCACGAACTCGGTCGCCCCCATGATGGACCGGTCGACATGGGATTCGGCGGCGAAGTGGATCACTTGGTCGTGTTCGGCGACGAGCGGGTCGACCAGTCGCGCGTCGCATATGTCGCCCTGGACGAAGGCGAATCGGTCGCTCGTGCGTACCTGGTCCAGATTCGCGGGGTTGCCCGCGTAGGTGAGTTTGTCGACGACGGTGATCCGCGTGTCGCCGTCGGTTTCGAGCAGGGTGCGCACGTAGTGGGAGCCGATGAATCCGGCGCCCCCCGTGACCAGAATCTTCATCGCAAGATCTCCTACGTGCTCCCGAGCGGAGTCGCCGTGCGTCGCGTCATGATCTGCCTTTCGCCGTGGAAATCATATCGCCGGTAAACCGTGCGCAACCCTTTAGCGGCCGATATAGGGGGGCACCGGGGGCGGGGTAGGGGGCAAATGAGGGTTGTCTTGGAGTCCATTCGGATGTGATCCGGTGTGATGCTCAGGGAACGAATATCGATTCTGGCTACCCGGTTTTCCCCTGAGGAAGGGTATTTCGTGAAAGGCATAATTCTGGCCGGCGGGCACGGCACGCGGCTGTACCCCATTACCCTCGCGGTCTCGAAACAGTTGCTCCCCGTGAACGACAAGCCGATGATCTATTATCCCTTGTCGGTGCTCATGCTCGCGAATATCAGAGAGATCCTCGTGATCTCCACCCCGGAGGACCTGCCGAATCTGGCGCGCCTGCTGCGCGACGGCTCACACCTCGGACTCGACATCACCTACGCCCGCCAGGACGAGCCCGTCGGCCTGGCCGACGCCTTCATACTCGGCGCCGACCATATCGGCGACGATTCCGTGGCGCTGGTGCTCGGCGACAACATCTTCCACGGATATTCGTTCTACGACATCCTCCAGGAGAACACCGCCAACGTGGACGGCTGCGTGTTGTTCGGCCATCCGGTCAGCGATCCCGAGCGCTACGCCATCGCCGAGATGGACGCGCTCGGCAGGCTCGTCTCCATCGAGGAGAAACCCACGCATCCGCGCTCCAACCGCGCCGTCGTCGGCCTTTATCTCTACGACAACGACGTGATCGACATCGCGAAGAATATCCAGCCGTCCGCGCGTGGGGAACTCGAGATCACCGACGTCAACCGGGTCTATCTCGACCGGGGCAAGGTGAAATTCGTCGAACTCGGGCGAGGGTTCGCCTGGCTCGACGCGGGCACGCCCGACTCCATCCTGCAGGCCAGCCAGTACGTGCACATGCTGGAGGGCCGACAGGGCGTACGCATCGCCTGCATCGAGGAGATCGCGCTGCGGATGAACTACATCGACGCCGAGGCCTGTCACCGCCTCGGCGAGCAGCTTCTCCCGTCCAGCTACGGCCGGTACGTCTGCGCCCTCGCCACCGAATTCGGCCACGCGCCGCAACCGGCCGGCGCATTCTCCTAGAGATCTGTCCCCTGGAGATCGTCCCCTAGAGATCGGCGACGGCCGGCCGGCCGCCGGCCACGATCATCGGAGGTACCCGACATGACCGTTCCCTCCTTCGACGGCTCCTCGTCCGCCGCGCCGCCCCGCTCCGGGCGCGAACCCGTGGAGGTCGCGCTCGAGGGTGGTCCCGCCGATGTTCCGCGCACTCTGCACGTCATGCGCGACGTGGTCTCAGCGGGAAAGATAAAGATTCCGCGCCATGGCGGATATGAGCATTTCGAGCGGGTCGGCGTATCCGCGGATTCCGCCGGCCCGCCGCTCTTCCGGTGGACCACCCGCACCAAAGTGGCCGAATGAGTAAGGCCCGTGTCTCACAGCGCCTTTCGCAGATCCGGCTCGTGTCCGGCCGAGCCGGCCTTCTCCCCCTTCTCAACGTCTCTCTCCTCAGCGTCCCGCTCCTCGATGAAGACGGCGACCCCGTCGAGCAGGCGGCGGATACTGAACCAGAGCCATTCGTCGATGTGGGCCACTTCCTCCTGCCTCTCCAGCAGGCTCGACAGCATGGGGAAATGGCCGGATTCGAGAATCTCCGACAGCATCGGCATCTTGGCCGCGCGCCACTGCCGCGTGGTGACACCGGTACGCCGCTCGGCCTCCCATTCGCTGACGCGAAGCAGGGCGGCCCCTTGTACCTGAGCGCTTACCGCGATGGTCACCCAGTGCATCATCACCGGATCGAGACCGAGACCGTCCAGGGCGCCCATGGCCCGTTCGAGGTCGGCCAGAACGTTCGGCCCGAGCGGCGGCTGAGGGGTCGCGATGACCTGCAGCACCCACGGATGCCGGGAATAGAGCCGCCACTCCCGCAGCGCGGACAGTTCGAGCCGGGAGCGCCAGTCGGCCGGGACGGGCGTCAGATTCTTGTCTTCGCCGTGGACGCGATCGACCATCAATTCGATCAGGGCGTCCTTGCTGGTCACGTATCGGTACAGCGACATCGTGCCCACGCCGAGCTCGGTCGCCACCCGGCGCATGGACAGCGTCTCCAGCCCCTCGGTGTCGGCGATCTCGATGCCGGTGCCCACGATCCGTTCCAACGTGAGCCCTTCGCGAGGTGCTCGCGGAGCTGGAACGGGTTCGGGCTTGGGTTCGGGTTCGGATTTGGGTGGCCGGCTGTCTTCTCTGACGGGCTCGGGGAGAGGCGCTTCGGAACAGGGCCGTGCGCGCGCAGCCACACGCGCTCTGTATGCCCGAGCCTGGCACGACCGCGAACAATATCGCGGTCGTCGCCCCCGAGGTGCGGCACACAAAGGGCTGCCGCATTCTGCGCAGGTGAGCATCTGGCCTCACAGATTTTGTCACGCGCATCTTGATATGTGTAGAAATTCTATCATATGAGTTCGTGACGAAATTGATCGCCAAGCGTGATGGAATACGCGGAGGCCCCGCCGAAAAGGCGTGATATATATCCGCAAATGCCGCTTTGTCGGAATTTATTCCCCGGTTCGTGTCGTAAGTCCGGCCGGAGGCCGAGATGAGTACGGCGTATGCACTCGTACACGGTATCTGAGGAGTGTGGGATGGAAACGGAGCCAAAGATCGCCGGACGACGAGAATGGATAGGACTGTCGGTTCTCGTCCTGCCCGTCCTGCTGATCTCCATCACCGTCACGGTCCTCTATTTCGCGCTGCCGTTCCTCAGCGCGGATCTCCAGCCGAGCGGGCCCGAGCAGCTCTGGATCGTCGACATCTACGCCTTCTGGCTGGCGGGGCTGCTGATCGTCATGGGCACGCTCGGCGACAGGATCGGCCGCCGGCGCCTGTTGCTCGTCGGCGCCGCCGTCTTCGGGATCACGTCCGCCGCGGCCGCCTACGCGCCCAGCGCCGAGATGCTCATCGTCCTGCGTGCCCTGCAAGGGGCGGCGGCCGCGACCCTCATGCCGTCCACCCTGGCGTTGATCCGCAACATGTTCCACCAGCCTCGGCAGCGCCGGCTGGCCATCGCGATCTGGGCCGCCGGCTTCTCCGGAGGCAGCGTGCTCGGCCCGATCGTGGGCGGGTGGATGCTCGAGAGATTCTGGTGGGGCTCGGTGTTCCTGATCAACGTGCCGATCATGATCCTGCTGCTGGTCCTCGGCCCGATCCTGCTGCCGGAATATCGCGATCAGCAGGCCGGCCGGCTCGACATGGTGAGCGCCGCACTGACGCTGGTGGCCGTGCTCCCGGTCGTCTACGGAGTGAAGGACATCGCCGAACAGGGCCTGAGCTCGACCGCCGTGCTCGGCATCGCCGTGGGCCTGGCCGCCGGCGCCTCGTTCATCTGGAGGCAGCGCACGCTGACCGACCCGATGCTCGATCTGCGCCTGTTCGCGGATCGGGGGTTCGGCATCTCGCTGATCACCAGCACGCTCGCCATCTTCGCCCTCATGGGGCTGTTCTACTTCATCGCGCAATACCTGCAACTGGTGCTGGGGCTGCGCCCGTTCGTCGCGGGGATACTGACGCTGCCCGCCGCGGGCATGGCCCTCGTCGGATCGATGCTGGCCGTGGTGGTGGTGCGATGGGCGCGCCCCGGGTTCGTCATCGGCGGTGGCATGCTGCTCGCGGGTGCGGGGTTCGCGGTGCTCTCGCAGCTCGAAGGGGAGCCGGGCGTTCAGACACTGGTGATCGGCCTGGCGCTGCTGGGCGCCGGACTCGGTGCCGTTCAGGCGGTGGCCTCCGATCTGGTCGTCACGGTGGCGCCGGAGGAGCGGGCCGGCTCGGCGTCGGCGGTGCTCGAGGCCGGTACCGAGTTCGGTGCCGCGCTCGGTGTCGCGGTCCTGGGCAGCCTCGGGCTGGCGATCTACCGCTGGTCGTTCGCTGCTCCGGCCGGGCTGCCCCCTGAGGCCGCCCAGACGGCGCGCGAAACGCTCGGCGGGGCGGTCCAGGTGGCCGCCCGGCTTCCGGATCAGGCGCGGGCGGCCTTGCTCGCCGCGGCGCGTACGGCATTCACCGGGGGCATGCGGGTGGCCGCGATCTCAGGTGCGGTCGTCCTGGTGGCCACGGCCGTCATGGCCGCGATCCAGCTCCGGCAGGTGACCATCGAGGAGAACGCCGACCAGGCGAGGTGAGTCGGCGGAGTTCCACAGTCAGCGGAGTTCCACATAGGAGAACTGCGCGGGCAGGTCCCTTCGGCCACGGACGTTGAGTTTGCGGTAGATCCGGGTCAGATGCTGCTCGACGGTGCTGACCGTGATGTAGATCTTCCGGGAGATCTCCCGGTTGGTGTAGCCCAGTGCCGCGAGGGAGGCCACGCGCTGCTCGGCGTCGCTCAGCAGGCCCATGCTCTCGGTGTCCTCCGTCTCCTGCTCGGCTGGATCGTCCTGTCGTACCGCCCAGCGCAGCGGCTCCGCCTGGCACTCGTCGGCCACCCTGTCGGCCCAGTAGCCGATCATCCGGGCCTTGTGGAGCTCGCCGATCTCGTTGAAGGCATGGGTCAGATCGACGAGCGCGTAGGCCATCTCCAGCCGGTCTCCGGCGCTCTGGAGCATGTCGACGGCCTCCCTGAGCAGAGCCGGCCGCTTCTTGAGGTCGCCGGTCGCGGCCAGCAGCCGGAGCGTGGCCCCTTTGGCTTTGAGCGAGTCGCCGCCGGGCAGGTCGTACGGTTCCTCGAGGAGGGCGCGCGCCTGGTTCGGCTGGCCCATCTGCATGAGCGCGGCGGCCGCGCCCTGGCGCCAGGGCACCAGCACGGGTGTGTCGAGGTTCCAGGCGCGCATGAGCCTCCCGCAGCTCAGGAAGTCGTTGAGAGCCGCGTGCGACAGGCCCGTCGCCAGGTGGAAACAGGCCCGTGCCTGGAGATAGTGCAGCCCGAACCGGCTCTGATAGATCGCCGCGGGGACGGGATGCCTGAGCAGTTGGGTCGCGACATCGAACTTCCCCATTTCGGTGTTGGTGCGGATCAGGGCGGCCAGCGGCAAGCCGATATGAATCCCCATACTTCGACTTGGTAATACATCTAATGCGATAGAGGCATATTTATGGGCAATCGCCAGATCCCCTTGGCGAATGGCGATGTGCGCTCGGAAGCCCGCCAGCAAGGCCCGCCAGGTGGGGGAGCGTCGTTGGACGGCCTCTTCGAACAAGACATCACAGAGTGGGGCCGCTCGATCCGCCTGATCGGAGTAGAGCAGTGTGAAAAGGGAGGATTCCACGGCTTCAAGATTCGCATCGTCCAGCGTCGCGGACTGGAGGACGCGTTCCGCGGTCGCGATCTTGTGCTCGTCCTCCTCCGTTCTCAGAAAACCGGACAAAAGGGCGGCACCTTGCAGCTGCCATACGCCGGCTGCCGGTTTGGCGGTGTCCATAGAGGTGTCCGCCGCATCGAGCAGAAGCGGGGGAAAGGCGGAAGCCAGCCACTGATGAGTGACGCCGAGCCGGAAGAGTGTCTCTTTCTCGGCGGATTCGGCGGCCATGGCGTTCAGCCGCCGCAGCGCCTCCGCGGCCTCCTCGAGCCGCCCGTGCCACAGGAAGAACCTCAGCAGCATGCGGACGTCTTCGAACCCGAGGTGGCCCTCTCGCGCCATCGCCATGAGCGGGTCGAGGTGCTGGGCGGTGGCCGCCGGATTGACCAGCCACTCCGTCCGCGCGAGCGAGGCCCGCAGGGCCGCGCGCCGCGTGTCATCGTGACACAGGTCGATCGCCAGCCTCAGGCATTGGACGGCGAACTCGTGCTCGTCGTTGAGCAGCGTCTGGTCGGCGGCTTCGCGCAGCTCCACCATCGCCCACGGCTCCAGGCCGTCGGCGGCGTGGATGAGGTGCTCGGCGACCGCGGTGCTCGCCGCTCCCTCCGTGTGGAGGAGCTGGGCGGCCCGCCGGTGCATGTCCTTGCGCTGCTCGGGGTCGAGGTCGTCGAGAACGGCCGACCGGGTTTCCGGATGGCAGAAGCTCTCTCCGTCGACGATGCCGACGGCGGCGAGATAGTTGAGAGTCTGCTGAACGGTCGCCGCCGGAAGTTCCAGCAATTCGGCCAGCAGGTTCGGAAAGGCGAGATCGCCGAGTACGGCGAGGCCGCGAGCGGTGCGCAACGAGGTCGGGTCGGTGCGATGCAGGAGGGCGCGCACCGACCGGGAGAAGGCATCTCCGATGACCAGCGAATGCGATTCGCCCGACTCGTGCATGTAGTCCTCGACCAGAGCCTCGACGAGCAGCGGATTGCCGCCGCCGGCCGCGTGGAAGTCCGGGCCGAGTTCTTCCGCCTTCTCCTGGTCCATGGATTTGCAGAGCATCTTGGTGACGCCCTCCTGGGACAGCGTGCCCAGTCTCATGTGCTGGCAGTGCGGATGGCGCATCAGGTCTATCTCAATAAGCGGATCCATCCCCTGTGGATTCTCGGTCGCCGTCACCACGACGAATACATTGGCATTGTTGAGCCGCTGCACGAAATTAAGCAGGAGTTGCCATGACAATGCGTCCGAATATTCGACGTCGTCGACGGTGATGAGCACCGGCGAGCTGGTGGAGAGCTCCAGCACTATCGCCCACAGCCCCTGAATGGTGTGCAGCCAATCGGGATTGTGCGGCGACTCGCCGATCGACTTCGCGCTGAAGGCGGCCTCCTCGATCAGCCGGGCCGCCTCCGAGGCGTGCTCGATCGGCAGCGCCGCGCTGTGGAAGCACTGGCTGGCCATCCCGAGCGGAAGAGTGCGGTCGGTCCGTGAGCAGGTGGCGCTCAACCAGGTGACGCCGGCCGCGGCCGCGCGCTGGCTGAAGGTGTAGGCCAGTTCGGTCTTGCCGACCCCGGTGGGTCCCGTGATCACCATGACCCGGCCTTTGCCGTGAATGCAGTCCCTGAGCAGATCGTCCAGATCCGTGATTTCGTGGTCACGCTCGATGAGGGTCATCGTCTTTCTCGTTCGCCCCCTTACACCAGTATGAGGGGCCGTGCCCGTCCCTGGTCCTGGCCCGAACCCTTTCTTGTCATTCTCGTACTGCCGCCACGCCGCCTGTCAATACATTCGGACAACACTCGGAAGTGTTCGCGGATTTCATCACGTCGAGGCTCCGCTATTTCATCACTTCGTCACGGATGCGCTTCGGTATCGAAGCCCCCCTTAGTGCCCCTTACTCGACGGGCAAAACCTAGGGGTGGCCTCGCCTGCGTGTCCGGACTGAATGAGTTATTCTCCTGTTCATCGTAAAGATAGCAGGGTGGAATGTGCGCGGCGGTCGGTGGTGGGTAAGAGATTTCACGAGCCGGGATCGGTCGAGGTGAATCAAGAGTTGCCGCTGATATAGCCCACAGCTTTTCTTGGTTTAATCCGGTCCGAAATGAGCGAGAAAGGGATTGCCGTGAGTGACGTGGTAAACACCGATGAGGCCTGGATCCGGCGTTACCATCCTTCGCCCGAGGCGTCGTCCGTACTCGTCTGCCTGCCGCACGCCGGCGGCGCGGCCAGCTTCTATTTCCCGGTCTCGGGGATGACGCCGCCGTCGGTGGAGGTGCTGGCGATCCAGCTCCCCGGCAGGCAGGACAGGCGCGGTGAGCCCGGCGTCGAGAGCATCGGGGAACTGGCCGATCGCGTCGTGGAGACGCTGCGGCCGTGGACCGGTCTGCCCGTGGCGCTGTTCGGGCACAGCATGGGCGCGACCGTCGCCTTCGAGGTGGCCCGCAGGCTTGACCGGAGTGACACGGCGCTGCTGGGGCTGTTCGCGTCGGGGCGGCCCGCGCCGTCGGTGCTCCGCCCCGCCGGTTCTCAGCGGCGGACGGACGCGTGGCTGCTGGCCGAGGTGCGCGAGTTGGGCGGCACCCACGCGCAGGTGCTCGGCGACGACGAGTTCGTCCGCGCGATACTGCCCGCGCTGAGGAGCGACTACCGGGCGCTGGACACCTATCGCTACCTGCCCGGGCCGAGACTGTCCTGTCCCATCTTCGCTCTCAGAGGCGAGGAGGATCCCAAGGTCAGCCTCGACGAGGCCCGGGCATGGCGCGAGCACACCGCGGCGGGATTCGAGCTGCGTACCTTCCCCGGCGATCACTTCTATCTCGTGGATCACGCGACGGAGGTCATCGCCCTCGTCGTCGACCGGATGCGCGGGGCGCTGGAAGCCTTCGACCAGCGGGTCTAGGAGTAGTCGTAGAACCCGCGGCCGGACTTCCTGCCCAGCAGACCGCCCTCCACCATGCGCAGGAGGACCGGTGGCGGTGAGTAGCTCGGCTCCTTGAACTCCTCGTACAACGCGTCGGCGATGGAGGCCACCGTGTCGAGTCCGATCAGATCGGCCAGGCTCAGCGGGCCCATGGGATGGGAGCAGCCCAGCACCATGCCGCGGTCGACGACCTCCGCGGAGGCGAACCCGGACTCCACCATTCTCATGGCCGCCAGGAGATAGGGGATCAGCAGGGCGTTCACCACGAACCCCGCGCGGTCGGCTGATCGGATCACCTGCTTGCCGAGCGTCGCGGTGACGAACGACTCGGTCTGGACCTTCGTCTGATCCGTCGTCAGCAGCGACCCGGTCAGCTCCACCAGCGAGAGCACGGGCACGGGGTTGAAGAAATGGACACCGATGACCTGGCCGGGACGGCCGGTCGCGCGCGCGAGCCTGATGATCGGAATGGACGACGTGTTGGACGCCAGGATGGCGTCGGGGAGTTCCACGATCTTGTCCAGCGCGCCGAACAGGTCGAGCTTGGTCGACTCCTGCTCGGGGACGGCCTCGAAGACGAGCTGCCGATCGCCGAGATCATTGAGGTTCGCGGTGAAGACGACGCGTCCCATCGCCGCGTCCCGCTCCTCCTCGGTGATCGTCCCTTTGCGCAGGCCGCGGTCGAGCGATCTGAGCAGGCGACGCCGTCCCTGGGGTACGGACGCCTCCGTGGAGACCGCGACCCGCACGTCGAGGCCCGCGCGGGCGCACACGTCGGCGAGGCCGGAGCCCATCACCCCGCAGCCTACGATGCCGATCCTGTCGAACTGGGTCATCTCGCCTCCTGTGGCGCTCTGGCCGTCCAGCGGAGCAGGCAGGCGCCGACCGACATGCCGCCGCCGAACCCGGCGAGCAAGACGAGATCGTCCTGTTTGAGGATGCCCGACCGATTGGCCACGTCGAGCGCCACGGCCACCGAGGCGCTGCCCAAGTTGCCGTACCGCTCGACTATGCGTGGGGTGTGCGTGCCGGTGAGGCCGCAGCGCTCGACCAGCTCCGTCATCAGGCGACCGTTCGCCTGATGCGGGAAGAACGCATCGATCTCGTCCAGCCCGAACCCGGTGCGGTCCACCAGGCTCTTCATCGCGGGCGGCACGTGCTCCAGCACGAACTCCGTGACGCCGCGGCCGTCCATTCTGAAGTAGTGCTCGCCGTCCGCGACGGTCTTGTGGGAGGCCGGATGCCGGCTGCCGCCCGCCTTGATGCCGATGAGCCGGTGGGCGGCGCCGTGGCTCGACAGCTCGAAGTCGATGAACCCCGACGGCCTGGGTACCGCGCCGACGATGGCGACGCCGGATCCGTCCCCGAACAGGACGGAGGTGCGGCGGTCCGCGTAGTCGAGCTGCCTGGAGTACAGATCGGCGCCGACGACCAGGGCGTAGGTGTCCGGGCGGCGCGCGATGAGAGCGTCGGCGATGGCGAGGCCGTACACGAATCCGCTGCAGACGACGTTGATGTCGAAACAGGCGGCGGAGTGCGCGCCCAGCGCGTCCTGCACGAGGTAGGACGTGGGCGGCTGGGGGGAGTCGCCGGTGGACGTCGCCACGATGATGTAGCCGATCCGGCCGATGTCGATGCCGCTCCGCCGCAACGCGTCCAGGCAGGCCTGTACGGCCAGGTCCGAGGTCGCCTCGTGCGGCGCGGCGCGACGGCGGGACTCGATCTGCGTCTTGCGCAGGATCCACTCCGCGTCGACGCCCGCCTGGCTCGCCAGGTCCTCGTTGGCGATCTCTTCCGCGGGGAGGTACGAACCGGTCGCCAGGATTCCGGTCGAGTGTGCGGCCACTTTCTGAGCCACGGTCAGATCCGCCTTTTCCGGGAAGCCACGCCTATGCCGGCGTCGAGGGGGTGGGGGTGGCGTCCACCAGGTCGCGCAGCGGGTTGAGGCGGTCCGCGCCGAGCTCGGCGCGCCGCGCGGGGTCGGTGACGCCCATTCCGGGCTCGGGCGCCATGCAGAGCACGCCGACCTTGCCGATGTGGCCGTTGGTCTGCACCAGCCGGGTGGCTTCCGCGACCTCGTCCAGCGGGTAGACGGTGGACAGGGTCGGCACCACCTGCCCGAGGTCGAACAGCCGCACGCACTCCCGCACCTCCTGCAGGTTCGCCCCGTGGCTGCCGATGATGCGCTTGAGGTGCATCCAGAGGTACCGGTTGTCGTAGTAGTGCTGGTAGCCGGTGCTGGAGCCGCAGGTGACGACCACGCCGCCGCGACGGGCCACGAACACCGAGATACCGAACGTCGCCTTGCCCACGTAGTCCATGACGATGTGCGGATCCTCCCCGACCGCCGAGCGGATGGCCTTTCCCAGCCGCTTTCCCAGCGTGATCGTCTGCTCGGGGGTCATCTCGACGTCGTCGGTCATCCCTATCTCGTTGCGGTTGATGACGACGTCACAGCCGAGACTTCTCAGGACCTCGGCCTTCGACTCCGAGCCGACGACTCCGACGGGGATGCCGCCGCCGTTCTTGACCATCTGCACGGCGTACGCGCCGAGACCGCCGGCCGCGCCCCAGATGAGGACGACGTCGCCCTGTTTCATGCGGGCGCCTCGGGGGCTGACCAGCATGCGGTAGGCCGTCGCCGCACACAGGGGGATGCAGGCGGCCTCCTCCCAGGTCAGGTGGGCCGGCTTGGCCGCCAACTGGCTGGCCCGGGCCAGGGTGTAGTGCGCCAGGCCGCCGAAGTTGGTCTCGAAGCCCCAGACCCGCTGCTCGGCGCCGAGCATGCCGTCGGCGTGCGTCGCCGGTTCCTGGTCGTCGACCTGGATCGGGCTGATCACGACGTGATCGCCGACGCGCCAGCGTCGCACGCCCGCGCCGGCCGCGACGACGACCCCGGCCCCGTCGGAGCCCAGCACGTGGAACGGCTGGTCGTGGCGCGCCGCGAACGCGCTCGTCCGGCCGAACCGCTTGAGGAAGCCGAACGTCGGCAACGGCTCGAACGTCGCCGACCACACGGTGTTGTAGTTGATCGAGCTGGCCATGACCGCCACCACGACCTCGTCCGGCGCGAGTTCGGGCATGGGCACCATGCCGACGCGCAGCGATTTGCGGACGTCCTTGTCGTCCATGCCGGTGAACATCTCGGTGTCCTCCACCCGGAGGTAGGAGGCCGGATACTCCTTGGGCAGCGGGATCTTCGTCAGCTCGCCGGGTGTGGCTCCGCCCAGCAAGGCGTCGGCCATGGGATCCATGTCACTCCTTAGTCGTAAGCCGATCACAGCGGGATGTTCCCGTGTCGGCCACGCGTCGCCGACGCCGCGGCGAGCGCCATGGCGAGCTTGGGCCGGGTCTGCGCGGGGTCGATCACTTCGTCGACGACGCCCAGGTCCACGGCGCGGGCGACGCCTCCTGCCACGCGGGTGTGCTCGGCGACGAGTTGCCGCCGCAGTTCCGCGCGCTCGTCGTCGTGCGCGGCGGCGAGCCGCTTGCGGTGCAGGATGCCCACCGCCGCCTCCGCGCTCATCACCGCGATCTTCGCCTCCGGCCAGGCGAACACCGCGGACGCGCCGAGCGAGCGGGAGTTCATGGCGATGTAGGCCCCGCCGTACGACTGGCGCGTGACCAGCGTGACGCGGGGGACCGCCGCCTCGGCGAAGGCGTGCAGCAACTTGGCGCCCCGCCGGACCACGCCACCCCATTCCTGGGTGACGCCGGGCAGGTAACCGGGAACGTCGACGATCACGATCAGCGGAATGCCGAACGCATTACACATCCGGACGAATCGCGAGGCCTTCTCGGCGCTCAGCGAGTCGAGGCAGCCGCCCATGCGCAGCGGGTTGTTGGCGATCACGCCGACGCTCCCGCCGCCCAGGCGGCCGAGGCCGACGACGATGTTGGCGGCCCAGCGTGGCTGCAACTCCACGAAGGGAGTGCCGCCGTCGAGGATCTCGCGGACCAGCGGGCGCACGTCGTAGGCCCGCCGCGCCCGATCCGGCAGCAGCGATCGCAGGTCCTTTCCGCCCAGCGCGACGCGGGGTTCGACGCGGGCGCGGTGGGCCAGCAGCAGGGTCACCTGCCGGGCGGACTCGTAGGCGTCGCTCTCGGAGTCGACCACGATGTGCGCCACGCCCGACTTGCGGCTGTGCGTCTCGGCTCCGCCCAGCGACTCCATGTCGATCTGCTCACCGGTGACGGACCGCACGACGTCGGGGCCGGTCACGAACATCCGGCCGGCCTTGGCCATGATCACCACGTCGGTGAGCGCCGGACCGTAGGCCGCGGCTCCCGCGGCGGGGCCGAGGATGACCGAGATCTGCGGCACCCGCCCGGAGGCGCGGGTCATCGCGGCGAACATCCGCCCGACGCCGTCCATCGACTCGACGCCGTCCGCCAGCCGGGCGCCGCCGGAATGCCACAGGCCGATCACCGGGCAGCCTTCGCGCACCGCCGTGTCGATGGCGGACACGATCTTCTCGCAGCCAGAGGTGCCCAGCGCGCCGCCCATGATGGCCGGGTCGGTGCAGTAGGTGATCACCTGGTGGCCCGCGATGCGGCCCATGACCGCGGACACGCCGCTGGTGTCGGGGTCGTGCAGCGGCGTCACCGAGTCGGCGTCGAGCAGCCGGGCCAGCCGTACGGCCGGCGCGCGCTGGTCGAGCGGGAAGTGTTCCTGGGTGATCGGCGGGGTGGCGGTCAACGCTGTCTTCCGTTCGCATTCAGGGTGGAAAAGATTGTTTCCCGCATGTTTCCTACCTCCAGCGCCAACGCTGAGGACTTATCGTATGGATTCCAGCAGACTGCTGGAAAATAGGCTTATCCATGCCCTATCTCCACACAACCCTTACGAGTCCCCCTATGTGCCCTATAGCCTTGCCGAGGGAGGCAGAACGCTGGCCTCCCGGTGCCGTTCCCGATCGCCGCGCCGGCGGGCGGAGCCGCCATCGCCGCGCTCGCGTCCGCACGTCAAACCCCGTGCCGCTCCGTATGCGGGTCGTTCCGCCGGAAGGTGCCGGTCCTGCTCCGGGGGAGCGATCCGGAAAAGAATGGCTTTATCGCATATTGCGCCATAGTTGCCGCTAGGGGGGCCGGTAGGGGTTGTTTCGCGCGTCTCCAGCGGCCAATCATGGTGCCGTCATTTCGACGTACGGCACCATTTCCTATGCCTGAAAGGTCAGCACATGGAGATAGCCGAGCTTGGAGTCGAGAGTGCTTTTCTGATCACGCCGGACGTTCACTCCGACCACCGGGGGCTTTTCCTCGAAGTGTTCAGCCAGCCGGTGTTCGAGCGGGCGGTGGGTCATCGGCTGTCTGTCGCCCAGCTGAACTGCTCGGTGTCCCGGCGCGGGACCATCCGCGGCATGCACGCCATCGCGCTGCCGGGCCAGGCCCGCTATGTCACCTGCGCGCAGGGGGGCATCGTCGACATCGTGCTCGACATCCGGGTCGGCTCGCCGACGTACGGCGCTCACGTCGCGGTCGAGCTGACCGCCGCGAACCGGCGGGCCCTGTATCTGGCGGAGGGGCTCGCGCACGGGTTCGCGCCGCTGACCGACGACGCCACCGTGGTCTACCTGTGTTCGAGCACCTGGTCGCCGGGCGCGGAGGTCATCATCAACGCGCTGGACCCGGAGCTGGGCCTGCCCTGGCCCACGGAGCTCGGCCCGGTGCAGTCGGACAAGGACGCGGCGGCGCCCTCCCTGCGGGAGGCCAGGGAGCTCGGGCTGCTGCCCACTCTCGCCGAGTGCCAGGCGCGGTACGCCGAACTCGCCGATCTCACGCTGACGAGGTGACGGTGATGATCCCACTGTTCCGGGTGGCGATGTCTCCTGAGGCGCCGGCCAGGGCCGCCGAGGTCCTCGGCAGCGGCAGCATCGGTCAGGGAGCCAAGGTCGAGGAGTTCGAACGGGCCCTCGCTAGCCGGGTCGGCCGGGACGAGGTGGTCACGGTCAACAGCGCCACGGCGGGCCTGCACCTCGCCCTGCACATGGTCGCCCGCCAGGATGACGACGACGACGGCGAGGTGCTGTCCACGCCGTTGACCATGGAGGCCACCAACTGGGCGATCCTGGCCAACCGGCTGCGCATCAAGTGGGTGGACGTCGACCCGGCCACCCTCAACGTCGATCTGGACGACCTCGCACGCAAGATCTCGCCGAAGACGCGGGCCATCATGATCGTGCATTTCGCCGGTTATCCGGTCGACCTCGAACGTCTCCGCGCGATCATCGACCAGGCCGAGGCCAGATTCGGGTTCCGGCCACCGGTGATCGAGGACTGCGCGCACGCGTGGGGCGCGACCTACGGCGGCGCGCCCATCGGCAGTCACGGCAATCTGTGCGTGTTCAGCTTCCAGGCCATCAAACACCTGACCTGCGGCGACGGGGGCGCCCTCGTCCTGCCGACCGAGGAGCTCCGGCGGCGCGCCACGCGGCTGCGCTGGTTCGGCATCGACCGGACGGCCGACCGGCTCCGCAACCCGCCGGACGTCACGGAGTGGGGCTTCAAGTTCCACATGAACGACATCAACGCCTCCATCGGCCTGGCCAACCTGGCGTGGGCGGACGACGTGCTGGCCCGGCACCGGGACAACGCCGCCTTCTACGACAGGGAGCTCGCCGGCGTCCCTGGCCTGGAGCTGACCGAGCGGGCCGCCGATCGCCGGTCCTCCTTCTGGGTCTATCCGATGAAGGTGGAGGACCGCGACGGCTTCATCAAGCGCATGGACGAGGCCGGGATCATGACCAGCAACGTGCACGAGCGCAACGACCTGCACACGGCCGTGCGCCCGTACTCCGCCCTGCTGCCCGGCCTCGACCGGGTCGCCCCGCGCGTCGTGTGCGTACCGGTCGGCTGGTGGGTCACCGAGGAGCAGCGCGCGCACATCGCGGATACCATCAGGCGGGGCTGGTGACCTCGCCCGCCGCTCTCCATACCAAGGGCACGGTGCCGTTCGGGGAGCACAGGACCTGGTACCGGGTCACCGGCAGGCCGGGCGCGGGCCGGCCGGCCGTCGTCGTCCTGCACGGCGGGCCCGGCAGCACGCACGACTACCTGGTCGGCCTCGCCGCGCTCGCCCAGCACGGCTGGCCCGTCGTGCACTACGACCAGCTCGGCAACGGCGGCTCCACGCACCTGCCCGGCAAGGGGGCCGAGTTCTGGACCCCGCAGCTGTTCCTCGACGAACTGGACAATCTGCTGCTCAGGCTCGACCTCCGCGACGACTACGTGCTGGTCGGGCAGTCGTGGGGCGGCATGCTGGCCGCCCTGCACACCTCGGCGAGACCGGACGGCCTGCGCGGCCTGGTGGTCGCCGACGCCCCCGCCTCCTACCGGCTGTGGCTGCGGGAGATGCGGGTGCTGCGCGGCCGGCTGCCCGACGGCGTCGACGAGACGCTGCGCCGCCACGAAGCCGCGGGCACGACCGATTCGCAGGAGTACTTCGACGCGATGATGGTCTTCTACAACAGGCACGTCTGCACGCTGGACCCGTGGCCGCGCGAGTTCGTCGCCACGTTCATGGAGATCTACAACGACCCGACGGTCTACTACGCGATGAACGGGCCGAGCGAGTTCCACGTGATCGGCTCGCTGCGTGACTGGGGCGTGGAGGACCGTGTCGCGGACATCGAGGTGCCCACCCTGCTGATCTCCGGGCGGCACGACGAGGCCACGCCCGCCACCGTGCGACCGTACTTCGACCTCATCCCCGACGTGCGGTGGGAGGTCTTCGAGGAGTCCAGCCACACGCCGCACCTGGAGGAGCCCGAGCGGTTCCGGCAGGTGCTGATCGAGTTCCTGAAAGGTCTGGGTGAGTGAAGTGGACATGCGGACCGCGATCGTCTTCCCCGGCATGGGACCCACCCGCTTCTCCGATGTCGCCTCGTTCATGCTCGGCGACCCCGCCGCGCGGCGGCTGGTCGCGCAAGCCGACGACGTGCTCGGCTACTCGCTGGCCGGCCGCTTCCGCGACTCCGGCGCCGACTACTCCGAGGCGGCACAGGTGGCGTTCCTGGTGAACTGCCTGGCCCTGGCGGAGTGGGCCGAGCAGACGCTGGACATCAGCCCGCATCTGGTCGCGGGCCCGAGCTTCGGCGGCAAGGCGGCCGCCGCCTACTCGGGCGCGCTGTCGTTCTCCGACGCCGTGCGCATGACCGCGGGCCTGGCGCGCTGCGCGGACGACTACTTCGCGCACGAGCATCGGGACATCGTCACCTGCTCCTTCGTCCGCGTTCCCGAGGCCCGGCTGGCGGACCTGCTGGCGGAGCTGCGCGAGCGAGGCGAATGGCACGACGTCTCCTGCCACATAGATCACGACTTCTTCATGGTCTCGCTGCGGGAGCGGCGGGTGGAGTGGCTGCAAGGGCGGATCCGGGCGATCGGCGGGCTGCCGCTGTACACGATGCGGCCGCCCATGCACTCGGCCGCCTTCGAGCCGCTGCGCAAGAGGGCCGAGGAGGAGGTGTTCGGCGAGCTGCGCTTCACCGACCCGCGGCTGCCGGTCGTCGACGATCACGACGGGACGCTGCTGACCGGCGCGGCGGGGGTGCGGGCCATGGTGCTCGACGGCTTCGTCCGGCCGCTGCGCTGGCCCGAGGTGGTGGCCACGCTGCGGCGGCTCGGCGTCGAGAAGCTCTGCGTCAGCGGCCAGGACGCCATGTTCGGCCGGGTGCCGATCACCACGCGGAACTTCACCGTGGTCCCGGTGAACCCGAGGACGGCGGTGCTGCCGCGGCCATCGGTCCCCTCATCCTGACGAGGCCACGCGGGCCTCGTCAGGCGCGGCCGGTCAGGCCGCGGAAATCCCCGAAAGGACCGTCCAGAGCGTGCCCGGAGTCTCGAACGTCTCCTTCGTCAGCGCGTCGTCCTTGAATCGCACCCCGTACGCCTCCTCAAGGGTGGCCAGGAGTTCGACGATGCCCAGCGAATCGAGGCCGAGGCCCGGCAGATCCGCATTTTCGAGAAGCTTCTCGGTGGCGGGCAGAAACGGCAGGTGCGGCCGCAGGAGTTCTTCGAAGCGTGCATCCCACATGACAGTTGATTTCCTTTCTCCAGTTTACCGAGAAAAAGCCTACGGCGCTGACGTTATCCGGCGACAATGTGAATGTCCATAATGGTGGATCAGATGAATGCAGATTATCCGCGACCCCTCTATGCGTATTTCCTGCGCGGCCTGGCCATGGCCCCCGACCGGCCCGCCTTCCGGGTCGGCCCGGACACGGCGACCTACGCGGAGCTCCACCGGGCGGCCCTGCGCTGGGCCGGCGTCCTGCTGCGGTCGGCGCCGGGCCGGCTCGGCGCCGTGGGGGTCCTCGCGGACAAGGGCGGCACGGCGTACGCCGGCATCCTGGCCGGTCTCTACGCCGGAGCGGCGGTCGTGCCGCTCCAGCCGGACTTCCCGGCCTCCCGGACGCGCCAGATGATCGAGGCCGCCGGGGTGTCGGCGCTGATCGTCGACGACCGCGGCCAGAAGCGGGCGGAGGAACTCCGCGCCCAGGGAGTGGACGTGCCCGTCCTGTCGCCCGGCACGCTCGGTGGCGGGCGGGCCCTCGCCGCGCCCCGGCCGGTCGACGCCGCCGACGTCGCCTACGTGCTGTTCACCTCGGGGTCGACGGGCCGGCCCAAGGGCGTGCCCATCACTCACGGCAACACCGCGCACTACTTCCGGCTGCTGGCCGGACGGTACGACTTCACCCCCGATGACGTGTTCTCGCAGACCTTCGACCTGACCTTCGACTGCGCGATGTTCGACCTGTTCTGCGCCTGGGCCGCCGGTGCGACCGCCGTGGGCGTGCCGTCGCACGCGTACGGGCACCTGCCGGAGTTTCTCGCCGAACAGGGCATCACCGTGTGGTTCTCCACCCCCAGCGCGATCCCGCTGGTGCGCAGGGCCGGCGGGCTGACGCCGGGGTCACTGCCGACCCTGCGCTGGAGCTTCTTCGCCGGAGAGGCGCTGAAGTGCGCGGACGCCGTCGACTGGCAGCGCGCCGCGAGCGACTCCGTCGTGGAGAACCTCTACGGTCCGACCGAGCTGACGATCACGATCACCGGTCACCGCTGGTCACCGGAGACCTCGCCCGGCCGCTGCGTCAACGGCCTGTCCCCGATCGGCAGGGTGCATCCCGGCCACGGCCACCTCTTGGTCGACGACGCCGGGCGGCCCGTCCACGACGAGGGCGAGCTGTGGATCACCGGGCCGCAGCTGACACCGGGATACCTCGACCCGGAAGACGACAAGGGCCGGTTCGTCGAAAGGGACGGCCATACCTGGTACAACACCGGCGACCGCGTCCGGACCGCGGACAACGGCGAACTCGTCTACCTCGGCCGCGCCGACGCCCAGGTGCAGGTGCACGGCTGGCGGGTGGAACTGGCCGAGATCGATCATGCCGTGCGCGGCGTCGCCGGAGTGGCGGACGCGGTGACGGTGAGCGCCGAGAACGACGGCACCGCCGTACCCGTCGTGTTCTACACCGGGAATCGGCTGGCGCCCACCGATTTCACCACCCGGCTCGTCGAGACGCTGCCGGCCGGCATCATTCCACGGCACTATCGCCATCTGGACGAGCTGCCGCTTAATCCCAACAGAAAAGTCGACAGGGCCGGTCTGCGCGAGCTCGCCGCGGGTCTGGTACAGAAACGCGGGCGCTCCCCGGAAGGGGGAGGGGCGCTTTAGGGGGGCGGTAGGGGTCTATTCGAAATATGGGTTCGAGATAAATTTCCGGTGATTCGATATTCGCTGGAGATTCCTTTCCCACATGGGCGGGAGGACGATATTGGACGGGACGCGGTTCCTTCGATCAGGCCTCATCCACGATCTGCTCGACGAGGCTGCCGACGCGAGACCGGAAGGCGGCGCGGTCCGCGACGCGCACGGTGCGTGGAGCTACCGGCGGGTCGGCGAGCTCAGCCGCGCCGTCGCCGGCTGGCTGGCGGCCAACGGCGTCGGCCCGGGCGATCGGGTCATCGTTCAGCTGCCCAACCGGCGCGAGACGGTGCCCATCGTCTACGGCGTCTCCCGGCTCGGCGCCGTCTTCGTGCCGCTGCACCCCGACATGAAGGCCTTCCACCTCCGCTCCGTGCTGGAGGACGCGGAGCCCAAGCTGATCATCGGCGGCGGCGAGGTCATGCACGACATCGCCACGGTGCCGGTGTACGACCTCGGCGACTTCTGGACAGAGGTCGAGGAGATGGCGGGGTGGCCGGACGCGTACGAGCCGGGCAAGATCCTGCCCGCGGACGTCGCCATCCTCATCTACACCTCGGGCAGCACCGCCGCCCCCAAGGGCGTGATGTGCCCGCACGCGCGGGTCACCTTCGCCGCCTCGGCCATCAACGCGGTGCTCGGATACGGGCAGGACGACGTGGTCTTCTGCCGGCTGCCCATGTCCTTCGACTACGGCCTCTACCAGATCTTCCTCGCCGCGCTCGGCGGCGCCGAACTGGTCCTGGCCGAGGAAGGAGCCGACCTGACCCTGCTCGGTCAGCTCCGCGAGTCCGGCGCGACCGTCGTGCCCGTCGTCCCGTCACTGGGCGGCATGATCGCGACTCTGGCCCGGCGGGCGAGCGAGGCCACGCCGAAGGTGCGGATGTTCACCAACACCGGGGCCGCGCTGCCGGAGGCGACCATCCGAAGCCTCCGCGCCTGCTTCCCCGGGGCTCAGGTGGTGCGCATGTACGGCATCACCGAGTGCAAGCGCGTCACGATCATGGAACCGGAGCTGGACCAGGAACGCCCCGGCGCGGTCGGCCGCCCGCTGCCCGGCACCCGGGTCGTGATCGCGGACGCCGCGGGCCGGTCGCTGCCGGCCGGGGAGACCGGGGAGATCGTGGTGGCCGGTCCCCACGTGATGGCCGGCTACTGGCGCGACCCCGAGCTCACCGCGCGCGCCTACCGCCCCGACGGGGCCACCGGTGAGATCCGCCTGCACACCGGCGACTACGGCCGGCTCGACCAGGACGGCTACCTGTACTTCGAGGGCCGGCGGGACGACATGTTCAAACGCAAGGGCACCCGGATGAGCACGGTCGAGATCGAGGCGGCCGCCATGGACATCCCGGGTGTGCGCGCGGCCGTCGTGCTGCCCCCGGCCGAAGGACACGACCTCGTCGTGTTCGTCGAGGCCGACCTGACGCCCCATTCCGTGCTGCACGCGCTGAAACAGCGGCTCGAACCCGCGAAGGTGCCCGCCGCCTGCCGCGTCCTGCCGCGCTTCCCGCTGACCCTCAACGGCAAGAACGAGCGGAAACAGATGGCCATGCTGCTCCTTGGAGGCGACGCGTGAACTGGTACACCGAGCTCGTCGCCCGCTACGGATCCCCGCTGTACGTCTACGACCTGGACCGCGTCACCGCCGCGCAGGCGGACCTGCGCCGCGCCCTGCCCGACGGGTTCTCGCTGTTCTACTCCTTCAAGGCCAACCCGCATCCGGAGATCGCGCGAGCGCTGCGCGACGGCGGAGCGCGCGCCGAGATCAGCTCGACCGGTGAGCTGAACGCGGCGTTCGCCGCCGGCTTCGACGGATCCGAGGTGCTCTGCACCGGACCGGGCAAGACCACCGAAGAGCTGGCGATCGCCGTCGACGGCGGCGTGCGCACCTTCTCCGTCGAGTCGCTCACCGACCTGTGGCACGTCGGCGAGGTCGCGGTCAAGCGCGGCGTGATCGCGGACTGCCTGCTGCGCGTCAACAGCGCCGAGCCCGGCGCCGCCACCAGCATCCGGATGACCGGCGCGCCCTCCCAGTTCGGCTTCGACGACGAGACGCTCCCCGGCCTGATGCCGGAGCTCCGGGCGGTGCCCGGCACGCGGCTGGCCGGAGCCCACCTGTTCTCGCTGAGCAACTCCAAGGACGAGGAGAGCCTCGTCGCCGAGTTCGCCCACACCATCTCGGTGGCCGCCCGCCTGCGGCGGGAGACGGGCCTGCCGATCCGGTTGCTGGACATCGGCGGCGGATTCGCCGCGCCGTACCTCGCCTCGGGAGAGCGGCCCGTGTACGGCGGGCTCCGCGCCGGGCTGGAGACCGTCCTCGACGCGCACTTCCCTGACTGGCGGGCGGGCACGCCCGAGATCGCCTGCGAGTCCGGCCGTTACCTGGCCGGCGACTGCGGCCGGCTGGTCTGCACCGTGGTCAACGTCAAGGAGAGCCGCGGCCGCAGATTCGTCATCCTGGACGCCGGCATCAACACGCTCGGCGGCATGTCGGGCCTGGGCAGGCTGCTGCCGGTCTCGGTGGAGCTCGACGACGCCGCCTTCGACGGCGAGCGGCGGCCCGCGACCTTGGTCGGCCCGCTCTGCACCCCCGGCGACATCCTGGCCAGGAACGTGTCCCTGCCGCCGCTCGAACCCGGCGACGTCGTGTCCATCCCCAACGCGGGGGCCTACGGGATGACCGCGAGCCTGGTGATGTTCCTGGGCCACCCCGCGCCCATCGAGGTCGTCGCACGCGGTCACCAGGTGGTGTCCGTCTCCCGGATCGAATTCAACCGCAAGTACGAGTGAGCGGAGTGTGTCTTGAGCGAGCAGCGTCGCTTCCTCGCAGACCTGGTGAACGACCTGACGGTCGAGGTCCTGCGGACCGTGTTCCCCGATGCCCCCGACGCGGTGGACCCCCAGCGCGGCTTCAGGGAACTGGGACTCGACTCGCTGGCCGCCGTCGAGCTGCACGACCGTCTGGCCCAGGCGGTCGGCGCCGAACTGCCGATCACCATCGCCTTCGACCATCCCACCCCCGACGCGGTGGTCGACTACCTGTTCACCGAGGTGCTCGGGCTGGGCGACGCGGCGGCCGCGGAGGTCCACCCGGCCGCCCGCCGGGATGAGCCGATCGCCGTCGTCGGCATCGGCTGCCGCTATCCGGGCGGGATCACCTCCCCGGAGGAGCTGTGGCGGCTCGTCGCCGAGAGCGGGGAGACCCTCACCGGGTTCCCCGTGGATCGGGGCTGGGACCTTGACCGGCTGTTCGACGACGATCCGGACGCGCCCAACGCCACCTACGTCCGGTCGGGGCACTGGCTGCACGACGCCGGTGAGTTCGACGCCGACTTCTTCGGCATCAACCCGCGTGAGGCCGTCGCCATGGACCCCCAGCAGCGCCTGGTGCTCGAGGCTTCCTGGGAGGCGTTCGAGCGGGCGGGCATCGATCCGCGCTCGCTGCGGGGCAGCCAGTCCGGCGTGTTCATCGGCGCCGAGCCGCAGGACTACGGTCCCCGGCTCGACAAGGCGCCGGAGGAGATCGAGGGCTACCTCGTGACGGGGAACGCCCCGAGCGTGGTGTCCGGCCGGATCGCCTACGCCCTCGGCCTCGAAGGGCCCACGCTCACCGTCGACACCGCCTGCTCCGCCTCCCTGGTGGCCCTGCACCTGGCCTGCCAGGCGCTGCGGAACGGCGAGACCGACCTCGCGCTGGCCGGTGGCGTGACCGTGATGTCCACCCCCGGCACCTACACCGCGTTCAGCCGGCAGCGGGTGCTCGCCGCGGACGGCCGCTGCAAGGCGTTCGCCGCCTCCGCCGACGGCACCGGCTTCTCCGAGGGCGTCGGGATCCTCGCGATCGAGCGGCTGTCGGACGCGCGCCGCCGGGGCCACCCCGTGCTCGCGGTCATCCGGGGGTCGGCGATCAACCAGGACGGCGCGAGCAGCGGCCTGACCGCCCCGAACGGTCCCTCCCAGGAACGGGTGATCCGCCGGGCGCTGGCCAACGCGGGCCTGTCACCGGCCGAGGTCGACGTGGTCGAGGCGCACGGCACCGGCACCAAGCTGGGTGACCCGATCGAGGCGCACGCGCTGATGGCCACGTACGGAAAGGACCGGGGCGAACGCGGGCCGCTGAGACTGGGCTCGATCAAGTCGAACATCGGCCACACCCAGGCGGCCGCCGGCGTGGCCGGTGTGATCAAGATGGCCATGGCCATGCGCCACGAGACGCTGCCCCGCACCCTGCACGTGGACGAGCCGTCGCCGTACGTCAACTGGTCGCTCGGCGCGGTCGAACTGCTCACCGAGAGCCGGCCCTGGGTCGCCAACGGTAGGCCGCGGCGAGCCGGCGTCTCGTCCTTCGGCGTGAGCGGCACCAACGCGCACCTGATCCTCGAGGAGCCGCCGCCAGAAGCCACCCTGGACGGGGACGGCGGTCCGCCCCCGGCCGTCGTCCCCATGGTGCTGTCGGCGAAGGCGCCGGAGGCGCTGCGCGCGCAGGCCGCCCGGCTGGCCACCCATCTGGCGGAACACGAGGACCTTGAACTGGCCGACGTCGCCCACTCGCTGGTGACCTCGCGCTCGAGCTGGGAACACCGCGCGGTGGTCGTCGCCGGAGACCGGGCGGAACTGCTCGCCGGGCTGACCGCTCTGTCCGAAGGCGAGCCCGCCGCCGACGTGATCGAGGGCGAGGCCACCGCGGAGCGCCGCGCGGTCTTCATCTTCCCCGGCCAGGGCTCGCAGTGGGCGGGCATGGCGGTGGAGCTCCTGGACTCGTCCCCCGTCTTCGCGCGGCGCATGGACGAGTGCGCGGCGGAGATCGAGTCCTATGTCGACTGGCGGCTGCTCGATGTGCTGCGTGGCGAGCCGGGCGCCCCTTCGCTGGAGCGGCTCGACGTCGTCCAGCCGGCGCTGTTCGCGGTGATGGTGTCGCTGGCCGCCCTCTGGGAGTCGCTGGGCGTGCGGCCGGCCGCCGTCGTGGGCCACTCGCAGGGCGAGGTCGCCGCCGCCTACGTGGCCGGCGGCCTGTCGCTGGCCGACGCCGTACGCGTGATCGTGCTGCGCAGCCGCCTGTTCGCCGAGCGCCTGGTGGGCCGGGGCGGAATCGCCGCGATAGGCGCTGCGGCCGGTGCGGTGGAGGAGCGGCTGGCCCGCTGGGCGGGACTGCTGTCCATCGGGGCGAAGAACGGCCCGTCGTCGTGCACCGTGGTGGGCGACGAAGCCGCCCTGGCCGAACTCGTCGCCGAGTGCGAGGCGGACGGCCTACGGGCGCGCCTGCTGGCCAGCACCGTCGCCTCCCACTGCGATCAGGTCGACCCGCTACGCGAGCAGCTGACGCAGATGCTCGCGAGCGTGTCGCCGACCGTGGGAGACGTGCCGTTCTACTCCACCGTGACGGGTGGGGTGCTGGACACCGAGGAGCTGACCGCCGACTACTGGTTCCACAACGCCCGTCAGCCGATCGAGTTCCAGGCCGTGATCGAGGGGCTGCTCGCGCGGGGACACGACGCGTTCCTGGAGATGAGCGCGCATCCGGTGCTCGTGATGAGCGTGCAGGACACGATCGACGAGGCCGGGGCCGACGCGTTCGCCTCCGGCACCCTGCGCCGTGGCGAAGGCGATCTGCGGCGGGTGCTGGCCTCGGTCGCGGCGGCGCACGTACGCGGCGTGCCCGTCGACTGGGACAGCCTGCTCACCGGCGCGAACCAGGTCGATCTGCCGACGTACGCCTTCCAGCGCCGGCACTACTGGCTGGAGAACCGGACCTCGGCCGGGGACGTCGCCTCGGCGGGACTGACCGCCCCCGGCCATCCGCTGCTGGGTGCGGCCGTGACACTCGCCGAGTCCGGTGGGGCGCTCCTCACCGGACGGCTCTCGGTCCAGCTCCACCCCTGGCTGGCCGACCACGCCGCCGCCGGCACGCTGCTCCTGCCCGGCACCGCCTTCGTCGAGCTCGCCATCCGGGCGGGCGACCAGGTCGGCTGCGGCCTGCTGGAGGAGCTGACGCTGGAGGCCCCGCTCGTCGTCCCCGAGCGGGGCGGCGTATGGCTGCAGGTGTCCGTCGGAGCGCCGGAGGACGCGGGGCGCCGCCGGATCGGCGTGCACTCGCGGATGGAGGACGCGCCGGCCGACGCGCCGTGGACCCGTCACGCGAGCGGGTACGTGGCCGCCGACGACGCGCCCGAGGTCTTCGACCTCGCCCAGTGGCCGCCGGACGGAGCCACCTCCGTGAACCTCGACGGCCTGTACGAACGGCTCGCCAAGGCCGGTTACGGCTACGGTCCGTTGTTCCAGGGGCTGAAGGCGGCGTGGCGGCGTGGTGAGGAGCTTTTCGCCGAGGTCGCGCTGCCCGAGCAGGCGCGGCGTGACGCCGAGCTGTTCGGCCTGCATCCGGCGCTGCTCGACGCGGCGCTGCACGCGGGGTCGCTGCTGGACGCCGCCGATGAGCGCCTGAGCCTGCCCTTCGCCTGGACCGGCGTGTCCCTCCGGGCCACGGGCGCCTCGGCCGTGCGGGTCCGGCTGTCTCCGGCGGGGCCCGACGCCCTGTCGCTGTGGCTGGCCGACACCTCGGGCGTGCCCGTCGCCACCGTGCGCTCGCTGGTCTCACGTCCGGCCTCGGCACAGCAGCTCTCCGCCGCTTCGGTCGCCCATGGCGACTCGCTGTTCCGCGTCACGTGGACCGCGGTGCCCGCGTCTTTGGTGGTGCCCGCGTCTTCGGTGGTGCCCGCGTCTTCCGTGGCGCCCGCCTCCTCTGCGGTGCCCGCGTTGCCGTCGGTGACGGCGGCCGGGGGTGCTGCGGTACTCGGGCCGGACCCGCACAGTTTGCGCCGGGCCGGCGTCGCGAGCGCCGAGTTCGCGGACCTGACCGCGCTGATCTCATCGGATCGGCTCCCCGACACGGTGTTCATAAGCTTCGGGTCGCAGGGCTCCGGGGCGGGCGGCTTCATGGGCGGCGACGTTCCGGGCGGCGCGCGGGCGGCGACGCACAGGGCGCTGGGGCTCGTACAGGCCTGGCTGGCCGACGAGCGGCTGGCCTCGGTGCGGCTCGTCGTGGTGACCTGCGGCGCGGTGGCGGCGGGGACCGACGCGGAGGTACGGGATCTGGCGAACGCGCCGGTGTGGGGCCTGCTGCGGTCCGCGCAGTCGGAGCACCCCGGCCGCTTCATGCTGCTGGATCTCGACGACTCCGACGTGCCCGTGCCCGCCATGCTCGCGGCGCTCACCGAGCCGCAGCTCGCCCTGCGAGCCGGCGAACTGCTGGTGCCCAGGCTGGCCCGCGCGGCCACCAACGACACGCTGGCACCCCCTGCGGGCGCCCCGGAATGGCGCCTGGACGCGGCGATCAAGGGCAGCCTGGACGGCCTGTCACTCGTCCCGTGCCCGGAGGCGGGCCGCCCGCTCGGGCCGGATGAGGTGCGGGTGTCGGTACGCGCGGCCGGTCTCAACTTCCGGGACCTGGTCGTCACCCTCGGCATGGTGCCCGAACACGGCGAGCCCATCGGCGGCGAGATAGCTGGTGTGGTGCTGGAGGTGGGAGCCGGGGTAGCCGATCTGGTGCCCGGTGATCTGGTGCTGGGGTTGCTGGACGGCGCGTTCGGTCCGGTGGGGGTGACGGATCGGCGGTTGCTGGCTCCCATGCCCGCTGGGTGGTCGTTCGCGGAGGCGGCGTCGGTCCCAGTGGCGTTCCTGACCGCCTACTACGGCCTGGTCGATCTCGCCGAAGTCCGCGAGGGGGACCGGGTACTCATCCACGCTGCCACCGGCGGGGTCGGCATGGCGGCGGTGCAGCTCGCCCGCTGGCTGGGCGCCGAGGTGTTCGGCACAGCGAGCCCGAGCAAGTGGGGAGCGCTGACCCTGGACGAGGACCACGTGGCCTCCTCCCGGACAGTGGACTTCGCGGAGAAGTTCGGCTCCGTGGATGTGGTGCTCAACTCACTGGTCGGCGAGTTCTTGGACGCCTCACTGGGACTGCTGTCCGAGGGCGGCCGGTTCCTGGAGATCGGCAAGACCGACGTTCGCGAACCCGGACAGGTCGCCGGGGGCGTGCGGTACCTCCCTTACTCCCTGATGGAGGCCGGCCCCGACCGCCTGCGCGACCAGCTCGCCGAGGTGCTGGCGCTGTTCGAGAGGGGCGTGCTGGAGTTGCCGCCCGTCCGGGTCTGGGATGTGCGGCGGGCCGGGGAGGCGCTACGGTTCATGTCGCTCGCCCGGCACACCGGGAAGATCGTGCTGTCGATGCCGCCCACGTTCGGCGGCGGCGGGACGGTGCTCGTCACCGGCGGCACGGGCGGCCTGGGCGCGCTGGTGGCGCGCCATCTGGTGACGGTGCACGGGGTGCGGGACCTGCTGCTGGTGAGCCGGTCGGGGATGTCGGCCACGGGTGCGGCGGACCTGATGGAGGAGCTGTCCGGACTGGGCGCGCGGGTACGCGTCGCGGCCTGCGACGTGGCGGACCGGGGCGCGCTGGCCGAGGTGCTGGCGGAGGTCTCGGCGCAGGCGCCGCTGCGCGGGGTGGTGCATGCCGCCGGAGCGCTCGACGACGGGGTACTGGACTCGCTGACGCCGGAGCGCGTGGACGCCGTGCTGCGGCCGAAGGTCGCCGGAGCGTGGAACCTGCACGAGCTGACCCGGGACCTGGATGTGTCGGCGTTCGTGCTGTTCTCCTCGGCGGCCGGTGTCCTGGGCGACGCCGGGCAGGGCAATTACGCGGCGGCGAACGTGTTCCTGGACGCCCTGGCGGCGCACCGGCGCGCGCACGGCCTCGCCGCGGTGTCGCTGGCCTGGGGCTTCTGGGAACAACGCAGCAACATGAGCGCCCACCTGCGCGACGCTGACATAGCGCGGATGGAGCGGTCGGGCGCCCGTGGCCTCTCGTCCGAGGAGGGGCTGGCGCTCTTCGACGCTGCCCTGACGGTGGACGAGGCCCTGCTGGCGCCGATCCGCCTCGACCTCACCGCGATGCGCCGCGAGTCCGCCCCGGTGCAGCCGTTGCTGCGCGGCCTGGTCCACACGCCCGCGCAGCGGAACGTCGCCGCGAGCGCCGTACCCGGCGGTGCCGGCTCCGCTCTGGAGCGGCAACTGGCCGGGCTGCCCGAGACCGACCGCGACCAGGTGCTCGTCTCCCTGATCCGCGCGCAGGCCGCCACCGTGCTCGGCCACGCCGACGCCGCCTCGGTGGACGCCGGCCGGGCGTTCAAGGAGTTGGGCTTCGACTCGCTGACCGCCATCGAGCTGCGCAACCGGCTCAACGCCGCCACCGGGTTGCGGTTGTCGGCCACGCTGGTCTTCGACTATCCGACGCCCGCCGTACTCGCCCAGCACATCAAGGGCAAGCTGCTCGGCGCGGAGTCGCCGGCCGCGCCGGTCGCCGCGCCCGCCGCGCCGCTCGACGACGATCCGATCGCCATCGTCGGGATGAGCTGCCGGTATCCCGGTGGCGTCGACTCGCCGGAGGCCCTGTGGCGCATGCTGGTCGAGGGCCGGGACGCGATGTCGGACTTCCCCGCCGACCGGGGCTGGGACCTGGAGCGGCTCTACGACCCTGACACCGAGAGTGCCGGCAGCAGTTATGTGCGGGTGGGCGGGTTCGTGTACGAGGCGGGAGAGTTCGACGCGGCCTTCTTCGGGATCTCGCCCCGCGAGGCCCTGGCCACGGATCCGCAGCAGCGGCTGCTGCTCGAAGCCTCCTGGGAGACCCTCGAACGCGCGGGTATCGACCCCGGCGACCTCCGGGGCAGTCAGACGGGCGTGTTCATCGGTGCTTCCGCCACCGGCTACGGCACCGGGCCCCTGCCCGAGGAGGTGGAGGGATACCTGATCACCGGCAACTCCAGCTCGGTGATGTCCGGCCGCGTCGCCTACGCGCTCGGCCTTGAGGGGCCCGCCATGACCTTGGACACGGCGTGCTCGTCGTCCCTGGTCGCCATGCACCTGGCCTGCGAGTCGCTGCGTCGCGGCGAAAGCACGCTCGCGCTCGCCGGCGGTGTGACCGTGCTGTCCACGCCCGAGATCTTCGTGGAGTTCAGCAGGCAGCGGGGGTTGGCGCGGGATGGGCGCTGTAAGGCGTTCGCCGATGCGGCGGATGGCACGGCGTTCGCCGAGGGTGTGGGTCTGCTGCTGCTTGAGCGGTTGTCGGATGCGCGGCGCCTTGGTCATCGGGTGCTGGCGGTGGTACGGGGCAGTGCGATCAATCAGGACGGGGCCAGCAACGGGCTGACCGCGCCGAACGGGCCCTCCCAGCAGCGGGTGATCCGCCAGGCGGTGGCCAACGCCGGTCTCGGCCTGTCCGACATCGACGCGGTCGAGGGCCACGGCACGGGCACGACGCTCGGGGACCCGATCGAGGCGCAGGCGCTGCTGGCCACCTACGGACAGGACCGTCCACACGATCGGCCGCTGTGGCTGGGCACGGTCAAATCCAACATCGGCCACACCCAGTGCGCGGCGGGTGTCGCCGGGGTGATCAAGATGGTCATGGCGATGCGGCACGGCGTCCTGCCGAAGACGCTGCACGTCGACTCCCCGTCCTCGCACGTGGACTGGTCGGCGGGCGCGGTGTCGCTGGTGACCGAGCCGACCCCCTGGCCCGGCGGCGACCGTCCGCGCCGGGCGGGAGTGTCGTCGTTCGGGATCAGCGGGACCAACGCGCATGTGGTGGTCGAGGGCGTTCCCGCCGAGGAGCCGGTTCCGGATGACGCGCCGGCTCCTGCTGACGTGCCGGTGCCCGTGGTGGTCTCCGGTCGCGGTGCGGACGGCGTACGGGCGCAGGCGGAGCGACTGCGGGACTTCGTCGCGGGGTCCACGGTGGCCGGGCCGGCGGAGGTGGGTCATTCGCTGGTGAGAACGCGTCCCCTGCTGAGCCATCGCGCCGTGGTCGTGGCGGCCGATCGGGAGCAACTGGTGGCGGGCCTGGCGCGGGTGGCCGCGGGGGCTGAGCCGGTCGACGTCGTGACCGGTCCTGAAGGACTCGGTGGGCTGGGGTTCATGTTCACCGGCCAGGGAAGTCAGCGGACGGAGATGGGCCTGGAGCTGACCAGGGCGTTCCCCGCGTTCAAGGGGCACCTGGAGGCGGTGGCCGCGGGCTTGGACCGCTACCTGGACGTGCCGCTGACCGAGGTGATGTGGGGGCGGCCGGAGCTCCTGGATCGGACGCTGTACGCCCAGACGGGGCTGTTCGCGGTAGAGGTGGCCCTCTACCGGCTGCTGGAGTCATGGGGCGTGGTCCCCGACTACCTGCTGGGTCACTCGGTGGGTGAGCTGACGGCGGCGCACGTGGCCGGGGTGCTGTCCCTGGAGGACGCGTGCGCGCTGGTGGCGGCCCGGGGCCGGTTGATGGGGAGCCTGCCCGCGGGTGGGGCGATGGTCGCGGTCGGGGCGGGAGAACGGACCGTGTCCGACGTGCTGTCTGAAATGTTCGAACCGTCCGAGGTGGCGATCGCCTCGGTGAACGGGCCGGCCTCGGTCGTGGTCTCGGGCGACGAGCCCGCCGTGGAGCGGGTGGCGGCGGAGTTCGCCCGGCGCGGGGTGCGGTGCCGGCGGCTGCGGGTCAGCGACGGGTTCCACTCCCATCGCATGGAGCCGATCCTCAGCGCCTTCGGTGAGGTGGCCGCCGGGCTGGCGTACGGTGTCCCGCAGATTCCGGTGGTGTCGAATCTGACCGGCGAGCCGGTACGGGAGTTCTCGGCCGAGTACTGGGTGCGGCACCTGCGAGAGCCGGTGCGGTTCGCCGACAGTGTCGCCTTCCTGCGCGAGCGGGGCGTGCGGACCCTTCTGGAGCTGGGTCCCGACGGCGTGCTGTCGGGGCTGGTGCAGGAGCAGGGGCCCGCGCCGGTGGCGGTGCCGGTGCTGCGGCGCGATCGGGACGAGGCCGGGCAACTGGTGGCCGCACTCGGCCGGGCGTACGCGCGGGGGGCGGACGTGGATTGGGACGCGTTCTTCGACGGCGCCGGGCGGGCGGTGGACCTTCCCACCTATGCCTTCCAGCGCCGCCATTACTGGCTGCGGTCTGCCCACCACGGCGGCGATCCCGCCTCGCTCGGGCTGGAGGCCGCGGATCACCCGCTGCTGGGCGCCGCCGTCGAGCTGCCCGACACCGGTGGATCGCTGTTCACCGGCAGGCTCTCGCTCGGCACTCACCCCTGGCTGGCCGATCACCGGATCCTCGACACCGTGTTGGTGCCGGGCACGGCCTTCGTCGAGCTCGCCGTCGCGGCCGGCCACCAGGCGGGTTGCGATCTCGTGGAAGAGCTGACCCTGGAGACCCCCCTCGTGCTGGGGGAGCGGGACGCCGTCACGATCGAAGTGATCGTCTCCGGCGCGGATGACTCGGGCCGCCGTACGCTGACCGTGTACTCGCGGGCCGCCGCGGGCGAGCGGCCCTGGATCCGGCACGCGACCGGGACGCTCTCCGCCGGGGCGCAACAGCCCGCCTTCGACCTGGCCGAATGGCCGCCACCCGGCGCCGAGCCCATCGACGTCGGCGGACTCTACGAGCGGCTGGCCGGCGAAGGCGTGGCATACGGACCCGCCTTCCGGGGACTGCGCGCGGCCTGGCAGCGCGACGGCGAGGTGTTCGCCGACGTCGAGCTGCCCGACGCCGTGGCCGCGGACGCCGGCCGCTTCGGTCTGCATCCGGCGCTGTTCGACGCCGTGCTGCACGCCATCGGGCTGGCCGAGGTGGCCGGGGACCAGCAGGTGGAGCTGCCCTTCACCTGGAGCGAGGTCAGCCTGTACGCGACCGGCGCCGCTGCCGCCCGCGTACGGGTGTCCGCCGATGGCTCCCCCCTGCTGAGCGTGGCGGACGCCACAGGCGCGCCACTGGCCACGGTGGGCTCGCTGGCCATGCGGCCGGTCTCCGGCGCCGGGCTCCGCGCCGGCCGGAACGGGGCCGGCGCCTCGCCGTACCAGGTGACGTGGACACCGGTGCCCACCGGCGCCCCCTGGGACGACTGGGCGGTCCTCGGCGCCGAGGATGACGAGCTGCCCGAGGCCCTGCGTTCCGCGGGACTGCCCGTGCGCACCGCCGTGGGGCTGGCCGCGCTGGGCGTCACGCCGGCGGTGGTGCTGGTCTCCGCCGGGTTCGAGTCCGCGTCGGCCGACCTCTCGGCGGCCGCCCGCGACGTGACCGGCCGTACGCTCGCCCTGCTGCAGGACTGGCTGGCCGACGAGCGCTTCGCCGGCGCCAGGCTGGCGATCGTGACCGGCGGCTCGGTGCGCGCCACCGCCGATGACGACGCCCCCGATCTCGTCCACGCGCCCGTCTGGGGTCTGGTACGCGCCGCGCAGGCCGAGAACCCCGGCCGGTTCCTGCTCATCGACGTGGACGGCACGGAGGCCTCCTACCGGGCGTTGCCCACCGTACTGGCCGGTCAGGAACCTGAGCTGGCCCTGCGCGAGGGCGAGGCCCGCGCGCCGCGGCTGACCAGGACCGACGACGACGGCCTGCTGAAGCCGCCGGCCGGTGCGGAGTCCTGGCGTCTGGAGATCACCAGGCCGGGCACGATCGACGGCCTGGAAGCGGCCGTCTGCGACGCGGCCCGACGGCCCCTGGGCGAGTTCGAGGTACGGGTGTCGGTGCGGGCCGGTGGACTGAACTTCCGCGACGTCCTGATGGCCCTCGGCATGTACCCCGGCCCGGCGTCCCTCGGGACCGAGGGCGCCGGCGTGATCGTCGAGGTCGGCTCCGGTGTGACCGGGTTCGCCCCGGGCGACAGGGTGCTCGGGCTGTTCGAGGAGGGCTTCGGGCCCTACACGACGACCGACCACCGGATGATCGCGCACATGCCGGCCGGCTGGTCCTTCGTGACCGCGGCCGCGATGCCGGCCGTGTTCGCGACCGCCTACTACGGCCTGGTCGATCTGGGCGGAGTGCGGTCGGGGGATCGGGTGCTGATTCACGCAGCTGCCGGTGGGGTGGGGATGGCGGCGGTGCAGCTCGCTCGCTGGCTGGGCGCGGAGGTGTTCGGTACGGCGAGTGCGGGCAAGTGGGGAGCGTTGACCCTGGATGAGGAGCATGTGGCCTCCTCGCGGACATTGGACTTCGCGGAGAAGTTCGGCCGGGTGGATGTGGTGCTCAACTCGCTGGCCGGGGAGTTCATCGACGCCTCGCTGGGACTGCTGGCTGAGGGCGGCCGGTTCGTGGAGATGGGCAAGACCGACCTCCGCTCCCCGGACACGATCACGCCCGGGGTCCGTTACACGCCCTTCGACCTCTCGGACGCCGGACCTGACCGGACCAGGGAGATTCTGACCGAGCTGGTGACGCTGTTCGAGGACGGCGTGCTCGAACCGCTGCCGACCCGGGTCTGGGACCTGCGCCGCGCGCCGGAGGCGTTCCGGTACATGGCGCAGGCCCGGCACATCGGCAAGATCGTGCTGACCGTCCCGACGCCGCTCGACCGGCCCGGCACCGTGCTCGTCACCGGCGGCACGGGCGGACTCGGCGCGCTGGTGGCCCGGCATCTGGTCGCCGAGCACGGCGTGCGCGACCTGCTGCTCGTCGGCCGCAGAGGTCTGGACGCCCCGGGCGCCGATCGGCTGCGCGCGGAGCTCACCGAGCAGGGCGCCCGTGTCGAGGTCGCGGCCTGCGATGTCGCCGACCGGGACGCTCTGGCCGCACTGCTCGGCCGGATGGCGCCGGACCGGCCGCTGACCGCGGTCGTGCACACGGCGGGCGTCGTGGCCGACGGCGTCATCGACTCGCTCACGCCCGCGCAGGTGGACACGGTCTGGCAGCCCAAAGCCGAGGCCGCCTGGCACCTGCACGAGCTCACCAAAGATGGCGATCTGTCGGCCTTCGTGCTCTTCTCCTCCTCGGCCGGCACGCTCGACGCCGCCGGGCAGGGCAACTACGCGGCGGCCAACGCCTTCCTCGACGCGCTGGCCGCGCACCGCAGGGCGGCCGGTCTGCCGGCGGTCTCGCTGGCCTGGGGCATGTGGGCGCCGGAGGTCGGCGGCATGACCGCCCAGCTCGGCGAGGCCGATCTGCGGCGGTTGCGCCGCTCGGGCCTGCTGCCGCTGTCGGCCGAGGCGGGGCTGGCCCTGTTCGATGAGTCGCTCGCGCGCGACGAGGCCACGCTGGTGCCGATCCGGCTGGATCTCGCGGCCACGCGGTCGCGGGAGGAGGGGCCGCCGGCGATGCTCCGTGGCCTGGTCACCGCGCCGATCAGCCGGGCGCCCGCCACCGCCCAGGTCAGTGCCCCGGCTTCGCTGGCGGATCAGCTGACCCCGCTGTCCAGGGCGGCCCGTGACCGTCTGCTGCTGACCCTGGTACGGACCCACGTCGCCGCGGTGCTCGGCCACGCCACCGGGGACCCCGTCGATCCGGTGCGGGGGTTCAAGGAGCTGGGCTTCGACTCGCTGACCGCCGTCGAGCTGCGCAACCGGCTGAGCGCGGCGGCGGACGTGCGCCTGCCCGCCACGCTCGTCTTCGACTACCCGACACCGGCCGCGGTGGCCGACTACATCAAGACCGAACTGCTCGGCGACGACGAGGCGGCGGCCGAACCCTTGGAGGCCGAACTGGCGGAGCTCGAGCACGCGCTGGACAACCTCGTACCGGACCCCGACGGGCACGCGAGGATCACCGCCCGGCTCAAGGCCCTCACGGCGAAATGGACCGAGGCGCACGGCCGGACGCTGGCTGACCC
Source organism: Nonomuraea sp. NPDC026600 (assembly GCF_040638335.1). NCBI lineage: Bacteria > Bacillati > Actinomycetota > Actinomycetes > Streptosporangiales > Streptosporangiaceae > Nonomuraea > Nonomuraea sp. NPDC026600. The sequence continues at coordinate 161,697 of NZ_JBEZYD010000009.1, forward strand.
GGCGGAGCCGAGACTTGAATCGGCCAGCGCGGAAGAACTTTTCAACATTCTCGACAAAGAATTCTGAGGACATGTCACGGGCACCGACAAAACGCGAGATTTTCCGTCCCGAGTACCGTTCATGCCACCGAACCATCCCTGAAGAGGAGGGCCTGAATGGCCCTTCAGGCCGATGCGCCGAATATGGACTGGAGATTACCATCCGTTCCATGAGCAGACCGGGAGACAATCAGAGGAGCGGCCAAGACGACATCGTACGGTTAACCTCCGTGCGAAAAACCTACAACACCCGGACGGGTAGTCTCGCGGCGCTGGAAGGCGTCACCATCGGCTGCGGAAAAAGCGCGCTCACCGCGATCATCGGGCCGTCGAGATCCGGTAAGAGCACGCTGCTGCGATGCGCGTCGGGGCTGGAACGGCCGACCTCGGGATCGGTGTTCCTCGACGGCGAGGAGCTCACGGACCTCGACGACGCGTCGCTGACCAGGCTGCGGCGAGACCGGCTCGGCTTCGTCTTCCAAGGGCCCAATCTGCTGCCCGCCCTGGACGTGGCGGAGAACATCGCGCTGCCCCTCCACCTGTCGGGCCGGAGCATGGACACCGCGCTGTTCGACAGCGTGATCGCGCACATCGGTCTGGCGGACCGCCTGCACGACCTGCCGGACAAGCTGTCCTTCGGCGAGCAGCAGCGGGTGGCGGTCGCCCGCGCCGTGGTCGGCCGGGCGCCCGTGATCTTCGCCGACGAACCGACCGGCGCGCAGGACTCCCACGACATCGACCGGGTGCTCGGCCTGCTGCGCGAGTCGGTGCGGGCGGCGGGACAGACCGTGGTGGTGGCCACACACGATCCGCGGATCGCGGCCTACGCCGACCACGTCTACTTCGTCTCCCGCGGCCGGGTCGTGGACGAGCTGACGCTCCCGCCCAGCAAGGCGGTGGCCGAGCGGATGGCCCACCTGGCGATGTGGGACAGGGGAGAGCCGTCCTGATGTGGCGCCTGACCCTGCGCACCCTGACCCGTCGCAGGGGCGCGTACTCGGCCGTGCTCGCCACGGTCTTCGCCGCCGCCACCATCGTGGCGGCGTGCGCGGGACTGATGGCGGCGGGGATCCGGGCCGCGTTCCCGCCCGAGCGGCTGGCCGGCGCCACGGTGGTGGTCGCGGGCGACCCGTCGTACCGGCTGCCGGACGCCGAGCCCGGCGGCGACGACGCCGAATGGGCGAGCCTGTCCGAGACGGTACGGCTGAAACGCTCCCTTGTCGCGACCCTGCGGACGGTGCCCGGCGTCGCCGACACCATCGGTGACGTCTCCTTCCCCGTCACCCTGCTCGGCGGGGACGCGCCCCGGGGCGCGGGGCACGAATGGACGTCCGCGGGGCTGCTGCCGTACGAGCTCCAGGCCGGCACCGCGCCGGTGGCGGACGGAGACGTCGTGCTGGACGCGGCATTCGCCGCGCGGTCGGGCAGCCAGGTGGGCCGGCAGGTCCAGCTCGTGGTCCACGGCACCGTCGTGGTCTTCCGGGTGACCGGCGTCGTCGCCCCGGCGGCGGGACGTACGGCCACGGCGGCCGCGCTGTTCTTCGCGCCGGCCGACGCGCGGCGGCTGTCCGGCCATCCCGACTCGGTGGACGCGATAGCGGTGATCCCCGTCGCCGGGACGGGCGAGAAGACGCTCGCGGACCGGGTACGCGCCGCCCTGCGCGGCCAGTCCGCGGTGACGCTCACCGGGGACGACCGCGGACTCGCCGAGTTCCCGCAGGCGCGCGCCGGCCGGGACAACCTGGTCACCGTCGCCGGCCTGATCGGTGGCACGACGCTCCTGGTCGGCATGCTCGTCCTGGTCAGCACCATGAGGCTCCTGGTCGAGCACCGGGCGCCGGAGATGACGCTGCTGCACGCGATGGGCACGTCCGCACGGCGCATCCGCCTGATGATGTTCGGCGAGGTGACGACGGTCTCGGTGGCCGCGACGGCGGCGGGCTCCGTGCTCGGCTTCCATCTCGGCGGCTGGTTGTTCTGGCACCTGGTGCGCGACGGGGTCGTGCCCGCGGCCATGCGTTTCGACCCAGGTTGGCTCCCCGCCGTGGGCGCGGCCGCGGTGTGCCTGTGCGCCGGGCTGGCGGCCGCGTTCTTCCCGGTCTGGCGGGCCGCGCGGCCCCGGCCCGCCACGGTTCTCAGCTCCCCGCCGCAGGACCACGGGCTCGACCGGGCGCGTTCGGCGCTCGCCCTGATCTGCCTCGGCGTGGTGGGCACGACGATCTGTTCGGGCATGCTGCTGATCCGGTCGTCCGCCGTGAGCATCACCTGCCTCGCCGCGATCGTGGTGATCCTCGGCGTGGCCGTGGTGGCCTCCAGGATGACGAAGGCGATGACCGGGCTGGTCGGCAGGGCCGTGCGGGCGCGGCCCAGGACGATCGGCCGCCTGGCCCTGCTCAACAGCTGCGCACGGCCGTTCGGCATGGCCGCCGCGGTCCTGCCCATCATGCTCGCGACCGGGATCAGCACGGCGAACATCTATCTCCAGATGACGCAGGCCGACCAGGCGCGGCAGGTCCGCATGGACGACCTGCGGGCCGATGCCGTGATCACCGCCGGGCCGGGCGGGCTCGTCCCCGGCCTGCTCGGCCGGGTCCGCTCCGTCCCGGGGGTCATGGCCGCTTCGGAGCTGGCGAGCAGCAGCGGGTTCGTCGAGAGCCCGTACGACGGCTGGCAGGGCGAGCACGGCTGGCCGCTCCTGGGCCTCACGGCCGACGGCGCGGCCGGGGTCACGGACCTCCCCCTCACCGCGGGCACGCTCACCGCCCTGCGGGGCGACTCGGTCGCACTCACCCGGGAGCACGCCCGGCACCTCGGCCGGGGGCTCGGCGACGCGATCACCATGCGGCTGGGCGACGGCGCCGAGGCGGAGCTCAGGGTCGTCGCACTGCTCGCGGACAGACCCGGCGGCGAGGTGATCCTGCTGCCCGCCACGCTGCTCGCCGCCCACACGACCGCCGGGCTGCCGACCCAGATCCTCGTCCGTGCCGCCCCGGGCGGCGACCAGTGGAGGCTGAGATCCGACCTGGCCGAAGCGGTGGGCCGCCTGCCCACGGTGCGGGTGAGCGACGCCGGCGGGCTGTCCACGACCTCGGCCGAGCAGCAGCGGACCCGGGCCTGGATCAACTACCTGTTCACCGGAGTGGTCATCATCTTCGCCGGCATCTCGGTGATCAGCGCCCAGGCGATGGGGGCCGCCTCGCGGCGCCGGGAGTTCCGCCTTCAACGCCTGATCGGCTTCACCCGCGGACAGATCCTGCGGATGGTGGGGATCGAGGCCATGGTGGTCGCCGCGGTCGGCGTCGTCCTCGGCACGGCGGCGGTCGCTCCCATCCTGATTCCGTTCGCCATAGCGGTGAACGGCTCGCCGATGCCTTACGGGCCGGCCTGGGTCTATCTCGCCGTGATCTGCTCCACGACGCTCTCCGCCCTCGTGGCGACCCTCTCTCCGGTGTGGGCGATGATCCGGCCCCGCACAGGGGAGCGTGAGGGGTCCCCTAGGGGTCGGGCGGTCATGCGCGCATAGGTAGCGTCCAATTGACACGATAAATCATTTGGAGGAATTGTCATGCGTGTTCTGTTCACTCAACACGCGGCAAACGCGCACCTTTTTCTCATGGTCCCCATCGCCTGGGCGATGAAAGCGGCCGGCCATGAAGTAATCGTCGCCGGCCAGCCGGACATCGTCGACGCGATTACCCAGACCGGCTTGACCGCTTTATCGGTCGGCAGAACGGCCGATATGGCCGAGCGGCTGGCGGAAACGCCGATGGATCGGCAGATCTACGGCTCCGGATTCGACATCGCGGAGGAACGGCCCGAGGTGCTCACGTATGAGTACGTCAGAGACTGCCTGGCCGCCTTCTGCTCGCCGCTCGCACTGGACTTCATCACCGACGACGCCATGTACGACGACCTGGTCGCGTTCTGCCGCAGTTGGCAGCCCGACCTGGTGGTCTGGGACGCCATCACCTTCCCGGGCCCCGTGGCCGCCCGGGCCTGCGGCGCGGCGCAGGTCCGGACGACCTTCGGCAGAGATCACTGGGCGCGGATGCGCTCGCTGTTCCTGAGGCTGCGCGCACAGCGGCCGGGCGATCCGCGCGAGGACCCGGTGGCCGACTGGATCACACCGAAGCTGGCGAAGTACGGCTGCGACTTCGACGAGGAGCTGCTCCTCGGCCAGGCCACGATCGACTCCATGCCGGCCTGGCTGCGCTTCCCCGTCGAGCACGACTACCTGCCCATCCGATTCGTCCCCCACAACGGTCCCGCGACCTTCCCGGCGTGGCTCAAGGACGCGCCGGCGCGGCGACGGATCTGCTTCACCCTAGGGGTGTCCGGAAGGGAGGTCTGGGGTGGACGTGGCAGCGTCACGCCCAGCGAGCTGTTCGAGGCCGTGGCCGACCTGGACATCGAGGTGGTCGCCACCCTGAACGCGAACCAGCTCGACGATACGAAGGTTCCGGACAACGTGCGGATCGTGGACTTCGTCCCGCTGAACTCCCTGCTGCCCGGCTGCTCGGCCGTCGTCCACCACGGCGGCACCGGGACCACCGGCACGGCCCTCGTCCACGGTGTGCCGCAGCTCATCATCCCCGCCCAGCTCTACGACGAGGGGGGCATGGCCCGGCAACTGGCCCTGCAGGGCGTGGGTCTGCTCATCGAGCCCGATGAGCTCTCGGCGGCGACACTGCGCGCCGGGCTGCTGCGGCTGCTGGAAGACGGGACATTCCGGGAGAACGCGGCTCGGATTCAGCGGGACATGGCGGAGACGCCGACCCCGCACGACGGCGTACGTGATCTCGAAGAGCTGGTCGCCCGCCACAAGGCGGCGCGGGCGGCTTCCCCGACCCGGAGGTAAGCCGTGGACAACGAGACCAGGCTGCTCGAATACCTCAGGAGGGCGACCGCCGACCTGCGGGAGACCCGCCGCCGGTTGCGGCAGGCCGAGGACCGGAACGCCGAGCCCATCGCGATCATCGGGATGAGCTGCCGGTTCCCCGGCGAGGTCGGCACACCGGAGGAGCTGTGGCGGCTGCTGGCCGTCGGCACCGACGCGATCTCGCCGTTCCCCTCCGACAGGGGCTGGGACGTCGACCTCTATGACCCGAACCCGGACAGTCCCGGCAAGAGCTCTACGCGGTCCGGGGGATTCCTGCACGACGCCGCGCAGTTCGACCCGCACTTCTTCGGGATCAGTCCGCGGGAGGCCCTGGCGATGGATCCGCAGCAGCGCCTGCTGCTGGAGACCGCGTGGGAGGCGTTCGAAGGCGCGGGCCTCGATCCGGCCTCCGCCCGGGGTAGCGCCACCGGCGTCTTCGCCGGCGTCATCTACCACGACTACGGATCCAGGGTCCGCACCGTGCCGCCGGACCTCGGCGGCTACATCGGCAACGGCAGCGACGGCGCCATCGCGTCCGGCCGGGTCTCCTACCTGCTGGGGCTGGAGGGCCCCGCCATCACGGTGGACACGGCGTGCTCGTCCTCCCTGGTGGCGCTGCACCTCGCGGTCCAGGCGCTGCGCCAGGACGAGTGCGCCATGGCGCTGGCCGGCGGGGTCACGGTGATGTCCACGCCGAGCACGTTCGTGGAGTTCAGCAGACAGCGCGGGCTGTCCCCGGACGGCCGGTGCAAGGCGTTCTCGGCGGACGCCGACGGGACGGGCTGGGGTGAGGGCGCGGGCATGCTGCTCCTGGAGCGCCTCTCGGACGCCGAACGCCACGGTCACCCGGTGCTGGCCGTCGTCCGCGGCAGCGCGATCAACCAGGACGGCGCCAGCAGCGGACTGACCGTGCCCAACGGCCCGTCCCAGCAGCGGGTGATCGGCCAGGCGCTGGCGGCGGCGGGCCTGACGCCCGCCGAGGTCGATGTGGTGGAGGCGCACGGCACCGGCACGACGCTGGGCGACCCGATCGAGGCGCGGGCCCTGTTCGCCGCGTACGGGCCGGGGCGTCCAGAGGGCAGGCCCCTCTACCTGGGGTCGATCAAGTCGAACATCGGGCACACCCAGGCCGCCGCCGGCGTGGCCGGGGTGATCAAGATGGTGCTCGCGATGCGGCACGGCACGCTGCCGAAGACCCTGTACGCCGACGAGCCCTCGCCGAACGTGGACTGGTCGTCGGGCAGCATCGCCCTGCTCACCGAGAACGTGGCCTGGGACACGGCGGCGGACACGCCGCGACGGGCGGGCATCTCCTCGTTCGGAGTCAGCGGCACCAACGCGCACGTCATCCTCGAGGAACATCCGCGACCCGACCCCACCGACGTGGAGACGGCCCGGCCCGTCGTGCCGTGGGTGGTCTCGGCCAAGAGCGAGCAGGCACTGCGGGCCCAGGCCGGGCGACTGGTCGCCCGCGTGGAGCAGGACCCCCGGCTGTCGCCGGTCGACGTCGGCCATTCCCTGATCAGCTCGCGGACCGCCTTCCCCCATCGCGCGGTGGTGATCGGCGACGATCGTGCCGCCCTCCTCGGGGGCCTGCGCGCCGTCGCGGACGCGGTCCCCGCGCCGAACGTCGTGCACGGCACGGCGACCGGCGACCCCCGAGTGGCCTTCGTCTTCCCCGGCCAGGCCGTCCTGTCCAAGGACATGACCCTCGGACTGCTCGACACCTCGCCGGCGTTCGCCGCCCGCCTGGCGGAGTGCGCGGACGCGCTGGAGAAGTTCGTGGACTGGAAGCTGATGGACGTGCTGCGCGGCGAGTCGGGCGCGTGGTCACTCGATCGGATGGACGTCAGCCAGCCCGTGGCGTGGGCGGTCATGGTCTCGCTGGCGCGGCTGTGGCGCTCCCACGGCGTGGAGCCCGAGGCCGTCGTGGGGCATTCGCAGGGCGAGATCGCCGCCGCCTGCGTGGCCGGGGGGCTGTCGCTCGAAGACGCGGCCAAGGTCGTCGCCCTGCGCAGCCAGGCCATCACCGAGGACCTGTCCGGCCACGGCGGCATGCTGGCCGTTTCGCTCCCGGCCGACCAGGCGCTCGACCGGCTCGCCCCCTGGGCGGACCACTTGTCGATAGCGGCGGTGAACAGCCCGAACGCGGTGGTCGTCGCCGGCGCCTCGGCAGCCCTGAACGAACTGTTCGACCAACTGAAGGCCGAGGGCGTCCGGGCCAAGATGGTCCCGGTCGACTATCCCTCGCACACGGCCTACGCCGAGCCGCTGCGTGACCGGCTGCTGGCCGACCTGGCCGGGATCGACCCCTGGACGGCCGAGGTGGGGTTCTGCTCCACGGTGACCGGCGAGCTGATCGACACCGCGGAGCTCGACGCCGGTTACTGGTACACCAACCTGCGCCGGCCGGTGCGCTTCGACCAGGCGGTCCGGACCTTGATCCAGCAGGGCTACGGAATGTTCGTCGAGGTCAGCCCGCATCCGACGCTGACCGGCGCGGTTCAGGACACGGCCGAGGCCGCGGGCGGCGCGGTGGTGGCCGTCGGCTCGCTGCGCCGCGACGAGGAGGAGACGGCCAGATTCGTCACCTCACTCGCGGAGGCCCACGCGCACGGCGCGCCGGTCGACTGGACTCCGATCTTCGCGCCGACCCAGGCCCGGAAGGTGGACCTCCCCACGTACGCCTTCCAGCGCGAACGCTACTGGCTGGAGGCCACCGACTCGACCGACGTCGCCCACGCGGGCCTGACCGCAGCCGACCACCCCTTCCTCGGCGGCGCGCTGCCGCTGGCGGACTCCGACGAGATCGTCTTCACCGGCCGGTTGTCGCTGCGGTCGCACCCATGGCTCGCCGGTCACGTCGTGTCCGGCACGGTGCTGTTCCCCGGTGCGGCGTTCGCCGAGCTGGCCGTCAGCGCGGGCCGCCAGGTCGGCTGCGCCCAGCTCGAGGAGCTGATCCTTGAGGCGCCGCTGGCGCTGCCCGAGCAGGGCGGCGTGCTGGTGCAGGTGCGGATCGACGCGCCGGACGAGAGCGGGCGGCGGTCGCTCACCATGCACGCGTGCCCCGAGGGCGAACCGGACTGGACACGGCACGCGACCGGTGCGCTGGCCGCCGCGCGTCCCGCCGCGGACTTCGACCTGTCCGCCTGGCCACCACCCGGCGCCGAGCCCGTCGACGTGACCGATCTCTACGACCGCCTCGGCGAGCGTGGTCTCGCCTACGACGGGCCGTTCCGCGGGCTCAAGGCCGCCTGGCGGCTGGCCGACGAGGTGTTCGCCGAGGTCGCCGTGCCGCACCGGGACGCGGGGAGCTTCGGTCTGCATCCGGCCCTCCTGGACGCGGCGCTGCACGCGGAGTCCCTGCTGGACCCCACCGCCCAGGAAGTGAGCCTGCCCTTCACCTGGTCCGGCCTCTCGCTGTACGCCGAAGGCGCGTCCACCTTGCGGGTCCGCCTGACCCGGTCCGGCTCCGACGAGCTGTCGCTGCGGCTGGCGGACCCCTCCGGAGCCCCGGTGGCCGCGGTGGAGTCGCTCCTGTCCCGGCCGCTCTCGACGTCGGCGCCGGACCCGCGCCGCGAGTCGATGTTCCGGATCGGCTGGATCCCCTCGCCGTACGCCGCCGACGCGGCTCCGCCGAGCCGCTGCGCCGTGGTGGGTGCGGACGAGACCGGGCTCGCCGCCGCCCTGGGCGCCACCGCCTGTCCCGACCTGGCCTCCGTGCCGTCGGCTCCCGAGCTCGTGTTCGTGACCTTCGCGGGCGGCGGCAATGTGCGGGGGGCGATCCATCGGGCCCTGGCGGCGGTACGGTCCTGGCTGGCCGACGACCGGTTCGACGATTCCACGTTCGCCCTGGTCACCAGGGGAGCGGTCGCCGTGGCCGGCGAGGACGTGACCGACCTGGCCGCCGCCGCGGTGCTCGGCCTCATGCGGTCCGCGCAGTCGGAGCACCCCGGCCGCTTCGTGCTGCTGGATCTCGACGACTCCGAGGTGCCGGTGCCCGCCGTGCTCGCGGCGCTCACCGAGCCGCAACTGGCCGTGCGCGCGGGAGCGGTATGGGTGCCCAGGCTGGCGCGGGCGACGACCGGCGAGGCGCTGCTGCCGCCCTGGGGCGGCGAGACGTGGCGGCTCGACTCCACCGGCGACGGCACGTTGGACGGGCTGGCGCTGGTGCCGTGTCCCGAGGCGAGCCGCCCGCTGGGACCGGGCGAGGTGCGGGTGTCGATACGGGCGGCGGGGATGAACTTCCGCGACGTCGTGGTGGCGCTGGGGATGGTCCCGGAGCGCGATGTCCCGATCGGCGGCGAGGTCGCTGGTGTGGTGCTGGAGGTGGGGGCGGAGGTTGCCGATCTGGGGCCCGGTGATCGGGTGCTGGGGTTGCTGGATGGCGCGTTCGGTCCGGTGGGGGTGACGGATCGGCGGTTGCTGGCTCGTATGCCTGCCGGGTGGTCGTTCGCGGAGGCGGCTTCGGTTCCGGGCGTGTTCCTGACCGCTTATTACGGCCTGGTGGATGTGGCTGGAGTCCAGTCGGGAGACCGGGTGCTCATCCACGCGGCTGCCGGTGGGGTGGGGATGGCGGCGGTGCAGGTGGCTCGCTGGCTAGGTGCCGAAGTGTTCGGGACGGCTAGCGCGGGCAAGTGGGGAGCGCTGGCGCTGGACGAGGAGCATGTGGCCTCGTCGCGGACGCTGGAGTTCGCGGAGAAGTTCGGCTCGGTCGATGTGGTGCTCAACTCGCTGGCCGGGGAGTTCGTGGACGCCTCGCTGGGGATGTTGTCGGCGGGTGGCCGGTTCGTGGAGATGGGCAAGACGGACATTCGTTCCGCGGACACGATCGCTCCCGGGGTCCACTACACCGCCTTCGACCTGATCGACGTGGGTCCGGACCGGCTGGGCGAGCTGCTGGCCGAGGTTCTGGCGCTGTTCGAGGAGGGCGTGTTCGAGGCGCTGCCCGTGCGCGCGTGGGACGTGCGGCGGGCGCGGGAGGCGTTCCGGTTCATGTCGCAGGCGCGGCATGTCGGGAAGGTCGTCCTGACGATGCCGGTCGCGTTCGACGGGGACGGCACCGTACTGGTGACAGGCGGGACGGGGATGCTGGGCGGGTTGGTGGCCCGGCATCTGGTGGCCGCGTACGGCGTCCGGGATCTGGTGCTGGTGGGGCGCAGAGGCGCCGAGGCCCCCGGCGCGGAAGAACTGCGCGCCGAGCTCGCGGCAGCGGGGGCGCGGGCCGAGATCGTGGCGTGTGACGTCGCCGACCGCGTGGCGCTGGCCGGGCTGCTGGACCGCGTACGTGCCGATCGCCGGCTGTCCGCGGTGGTGCACGCGGCGGGGGCACTGGACGACGGCATGGTGGAGTCGCTTACGACTGAGCAGGTCGACGCGGTGATGGGGGCCAAGGCGGAGGCGGCCTGGCACCTGCACGAGCTGACCGAGGGCCTGGATCTGTCGGCGTTCGTGCTGTTCTCCTCGGCGGCGGGCGTCCTGGGAGAGGCGGGACAGGGTAACTACGCGGCGGCGAACGCGTTCCTAGACGCCCTGGCGACGCACCGGCGCGCGCACGGCCTCGCCGCGGTGTCGCTGGCCTGGGGCTTCTGGGAACAACGCAGCAGCATGACCGCGCACCTGGACGACACCGCCCTGGCCGGCATGGCGCGCTCCGGTCTGGCCGCGATCTCCTCCGCCGACGGGCTGGCGTTGTTCGACGCCGCCCAGACCGTGGACGAACCCGTCCTGCTGCCGATCCGGCTGAACCTCGCCGCCCTGCGGTCGAGCGCCACCCCGCTTCCGGCGCTGCTCCGCGGCCTGGTCCGCGATCAGGCCCGCACCCACGTACGGCGGGCCGCCCAGCCCGGCGTCACCACGCTGAAAGACCGTCTCGACGGCCTGCCGGACGACGAACGGAAGGCCCTGCTCGTACAGCTCGTCCGCGCCGAGGCGGCAGGCGTCCTCGGGCACCCCAGCCCCGACTCGGTACCACCGGACCGGGCCTTCAAGGAGCTGGGCTTCGACTCGTTGACCGGGGTCGAGCTGCGCAACCGGCTCAGCGCCGCCACCGGTCTGCGCCTGCCCAGCACGCTCGTCTTCGACCACCCCACGCCGAACGCCCTCGCCGACCGGGTGCGAGCCGCCTTCCTCCCGGCCGCCCAGGACGCCTCCGCCGCCGTGTACGCGGAGGTCGACCGGCTGGAGGCGGCACTCGCCACGGTGACCGGCGACCGGGCCGGGATCACCGCCCGGCTGCGGTCACTGGTCCGCAAATGGAACGACCCGCAGGGCGAGGCGACCGAGGCCGAGCAGTACGAGGCGGCCACGGACGACGAGCTCTTCACGATGCTCGACAACGAGCTCGGCTCCTCGCGACGGAGGTCTGAGACTGATGGCGAACGATGACAAGCTCCGCGAATACCTGAGACTCGCGACCGCCGAACTGCGGTCGGTCCATCGGCGGATGGACGAGATGGAGGCCAGGCGGCACGAGCCCATCGCGATCGTGGCCATGAGCTGCCGCCTGCCCGGCGGAGTGCGCGATCCCGAGCAGCTCTGGCGCCTGGTCGCCGAAGGGCGCGACGCGATGTCGGAGTTCCCCGCCGATCGGAGCTGGGACCTGGAGCGGCTCTACGACCCCGACCCCGAGCACGCCGGGACGTGTTACGTCAGCACGGGCGGATTCCTGCGGGATGTGGGGGACTTCGACGCGGGCTTCTTCGGCATGAGCCCGAGGGAGGCCCTGGCCACGGACCCGCAGCAGCGGCTGCTGCTGGAGACCTCATGGGAACTGCTCGAACAGGCCGGCCTCGACCCCGCCGCCCTGAAAGGCAGTGAGACAGGCGTCTTCGTCGGCGCCGCGTCCTCCGGATACGGCGTCGGACCGGCCGGATTCCCCGACGGAGTCGAGGGCCATCTGCTGACCGGCGGCTCCACGGCCGTGATGTCCGGTCGCATCGCCTACGCGCTCGGCCTGGAGGGGCCCGCCGTCACCTTGGACACGGCGTGCTCGTCGTCCCTGGTCGCTCTGCACCTGGCCTGCGAGTCGCTGCGCAGGGGCGAGTGCGCCCTGGCCATCAGCGGCGGCGCCACCATCATCTTCACCCCCGAGATCTTCGTGGAGTTCAGCAGGCAGCGGGGGCTGGCGCGGGATGGGCGGTGCAAGGCGTTCGCGGAGGCGGCGGATGGCACGGCGTTCGCCGAGGGTGTGGGTCTGCTACTGCTCGAGCGGTTGTCGGATGCTCGGCGCCTTGGTCATCGGGTGCTGGCGGTGGTACGGGGCAGCGCGGTCAACCAGGACGGTGCGAGCAACGGGCTGACCGCGCCGAACGGTCCCTCCCAGCAGCGGGTGATCCGCCAGGCGCTGATCGACGCCGAGCTGTCGCCTGCCGACGTGGACGCCGTGGAAGCCCACGGCACCGGCACGATGCTGGGTGATCCGATCGAGGCGCAGGCGCTGCTGGCCACCTACGGACAGGATCGTCCACACGATCGGCCGTTGTGGCTGGGCACGGTCAAATCCAACATCGGCCACACCCAGGCCGCCGCCGGCGTCGCCGGGGTGATCAAGATGGTCATGGCGATGCGGCACGGCGTCCTGCCGAAGACGCTGCACGTCGACACCCCGTCCTCGCACGTGGACTGGTCCGCCGGGAACGTCCGGCTGCTGACCGAACCGGCCCCCTGGCCCGGCGGCGACCGTCCGCGCCGGGCGGGGGTGTCGTCGTTCGGCATCAGCGGGACCAACGCCCATGTCGTCCTGGAAGGGGTCGAGGCCGAGCACGCGGAGCCGCGGGAGCTGCCTGATTCTGCCGTGCCGATGCTGATCTCCGGGAAGAGCGCGGCGGCGTTGCGTGCTCAGGCTGTACGGCTGAAGTCCTATCTGGAAGAGCGGGAGGACCTGGCCCTGCCGGATGTGGCCTACTCGCTGGCGACGACGCGGGCGGGTCTGGAACATCGAGCGGTGGTGACCGCGTCGGATCGCGCCGGGCTGCTGGCGGGCCTGTCGCAGCCGAGCGACGGCGTGGTGAGCGGCGGGAAGCTGGCGTTCCTGTTCACCGGGCAGGGGAGCCAGCGGGTGGGGATGGGGCTGGAACTGGCCGCAGCCTATCCGGTGTTCGCCGAGCACCTGGCGGCGTCGTGCGCGCGGCTGGACCCGCTGCTGGAGCATCCGCTGATGGAGGTGATGGGGGAGCGGCCCGACCTGCTGGACCAGACGGGCTACACCCAGGCCGCCTTGTTCGCGGTGGAGGTGGCGCTGTATCGGCTGGTGGAATCGTGGGGCGTCGTGCCCGACTTCCTGCTCGGGCATTCGATCGGCGAACTGGCGGCGGCGCACGCGGCGGGAGTGCTGTCGCTGGAGGACGCGTGCGCGCTCGTGGCGGCCCGTGGCCGGCTCATGCAGGCGTTGCCGTCCGGTGGGGCGATGATCGCGGTTCAGGCCGGGGAGGAGCAGGCCGGGCGGATCCTGGCCGAGACCCCGGACGTCGCCGGTGCGGTGGTGATCGCGGCGGTCAACGGGCCGGCCTCGGTGGTCCTGTCCGGTGACGAGCAGGCGGTCACGCGGGTGGCGGGCCGGTTCGCCAAGTCCCGCCGGTTGCCGGTCAGCCACGCCTTCCACTCCCCCCGGATGGAACCGATGCTGGACGCCTTCCGCGAGGTGGCCGAGGGCCTGTCGTACGGGAGCGCGTCGATCCCGGTGGTGTCGAACCTGACCGGCGAGCCGGTACGGGAGTTCTCGGCCGAGTACTGGGTGCGGCATGTCCGCGAAGCGGTGCGATTCGCCGACGGCATCGCCTTCCTCCACGAGCAGGACGTACGGACCTTCGTCGAGCTGGGCCCCGACGGGGTGCTGTCGGGCCTGGGACAGGAGTGCGTACCCGAGTCTCAGGACGCGCGCGGCCCGGTCTTCGTACCGTTGCTGCGCCGCGGCCGGGACGAGGCCGAGCAGGTGGTGACGGCCGTCGGGCAGGCGTACGCCGGTGGTGCGGCGGTGGACTGGGAGAGGTTCTTCGCCGGTACCGGCGCCCGCCGGGTGGACCTGCCCACCTACGCCTTCCAGCACCGGCGCTACTGGCTGAACCCCGCCCAGCCGGGCGGCGATCCCTCCTCGATCGGCCTCGACGCCCCGGACCATCCGCTGCTGGGCGCGGCCGGCGAACTGCCCGACTCGGGCGGATTCCTGTTCACCGCCCGGCTCTCCCTCTCCACGCACCCGTGGCTCGCCGATCACGCGATCGGCGAGGAGGTGGTCTTCCCCGGCACCGGCCTGGTGGAACTCGCCATCAGGGCCGCCGACCAGGTCGGTTGCGGGAAGCTCGAGGAGCTGACCCTGGAGCAGCCGCTGCTCCTCCCCGAACGCGGTAGCGTCCGGCTGCAGATCGTGGTGTCCGATCCGGACGACTCCGGCACCCGGACGATCAAGATGTACTCGCAGGCCGGTGACGCGCCATGGGACAGGCACGCCACGGGCGCGCTCGCCCCGGCCGCCGCTCCCGCCGGATTCGAGCCGACATCGTGGCCACCGACCGACGCGCAGCAGGTCGAGGTGGACGGACTCTATGACCGGCTCGCCGATCTGGGACTCCGTTACGGCCCGGCCTTCCGTGGCCTGCGTGCCGCCTGGATCCGTGGCGAGGAGGTCTTCGCCGAGGTCGAACTGCCCGAGCACACGGCGGCGGACGCGACCCGTTTCGGCCTGCATCCCGCTCTCCTGGACGCCGCGCTGCACGCCTTCGGGTTCAGCTCCGCCTCGGCCGAACACACCGCGTTACCGTTCACCTGGGCCGATGTGGAGCTGCACGCCGCCGGAGCGTCGAGCCTGCGCGTACGGGTGACCCCGACGGGCGAAGACTCCCTGCGCCTGGAGGCGGCCGACTCGCTCGGTCAACCGGTGGTGTCGATCGGCTCGCTGGTCCTGCGCCAGATCACCCTCGACAAGCTCGCCAGCGCGCGCAGCGGCGCGGAGCGTTCCTTGTACCACCTGGACTGGACGCCGATCTCGGTCGAGCCGGCGTCCTCGACCCGGTGCTGGGTCATCGGCGGCGAGGTCGTCGGCGCTGAGCCGTACGACGACCTGTCCGCGCTGATCCGGGCCGTCGAGTCGGGGGCGAGCCCGCCCGAGATCGTCATCGTGCACCCCACCATCGCGGACGGGGACGACTCCGTGGCCGCCGCGGTTCACTCGGCGGTTCACCGGGCGCTCGCCCTGGTGCAGGTCTGGCTGGCCAACCCCCGGCTCGCCGAGTCGCGGCTGCTCTTCCTGACCAGGAAGGCGATCGCGCCCGGCGACGAGCGCGACCTCGCGGGCGCCGCGGTGTGGGGCCTGATCCGATCCGCGCAGGCCGAGAACCCCGGCCAGTTCGCCCTGCTCGACCTCGACGACCACGCCCCCTCCGCCGACTCGATCGACGACCACCTCCCCTCCGCCGATCTGATCGCCGCCGCGGCCCTCACCGGCGAGCCGCAGCTCGTACTGAGGGAGGGGACGGTGCTCGCGGCCAGGCTCGCGCACGCGCCCGACGTCCGCCTCACAGCGCCGGCGCATGCGCCCGACGTCGGCCTCACACCGTTGGCGCACGCGTCCGGCGTCGGCCTCACACCGTCGGCGGACGCCGCCCCCTGGCGGATGGACAGCCGCGCCAAAGGCACGCTGGACGGCCTGGCTTTCGTCGCCGCGCCCGAGGCCGCCGCGCCCCTGAAGCCGGGAGAGATCAGGATCGCCCTGCGCGCCGCCGGCATGAACTTCCGCGACGTGCTCAACGCCCTCGGTATGTATCCGGGCGAGAGCGGCGCGATGGGGCTGGAAGGCGCCGGCGTGATCGCCGAGATCGGCCCCGGCGTCATCGGGCTCGCGCCCGGCGACCGCGTGATGGGCCTGTTCGACGGCGGCGCGTTCGGCCCGCTGATCGTCACAGATCACCGGCAGGTGGCTCGTATGCCCGCCGGGTGGTCGTTCGCGGAGGCGGCGTCGGTTCCGGTGGCGTTCCTGACCGCCTACTACGGTCTGGTCGATCTGGCCGGGGTGCGATCGGGAGATCGGGTGCTCATCCACGCGGCCGCCGGTGGGGTCGGGATGGCGGCGGTACAGCTCGCTCGCTGGCTCGGTGCGGAGGTGTTCGGCACCGCGAGCGCGGGCAAGTGGGGAGCGCTGACCCTGGACGAGGACCATGTGGCCTCCTCGCGGACACTGGACTTCGCGGAGAAGTTCGGCTCGGTGGATGTGGTGCTCAACTCGCTGGCCGGTGAGTTCATCGACGCCTCGTTGGGACTGTTGTCTGAGGGCGGCCGGTTCGTGGAGATGGGCAAGACCGACCTCCGCTCCCCGGACACGATCGCGCCCGGGGTCCATTACCGGCCCTTCGACCTCGTCGAAGCCGGTCCCGACCGGACCGGGCACATGCTGCGCGAGATTCTGGACCTGTTCGAGCAAGGCGAGATCCAGCCGCTCCCCGTCACGGCCTGGGACCTCCGGCGGGCCCCGGAGGCGTTCCGGTTCATGTCGCAAGCCCGGCATATCGGGAAGGTCGTGCTGACGATCCCGGCCCCCCTCGACCTTGACGGGACCGTGCTGGTGACCGGCGGCACCGGCGGCCTCGGCAAGCTCCTCGCCCGCCACCTCGTCGCCCGCCACGGCGTACGTGATCTGCTACTGACCAGCCGCCGCGGCACCGCCGTCGAGGGTGCCGAGAAACTCCGCGCCGAGCTCGCGGAGCTCGGCGCGCGGGTCGAGATCGCGGCCTGTGACGTCGCCGACCGCGACGCGCTCGCCGCACTGATCGCGGGCCGGACGCTCACAGCCGTGGTGCACGCCGCGGGCGTCCTGGACGACGGACCGATCACCTCGCTCACACCCGAGCGACTGGACGGCGTGCTGCGGCCGAAGGCGGACGCGGCGCTGAACCTGCACGCGCTGACGCGC
The DNA here is from genome assembly GCF_040638335.1 of Nonomuraea sp. NPDC026600. NCBI lineage: Bacteria > Bacillati > Actinomycetota > Actinomycetes > Streptosporangiales > Streptosporangiaceae > Nonomuraea > Nonomuraea sp. NPDC026600. The sequence goes on from NZ_JBEZYD010000009.1 coordinate 178,517, forward strand.
GACCTCGACCTGTCGGCCTTCGTCATGTTCTCCTCGGCCGCCGGCACGATGGGCAGCGCGGGGCAGGGGAACTACGCGGCCGCCAACGCGTTCCTGGACGCGCTGGCCCACCGGCGACGGGCTCAGGGGCTACCGGCGACGTCGCTGGCCTGGGGGCCGTGGACGGGAAGCGGAGGCATGCTCGACACCCTCGCCGACGCGGAGGTCGCCCGGATGGCCCGCGACGGCATCATTCCGTTCACGCCGGAGACGGGCTTGTCGCTGTTCGACACCGCCCTGCTCCGGCCCGAACCGGCCTTGGTGCCGATCCGCCTGGATCCCAAGGCGATGAGCGCGCGCGGCGACGCCCTGCCGCCGATGCTCAGAGAGCTGGTACGAGCCCGGCCGCGCCGCGCCGCCTCCACCGACCGTGGCACCGGCCCGAGCCTGAAGGACAAGCTCACCGGGCTTCCCGAGCCGGACCGGCGGAAGATCCTGCTCGATCTCGTGCTCGACCAGGTCACCGCCGTGCTCGGCCACACCTCCGCCGACGAGGTGGACCCGCACCGCCCGTTCGACGAGCTGGGGTTCGACTCGCTGACCGCGGTCGAGCTGCGCAACCGGCTGAACACCGCGGTCGATCGGCGACTGCCCACGACGCTGGCCTTCGACCACGCGACCCCGATCGCGCTGGCGGAGTACCTGCTCACGGAGATCGCGCCCGCCGACAGGCCGACCGGCGAGCGGGCACTGGAGGAACTGGACCGGCTGGGGCGGCTGCTCGGCGCGCTCACGCCCGACGAGGAGACGCGGTCGACGGTCACCGCGCGGCTGCGCGGCCTCCTGGCGCAATGGCGCGGCGAACAGGCGGACCCCGGCCAGGCCGTGGAGTCGGCGAGTGCCGACGAGCTGTTCGCGTTGATCGACAAGGGGCTCTGAGACTTCCGGAAGGTGGCATGACGTGGCGGACGAGCAGAAGCTCCTCGACTACCTCAGGCGGGTGACCGCCGATCTCCAGCAGACCAGGGAACGGCTCCGCGAGGCCGAGGCCCGCGAACACGAGCCGATCGCGGTGGTCTCCATGAGCTGCCGGTTCCCCGGGGACGTCCATGATCCCGAGGACCTGTGGCAGCTCGTGGCGGACGGCCGCGACGGTGTGTCGTTGTTCCCCGACGACCGGGGTTGGCATCTTTCGGAGCTCTATGACCCGGATCCGACCCGTCCAGGCACCACCTACACCCGCGAGGGCGGGTTCCTGCACGACGCCGCCGCCTTCGACGCGGGATTCTTCGGCATCTCGCCCCGGGAGGCGCTGGCCGCCGACCCTCAGCAGCGCCTGATGCTGGAGGTGGCGCTGGAGGCGTTCGAGCGGGGCGGCATCGACCCCCGGTCGCTGAAGGACAGCCAGGTGGGCGTCTTCGTCGGCGCCTTCGCCGACGGGTACGGAGGCAGCCTGGGCGTACCCGCGGAAGGCGCGGAGGGCCACCTGCTCACGGGCAACTCCACCGCGGTGATCTCGGGCCGGATCTCCTACGTGTTCGGGCTCAAGGGCCCCGCGGCCACCATCGACACGGCGTGCTCGTCGTCGCTGGTGGCGCTGCACTGGGCGTGCGAGTCGCTGCGCGGCGGGGAGAGCACGCTCGCGCTCGCCGGCGGGGTGACCGTCATGCCCACCCCCGACATCTTCGTGGAGTTCAGCCGCCAGCGCGGCCTGGCGCGCGACGGGCGGTGCAAGGCCTTCTCCGACGACGCCGACGGCACCGGATGGGGCGAGGGCGCCGGCCTGCTGCTGCTGGAGCGGCTGTCCGACGCGCGCCGCAACGGTCATCCGGTCCTCGCGGTCGTGCGCGGGTCCGCGATCAACCAGGACGGCGCCAGCAACGGCCTGTCCGCCCCGAACGGGGTGTCCCAGCAGCGGGTCATCCGCCGCGCGCTGGCCGCCGCCGGGCTCGCCGCCGCCGACGTGGACTTCGTCGAGGCGCACGGCACCGGCACCACCCTGGGCGATCCCATCGAGGCGCAGGCGCTGCTGGCCACCTACGGCGCCGACCGTCCCGCCGACCGGCCGCTGTGGCTGGGGTCGATCAAGTCCAACATCGGCCACACCCAGTCCGCCGCCGGTGTCGCCGGTGTGATCAAGGCGGTGCTGGCCATGCGGGCGGGCCTCCTGCCCAAGACGCTGCACGTGTCCGCGCCCTCGTCCCACGTGGACTGGTCCGCGGGGAACGTCCGGCTCCTGACCGAAGCCGTCGACTGGCCGGACAGCGGCGGCCCCCGCCGGGCCGGCGTGTCCGCGTTCGGCGTCAGCGGCACGAACGCGCACGTGATCCTGGAGCAGGCCCCGGCTGGCGATGCCGCCCCGACCGGGGTCGCGTCGTCGGCGGACGGCGCTGCGGCCGGGGTCGCGTCGCGGGCGGACGGTGCCACGGCCGGGCTGCTGTCGTCGGCGGACGACGCGGCTACGGCCGGGCCCGTAGCGCCCGCCGCGGTCGCGTGGGTGGTGTCGGCCAAGAGCGGGGCCGCTCTGCGCGCTCAGCTCGACCGGCTCGGCGCGCATGTGGCGCGTCACCCCGGGCAGCCCGTCGCCGACGTCGGGTTCTCCCTGGCCACGACGCGTACGGCGTACCGGCATCGCGCCGCGGTCGTCGGCCGAGACCGCGCCGAACTGCTGGCCGCCGTGCGCGATCTGGCCGCGGGTGAACAGGTCCCCGGCGCGGTCGGCGGCGTGGCCGGAGCACCGGGCAAGACGGTGTTCGTCTTCCCGGGCCAGGGCTCGCAGTGGGCGGGCATGGCCACTGAACTGCTCGACGAGTCGCCGATCTTCGCCGAGCACTTCGCCGCCTGCGAGCGCGCTCTCACCCCGTTCGTGGACTGGTCCCCGGCCCAGGTGCTCCGCGGCGCGCCCGGCACGCCCCCGCTGGAGCGGGTGGACGTGGTCCAGCCGTTGTTGTGGGCGGTCATGGTGGCGCTGGCCGGGCTGTGGCGTTCGTACGGCGTGCGGCCCGACGCGGTGATCGGCCACTCCCAAGGCGAGATCGCCGCCGCCACGGTGGCGGGCGGACTGTCTCTGGAGGACGGCGCCCGCGTGGTCGCCCTGCGCAGCCAGGCGATCGGGGCCGTGCTCGCGGGCCGGGGCGGCATGGCATCGGTCGGGCTGCCCGTCGAGGAGCTGACCGCGCGCCTTGGCCGGCGACCGGGTGACTACTCCCTGGCCGCGGTCAACGGAGCACGTTCGGTCGTGGTCTCCGGCTCACCCGGCGCGCTCGGCGAACTGGTCGCGGAGCTCACCGCCGAAGGGATCCGGGCCAAGCTGATCCCGGTCGACTACGCCTCGCACTCGGCCCAGGTCGACGAGCTGCGGGAGCGCCTGCTGCACGACCTCGGGCCGATCAGGCCCCGCGCGGGCGAAGTACCGATGATCTCGACGGTGACCGGCGACTGGATCGACACCGCCGGGCTCGACGCCGCGTACTGGCACGCCAACCTGCGGCAGACCGTGCGGTTCGACGCGGCCGTCCACGCGCTCGTCGCCCAGGGCCACGCGGTCTTCGTCGAGACCAGCCCGCACCCGGTGCTCACCATGGGCATCCAGGAGACCCTCGACGCCCTCGACCGCGACGCCGTGGTCACCGGCACGCTCCGCCGCGAGGACGGCGGGCAGGCCCGCATGCTCGCCTCGCTCGCCGAGCTGCACGTACGCGGCGTCGGCGTGGACTGGTCCGCCGTCTACCCCGGCGCCCGCCGGGTGGACCTGCCGACCTACGCCTTCCAGCGCGAACGCTACTGGCTGGCGCCTGCGAGCGCCGTCACCCCGAGCGCCGACCCCGATGAAGCCGACTTCTGGGCGGCGGTGGAGCGGGGGGACGCGCCACGGTTCGCCGAGGTGGACCCGGCCGCCCTGGCCGAGGTGCTGCCGGCGTTGTCGGCGTGGCGCCGGCAGCGGCGGCAGGCGGCGACGCTGGACTCCTGGCGCTACCGGGTGGCCTGGCTGCCGGTACGGGAGGCGGCCGACGCGACGCTGACCGGGACATCATGGATCGTCGTCCTGCCGGAGATCGACGGCGCCGACACGCGGACGGCTTCGGTCGTCGACGGGCCGGCCATCGACGGTGCCGGTACGCAGGCGGCTTCGATCGTCAACGGCCTGGCCAAGGCGGGCGCCCACGTGGTGTCCATCCAGGTGGGGGGCCAGGACCGGGCCGCGCTCACGCGTACCCTGCGCGACGCGCTCCCCGAGGAGCCGCTGACCGGCGTGCTCTCCCTGCTGGCGCTCGACGACCGCGCCCACCCGGCCCACCCCGTCCTCTCCCGCGGCGCGGTCATGACCGTCACCCTGGTGCAGGCGCTCGGCGACGCGGAGATCCCCGCGCCGCTGTGGGCGCTCACCTCGGGCGCGGTGGCCGTGGAGCAGGCGGCCGAACTCCGGTCCCCCTCCCAGGCGGTGGTGTGGGGCATCGGCACCGTCCTCGCCCTGGACCACCCCGACACCTGGGGCGGCCTGATCGACGTACCCGCCGAACCGGACGAACGTACCGTCGCCCGCCTGTGCGCCGCGCTGTCCGGGCGGGACGGCGAGGATCAATTGGCGGTACGGGCGGCGGGCGTCTTCGCCCGGCGGATGGAGCGCGCGCCACTGGGCGACGCGACGCCCGAGACCCCCTGGCGACCGCACGGCACGGTGCTCGTCACCGGCGGCACCGGCGGCGTCGGCGCGCACGTCGCCCGCTGGCTGGCGGCCCGCGGCGCCGAACACCTCGCGCTGCTCAGCCGCCGGGGCCGGGCCGTCGAAGGCGTCGCCGAGCTGGAAGCCGAGCTGACGGCGCTCGGCGCCAAGGTCACCGTCGCCGCCTGCGACGTCGCCGACCGCGAAGGGCTGCGCCGCGTGCTCGACGCGCTGCCCGAGGGGCAACCGCTGACCGCGATCGTGCACGCGGCCGGGGTCGTCCGCGACGACACGCTGCTCGCCGACAGCACGATCACGGAGTTCGCCGAGACGGCCGAGGGCAAGATCGCAGGAGCGGCGCTCCTCGACGAGCTGTCGACCGGCCATCCGGTGGAGCGATTCGTCCTGTTCTCCTCCGGCTCGGCGGTGTGGGGCCAGGCGGGACAGGCCGCCTACGCGGGAGCCAACGCGTTCCTGGACGCGCTGGCCCACGCGCGCCGGGCCCGCGGGCTCCCGGCCACCTCGGTCGCCTGGGGCGCCTGGGGCGGCGGCGGCATGGTGGACGAGTCGGTCGGCGCGCGACTGCGCCGGCTCGGCGTACGCGTCATGGAGCCCGACGCGGCGGTGGCCGCGCTGGAGAAGGTCCTCGACCACGACGAGACCCACCGCGTGGTGGCCGACATCGACTGGAGCCGGTTCGCCTCCGTGTTCACCCTCGCCAGGCCGCGGCCGCTGCTCCGCGCGCTGCCCGACGTACAGGCGATCCTCGACGGCGAGGCCGCCGGTCAGGACGCCCACGAGCCGTCACTCGCGGCGGAACTGGCCGGACTGGCGGCCGACGAGCGCGTCGACCGGCTGCGCGAGCTGGTGCGGGCGCACACCGCGAAGGTGCTCGGTCATTCCGGTCCCGATTCGATCGACCCCGACCAGAACTTCCTCGAAGCCGGATTCGACTCCCTGACCTCGGTCGAACTGCGTAACAGCCTCGCCGGCGCCACCGGGCTGCGTATGCCGGCCACCGTGGTCTTCGACCACCCCAGCCCCTCCGCCCTGGCCCGGCACCTGTCGGACGAGCTGGGCGGCACGCGGACCGGCGACCCGCACTCGGGTGACAGCCTCAGCGCGCTGTTCGGGGAGGCGGCCCGCGCCGGCAAGACGCACGAGGGCCTGGCCGTGCTGCGGGCGGTGGCCGAGCTGCGGCCGTCCTTCGATTCGCCGGACGAACTCGCCGTCATCCCGCCGGCGCTCAAGCTGGCGACCGGTCCCGGCGAACCCGCCCTGTTCTGCTTCAGCACGCCCATGGCGTTGGGGGGAGCCGCCCAGTTCGCCCGGCTCGCGGCGAACTTCCAGGGTCTGCGCGATCTCTTCGCCCTGCCCGTCCTCGGCTTCGCACCCGAAGAGAGCCTGCCCGGTACGGCCGAAGCCGCCGTACGCACGTGGGCGCGGAGCGTGCGCGACGCGGCCGACGGGAGACCGTTCGCGCTCCTCGGCTACTGCGCCGGCGGGATCTTCGCGCACGCCGCGGCCGGATACCTGGAGGAGATGGGCGTCCACCCGGCCGGGCTGATCCTGCTCGACACCTTCCTGGCGGAGAGCCAGGTGGTCGACGACCTCGGGGCGCAGATGGTCGAGGGCATGTTCGACAGAGAAGACTCCTTCGGGCCCTTCACCAACGCGCGGCTGTCGGCGATGGGCCGCTACTACAAGCTGTTCCGCGAATGCGAGCTGGGAGAGGTGGCGGCACCCATCCTGTTCCTCCATCCGGACACGCCGCTGGCGCCCTCCCCCTCCGGGGAGTGGCGTGCCTCCTGGCACACCGAGCACACCGCCCAGGAGGTGGAGGGCGATCACTTCACGATGCTGGAGGATCAGGCGCCGTCCATGGCCCACACCATCGAAACCTGGCTCGCGTCCCTGTAGTCACGTGATCGGCTCGTACGGGAGCACCCGGTCGTACTCGATGACGAGGTGACGCGGACCTCTCAGGGTGGAGCTGGGCCGGTAGGGCGGCGGGTCGGTGACCAGGCGCGGGTTCACCAGCCGGTGCGCGAGCTCGCGCAGCGCGATCTGGGCCTCGAGGCGGGCCAGCGGAGCGCCGAAGCAGTGGTGGACGCCGCCCCCGAAGCCGAGGTGCTGGATGTAGGGGCGGTCGGGATCGAAGCGGTCGGGATCCCGCAGGTGCGCGGGGTCGCGGCTGCCCGAGGCAAGGGCGAGGACGATGGGCGATCCCTTCGGGATGGTGACACCCGCGATCGTGATGTCGTCGAGGGCGACGCGCTGGGACAGGAAGTGCACGGGCGGCTCGTAGCGCAGCAGTTCCTCGACGGTGTGGACGACCAGGTCCGGCTCCTGGCGGAGCCGTTCGATCAGCGACGGGTTCCGCAGCAGGGTGAGCATGCCGTTGGTGATGAGGTTGACCGTGGTCTCGTGCCCGGCGATCAGCAACAGCGCGGCGGTCGAGATCACCTCGAGGTGCGACATCGACCCGTCGGGGCCGTCATCGGTGACCAGTCCGGACAGGAGGTCGTCGCCCGGGTTCTTGCGGTGGGCCTCGGCGAGCTCGCCCAGGTACTGCCCCAGCGTGACCACGGTGGCCTGGCGTCTCTTGAGCCGCTCCGCCATGTCGCCCTCGCCCGACGGGCCGAGCGTCTCCACGATCTCGTCGGCCCACTTGTGGAAGCGGGGTTCGTCTTCCAGGGGCACCCCGAGCAGGCGGCAGATCACCGTGACCGGGAACGGGTAGGCGACGTCGTCGACGATGTCGGCCTCCGTCCGGTCCGCGATGCCGTCGATCAACCCCGTGACGATCTCGAGCAGCTCCCCGCGCAGGCTCTCCACCTTGCGCGGCGAATGGGGCGGCCCGAAATGACGCATGGCCAGCCGCCGGAGCCGGTCATGCTCGGGCGGATCGGTGGTGATGAAGGAGGGCATGCCATCGGAAGGGGGCGCGTCGGCGAGGTTGCGGCGGTCCGAGCTGACCCGCGGATCGTGCAGCAGCGCGACGATCTCCTCGTACGTGCTGACGACATAGCTGCCGTCCTCCTGCCGCGCCACGGGTGTCTTGCGCAGCTCGGCGTACAGCGAGTACGGGTCGGCCCGGTTGCCGAACTGGTGGATCTGCGCGTAGATGCTGGCCGGCTCCACGAGGTTGCCTCCCTTTTCCGAGATGGTCCTACCGTTGGGGGCGTACGAGCGTGACGCGGCGTTCGGCCGGATCATGACCGGTCACCACCACGGTCGCTCCTTCAGCGGGCTTGATCCGCTGCGGGACTTCGGCCGGCACGGGCCGCATCCCGTCGCGCCGGTCGACCGTGCGGAAGTCCGGCGGGAACGGCGCGGCCTCTTCGATCAGCCGCCGGTAGAAGTCCAGCCACATCGCCTGGTCGAACATGACCGCCGCGGTGATCCTGCCCCGGTAGCCGTAGACGGCGACGAACCGGCGCTCGGCCAGCGAGCCCTGCGCGATCACGAGCTCGTCGGCGAAGCTCGGAACGCCGACCGACTTGATGTTGGTGCCGAACTGGTTGGACCAGAACACCGGCAGCGACAGATGCGGCCAGCGATGAGCCTGGTCGCTGATCATGTTGTGCGCGGCGACCTCGGCCTGGGCGACGGCGTTGCCCCAGTGCTCCAGCGCGACGAACTGGTACTGGTACACCGGATGCGGGAACCGCGCCACATCACCGGCGGCGAACACGTTGTCGGTGACCAGGCCGTTGATGTCGAAGGCGCGGCAGCCCGCGTCGGTGGCCACCCCCCACACGCCGGCCGCCAGCCCCGAGCCCCGCAGCCATTCCACGTTGCGGATCGCACCGAGCGCGACCACCGCCATGTCGGCCTCGACGGTGCTGCCGTCGGACAGCCGTGCCCCGATCAGCCGCCCGTCCGCGTCTCCGTCGAGCGAGGCGACCGTGACCCCGCAGCGCAGGTCCACGCCGGCCGCGCGCTGCATGTCCGCCGCGACCGCGCCGATCACCCCGCCCAGCGCGCCGCCCAGCGGAACGGGCCCGTGTTCGACGACGGTCACCGGCAGGCCGAGCTCGCGGCAGACCGACGCCACCTCCGACCCGGTGAATCCCGCCCCGATGACCAGCACCCGGTTGACCCCGGCGGCCAGCCGCTGCCGCATCCGCTGCGCCTCGTCCAGCGTGCGCAGGACGTACACGCCGTCGAGCGCCGCCTCCGCCTCCTTCGGCCACGGCCTGGCACGTGCGCCGGTGGCGATCAGCACCTTGTCGAAGCCGATCTCCCGGCCGTCGGCGAGCCGCACCTGCTGGGCGGAGAGGTCCAGTCCGGTCGCCGTGGTGCCCGGCAGCCATTCGACGTCCGGTTCGCGAAGGTGGGGGAGCAGGGTGCGTTCGGCGGGCACCTTGCCGGACAGCACCTGCTTGGACAGCGGCGGCCGGTCGTACGGCTGGTACTGCTCGTCCCCGATCAGGGTCAGCGAGCCCGTGAAGCCGTCTCTGCGCAGCACCCCGGCGGCCCGGGCGCCGGCCAGGGAGGCGCCGACGATGACGATGCGGCCGTCGCGTTTGAACTCCTCGTCACCACCCGTCGCGGCGGGGGCCATCTCGGGCCGCCGGGTTCTGTGCTGGGTGGTCATCCGGCCGACGTGAATGGCCTGGACCGGGCAGGCCGCGGCCGCCCGCAGGACGTGCTCGCGCTGGTCGTCGTCCGGGCCGGTGTCGTACATGAGCGCTTCCTGGCCGGGCATCGTGAACACGTCCGGCGCCAGGAAGACGCACTGCCCGTACCCCTGACAGCGCGTGAGATCAACGACAACCCTCACAGCAACACTCCCCGTCGAGCCGACCTGAAAGGGCCCTTACCCAGCTCCTCGTGGTCGAGGGTCATGAGGTGGGCATCTTGCCGGAGATCATCCGGAACCGGTCGTGGGCGACGATCAGGTAGCAGCCGACGATCAGGACCCAGACCGGGAACGCGAGCTCCGACCAGGCGACCCTGCTGACGACCAGGAGGAGCACCAGCCCGACGAGATAGCCGAGCCAGGACAGCCAGCGGGGAAGGAGGCCGAGGCGGGTGCCGATGGTCGTGGTCGTCAGGGTGAACACGGCGGCCATGCGCGGCGCGTACTCGGTGAGCAGGGACAGCGTGAGGTGGCGCCCGTAGTGCCAGAAGGCCGTGGGCTGGGGCGTGGTCCGCATGGCGTCGATCGTGGCCAGATAGGCGCTCGCCGTCGCGCCGAAGACGAAGAGCATCGCCACGAAGAGCAGCCCGGCGCCGAAGAAGACCGTGGCGAAGAACCGGTCTTCCCGCACTCCGATGGAGTCCCGTACGGCGCCCATGAACCACAGGAAGAAGATCCCGCCGAACGGCAGGAGGATCAGCGCCACCCGCAGGGCGTTGTGGCCGGCGGTGTCGGCGAGGTAGGCGGCCGCGTCGAGCGGATGGGCGGGCACCGCCTTGCGTACCAGGATCATGGCACCGCCCAGCGGCAGGGCGGAGAGGATCCCGGCCGCGCCCGCGGCGCGCGGCGTCCGCAACGCCTTCGCCGGCGGTTCGGCAACGCCTCGCATAGGGCCCTTCTTCCGGCGGTACGGCATCTTGTATGACGCTACGTGTCCACTGGATACGCTCGGTAATCATCAAGTGCCATGTGGCGGAGGGGGGTGTTTCCGATGATTAGGTATGTCGTGTGACCGATGATCGTGACTCCGAGATCGCCGATGTGCTCCGTACCATGGCAGGGAAGATCGCGGCCGGGGCGCCCGCGGCGTGGCGGCGGGCCGAGCTGCGGGGGTACGCGACAGGCCCGGACGGATCCGGCCACCGCGGCCTGAGATTCGAGCCGAGCGGAGCCGACACGGGCGACATCGACCTGCATCTGGAGATGTGCGACCTCTACACCCTGGCCGGGGCGACGGGCGATCACCTCACCATCGAGTTGACGGTCGAGGCCAAGGGGCGGTTCGAGGCGGTGATCAGCGAATCGCTGGATCGCATGGAACACGAAGAGCGTGGCTTCCTCTATGTGCTTGACCGGGAGGTGCTGCCGGTCGAGCCCGCGGAGTTTCAGCAGGGCCGCGCGGGTCGCCCGCCGGCGGGAGATCCGAAGGAGGCCGTCGCGCTGCTCGGCGCGTACTTACGCGAGCGCGACCGGGTCCTGGGCGGTCCGAGCGGGGACAAGTACGCGCCGCCGCCCGCGATCCCCGAAGCGCGCCGCGCCTGGCTCGAGGCCCAGCTCCGGGTCCGGTACGGCGTGACGCTGCCCGACGATCTGCGCGCCCTTTACGAGCTGGTCGACGGCGACGGCGGTGAGGGCCTCCTGGACGGGCACCCCTGGTTCGGCCTCGAACAGCTGGAAAGCCAGAGCCGTCCGGAGAACCGCTGGTGGGCCGCCGGGCGGAGCTGGCGCCATCATCTGCTCCAGCCGCTCGTCACCGAGGTGGGTCCCCCGCTGGCGATGCGGCGGGCGTCCGACCACCCGTGCTGGATCCCGTTCGCCACCAGCACCGGAGGCGACTTCCTGGCGGTGGACATGGCGCCCGGCCCGGCGGGGCGGCCGGGTCAGGTCATCCGCATGGGTATGCACCACGACGAAGGCCCGGTCTACGTCGCCGACTCGGTGACCAGCCTGCTGCGGCGGCACGTCGCCGCCCTGGAGGCCGGCGCCTACTCGGCCGAGTCCGGCGAGCTGCGGATCGACCTCGGCGACATGGAGCAGCCGGACCGGTACGCCTACGAGGAATCCCACTCACTGACGGTCGCCGGTCCCGACGCGGCCGCCATCCGGGGCTGGCACCCGCGCATCCAGCGCCTGTCGGTGGCCAACGCCCCCTGGGTCGACTTCGGGGCCGTGCGCGGCGCGCCGGTGCTGTGGAAGGTGACGGTGGACAACTGCCCGGGGGCCGACCTGACACCGCTGTGCGACACTCCGGTTGAACTGCTCGATCTGGCCATGGACGGGATCGACCTCGCGCCACTGGAGGGCCACGCCGCGCTGCGGTCGCTGACGCTGCGCACCGAGCGGCCCGTGGACCTGACGCCGCTGCTGTCCTGCCCGCGGGTGTACGCGCTGGATCTGTCCCGCGCCGCCGTACGCGACCTCGGCGTGGTCGGCGAGCTGAAGGGCCTGCTCTACCTGAGCCTGCGCCGCGGGCAGTGGGCGGAGCTCTGGAAGCGGGCCGGTCACCCGGCGGGGCTGGCGGCGGCCGGGCTGGCCGGCGAGCCGCGCCGGGAGAAGGCTTGGTGGTGGTCGGCCGACCGGGCCTACCACGCCCCTGAACCGTCACTGAAGACGGCGGTCAGATGGGCGGCCGACCTGGCCGGCGGGGCAGGGAACGTACGGGTCTTCACAGGCAGGTTCCCGCGACGCCGGCGCTGAGGTCGATCAGATCTCGGCGCGGGGCGCGTCCGTCTCAGACCCGGATGACCCGGATGCCGGCGTCTTCGAACCCGGCGGTCAGCTCGGCCGGGGCGGCGGAGTCCGTCACCAGGATGTTGATCTGGTTCAGCGGGCAGACCAGGGCGAACGCCCGGCGGCCCAGCTTCGAGCTGTCGGCCACCACGATCACCTGGCGGGCCTTCGCGGCCATCAGCCGGTTGACGGCCGCCTCGCCCTCCCCGTGGGCGCTGGCGCCGTGCCTCACGTCGAGCGCGTCGACACCGAGCACAGCCACGTCGAGCGCGACGTCCGCCAGCATGCCCGTCGCCACCGGGCCCACCAGCTCGTACGACTCGGCGCGGGCGGAGCCGCCCGTGGTGACCACGTGCAGATGCGGCCGCACGGCCAGCTCGTGGGCGATGTTCAGGGCGTTGGTCACCAGGGTGAACGCCGGGCCGCGGCGGCCGGAGGGCGGGTCGGGGCGGTTGGCCAGGACCCTGGCCACCTCCGTCGTGGTGGTGCCGCCGTTGAGCCCGATCGTGGCCCCCACCGGCACCAGGGCCGCCGCCGCCGAGGCGATGCGCTGGTTGTCCGGCGCGTGCTGGGCGACCTTGTAGCGCTGCGGCAGGTCGTACGAGACGCTGTGCGCGATGACGCCGCCCCTGGTCCTGCTCAGCAACTGCTGGTCGGCGAGCTCGTCGAAGTCGCGCCTGATCGTGGCGGAGGACACGCCGAGCTTCCGCGCCGTCTCCGACACGTCGAGTCGGCCGGCCTCGGCGACGAGCTCTAACAGCAAGTTCCAGCGTTCGTACCGGTTCACTGTTCAATCATGCCCGAAACCCGACGGAAGCTCTTATAGGACGGTTTTATGGGAAAATACTCGCCAAATGCTACGGACATCCTCGGTTGTGCTCCCCGTGTCCCCGCTAGGCCCGGCGAACCCGCTGCCGCCGCTGCGCACGCTGCCCGATCCACGCGGTGGGCTGAAGACGGCCGCGGCCGACGCCGAGATGGCGGCCCAACTGGCTTACGGGCATGCCGACTCGCTCCTGCCGTACACCTTCCAGGACGGCTACGGCCGCGAGCGCGAGGAGCGGGAGCTGAAGACGGCGGTGCTGGAGAACTCGCTGCTGCGCGCGGAGTTCCTGCTGGAGTACGGCGGGCGGCTGCGCTCGCTGGTGCACCTGCCGACCGGCCGCGAGCTCCTGCACAAGCCACCCCACCTGCAACTGGCCAACCTCGGGCTGCGTAACGCGTGGTTCGCCGGGGGAGTGGAGTGGAACCTCGGCACGTTCGGGCACACCGCCCTGGCCTGCGCGCCCGTCCACGCCGTCCGGGTGACCAGGCCCGACGGGGTGCCGGTGCTGCGGATGTACGAGTGGGAACGGATGCGGCGGCTGGTCTACCAGCTCGACGTCTGCCTGCCGCCCGACTCGCCGGTGCTCCTGGTACACGTCCGGATTTATAACCCTTCGGCGGTGGATACCCCGGTCTACTGGTGGTCGAACGCGGCGGTGCCGCAGACGCCGGGCAGCCGGGTGCTGGCGCCCGCCCGTCAGGCGTACCACTTCTCCTACGACGGGATGTTGCGGCGCGTGCCGGTGCCGCGCTGGCGCGAGGCCGACCAGTCCTACCCGGCCCGCAACGAGCAGGCCGCCGACTTCTTCTACGAGCTGCCCCACGGCGCACGCCGCTGGATCGCCGCCCTCGACCAGGACGGCGGCGGGCTCGCGCAGGTCTCCACCGACCTGATGCGCGGTCGCAAGCACTTCCGCTGGGGCACCGGCGCGGCGGGCCGCAACTGGCAGGACTGGCTGTCCGGCCCCGACCGGCCGTACCTGGAGATCCAGGCGGGACTCACCCGCACCCAGTTGGAGCACGTACGGCTGCCCGCCCGCTCCTCCCTCGCCTGGACCGAGGCGTACGGCCTGCTCCAGGGCGACCCCGCGCGCGTCCACGGCCCCTGGCACGAAGCGCTCGGTCACGTGAGCCGGGCCCTGGACCAGCTCATCTCCCGCGACCGGCTCCAGGCGGCGCACGAACAGGCGGTACAACTGGCCTCGGCGGTCCCCGTGGAGGTCCTGCACGTGGGCAGCGGCTGGGGCGCGCTGGAGCGCCGGGCCCTGGCCAAGCGGCGCAGCCGGGTGCTCAACCTGCCGGGCACCCCCTTCGCCGACTGGACGATCGGGCGCGACCAGCAGTCGTGGCTCGCGCTGGTGCGCAAGGGCTCGATCCCCACACCCGCCCCCGCTCTGCCCCCCTCCTCCTACACCGTCGGCCCCGAATGGCGCGCGCTGCTGGAGAAGTCGGTCGAGGAGTCGGGCGGCACCTGGTTCACCCTGCTCCACCTGGGCGTGAACCTCTATCACGACGGCGACCACACCGGGGCGCGGGCCGCCTGGGAACGTTCCCTGGCCTGCGCCGAGAACGCGTGGGCGCTGCGCAACCTGGCCGTGCTCGACCCCTCGCGGGCCGCAGACCTGTATGAGCGGGCCCACGCGCTGTCACCCCGCCTGCGCCCCCTCACCATCGAGACCCTCGCGGCCTTCCTCGCTGCCGGCCGCCCGGACGCCGCCCTCGTCCTGATCGACAAACTGGGCCCGAAGGACCGCTGGCACGGCCGGATCCGCCTGCTGGAATGCCGCGCCGCCCTGGACGCGGGGGATGTCGGACGGGCGGGGCGGGTGCTGGAGACGGGGCTGGTGGTGGACGATCTGCGGGAAGGGGAGGACACGTTGGACGAGCTCTGGTGGGACTACCACAAGCGGCTGAATCCGACGGGGCGGGCGCGGGTCAGGGCGGAGCATCCGCTGCCTTGCCGGTATGACTACAGCGTCAAGCAGTATTAGGGGGGAAGACGTCGTCGAGCGTCGTCGCGGTCACTGCTCGGTCGATCCACTCTTCCATTTGGTCGGGGTCTGTGCATTGGGTGATGCGGTCGTGGGCGTCTTGGGGGACGCTGATGCCGCGCACTTTGAGTACCCTGAACAGCGCGGCAGCTTCGCCTTTACTGAAGTGCTCTCTGGCGAAGGGGCTGTATACGGGCCATGCGGCAGACGACATGATCTCCTCCATTATGCGCCGTGCGGGGAGTGAAGCTAGTCGGTATCCGTATTCATGATACTGCGAAGCGTAACCATCGGAGAGCTTGCTCACGGCCGTCATGAAGGCCTCTGTCACAACTCTTTGGTGGCCATGCATCATGACGGACATGGCGGCGAGTTCGAGACAGTCTGCTGCCTGGACGTGATCGGTGATCACGGGGATCCGGTCCGGGCCGAAGACGCTGGGGTGGAGGACGAAGCCGGGCAGGCTGGTGACGATCGGCTCCGCCGCCCACGTTGCGACGCGGGCGCTAGGGCAGAAGGCCAGCACTACGACCGGACACTTCAGCTGCAACCAAAGCGCCGCCGCATAACGGGCCCAGGCCGTGCGTTTGTGTTCCTTGATGTCTTGCTGGATCTCGACGATGACCCCGAAGATCGGGTCCTGGCGCGGCCCCACGGTGATCACCGTGTCGGCCTGGAAGTCCAGGGAGAGGCGGTCGTTGAAGTCGCCTCCGGCGACCTCTATCAGGACGTCCGTAGGCAGGTCGACGTCGAAGACATCCCGGAGGATCTCGACGGCGAATGCCGGACGGTTGCGGAAGAGCGCATTGAGTGTGTCATGCGCGGGGGATGGCATGTCACGGAACGATATCAGTCATGTACGTTCCGTGACTGATCCTTGGTCAACTCGCGGACAAGGCCGCCTCGCCGCGCTTGCCGTACCAGGCGCTCCAGACGGCGATGAGGGCGAGGGTGCCGAGCAGCAGGACCGTTGACAGGCCGGCCATCACGTCCACCGGCAGCAGATA
This sequence comes from Nonomuraea sp. NPDC026600, assembly GCF_040638335.1. Lineage (NCBI taxonomy): Bacteria > Bacillati > Actinomycetota > Actinomycetes > Streptosporangiales > Streptosporangiaceae > Nonomuraea > Nonomuraea sp. NPDC026600. Next base: position 194,360 of record NZ_JBEZYD010000009.1, read on the forward strand.
GACGAGTGGGATCCGGATCACCGACTCGGCGAGGAAGGCCGCCGCCCAGGTCAGGGTCATGACGTAGTAGATGCGGCGGAACGCGGGCTCGGCCAGGTAGAGGGCGTCCCAGCGGGCGGAGGTGGCCGCGTCCTCGGCGCCGAAGCGTTTGGCGAGGGGGAAGGCGGCAGGGCGGCCCGTCACGCAGGTGGCGACGAGGACGGCGGCGATGGCCGCCGTGGTGATCGACTTGACCGCCAGCATGAGGCGCTCGTCCCCGGTCACGAAGGACAGGACCAGGCCGAGGCCGAAGATCAGGCACATGAACGCCGCGTATCCGTCCAGGCGGCGTTCCCTGACGCCGACATAAGCGGTGCGCAGGATGCCGACGGCTGTGGCCGACAGGAGGGCGGCGTACTCGCTGACGTTCAGCGCGCGCAGCAGGTAATAGGCGGCGATGCAGGGGAGTACGTCCCAGAGCGCTACTTTGAGCACGGAGCGGTTCATGCGAAAGTCCTTTCCAGCCAGTTGGAAATGCGGGCCAGGGCCAGGCGCTGGGCGCCGGACTGGCAGTGCGCGTCGGCGCCCTCGGTCTCGGTGAACTCGATGAGCGTCTTGTCGCAGGTCAGGTGCTCGTAGAGGGCCTCGGGCTGGCCCTGGAAGGCGAAGTCGTCCGGTGCGGCGCAGACCAGTGTGGGGCAGGTGATCCGCTCGGCGATGCCGTCACGCAGGTGGTAGTCGAGCATCGCGGCCGAGTAGCCACGCGGGGAGGACGCGCCGGTGACCCAGGTGCCGTGGGTGGCCGCCCAGCGGATGGTGGGGTTCTGGGACATCAAGGTGCGCAGGTGCTCGTCGGCCTGAGGGTCGGCGAGTGCCTGCCTGGCGGCCTCCCGGTCGCCGCCGACGGCCTCGGCGACGACCGCGCCCATGTCGTAGACGCCGTCGAAGGCGATGACCGCCTTGATCCTGGGGTCGAAGGCGGCGGCGCGGGGTGCGAGCAGTCCGCCCATGCTGGCGCCGAGCAGCGCCACCCGCGACGGGTCCACGAACGGCAGGGCGAGCGCGAAGTCGAGCACCGGGCCTACGACGTGCTCCCAGTCGGGCCGGAACGGCAGGCCCTTGCGGATGACGCCCGGCTGTCCGGGGCCGTCGAAGGTCAGCACGTTGTAGCCGCGTTCGACCAGGGCGGCGGCCGCGTAGAAGTGCATCTCCTCGGCGCTGCCGTCGAAGCCGTTGTGCATGATCACGGTCGCGCCGCCGGTGCCCCGGTAGAGGTAGCCGGGCAGCGTGGTGCCCTCGTACGGGATCTCGACGGGCTCGATGCCCGACATTCCGGCGAACGCGCGGAAGCAGGCCACCTGGCGGTCGTAGGCCGAGTCGACGCGCGGGTCCGAAGGGTCGCCGTGCAGGAAGAACTCCGCTGAGCGGTAGTAGTTGGACGCGCGCAGGAACCCGTCGCGGGCGCTGACCTCGTGCCCCGCCGCCAGGCTCCGCTCGGCCTCGGCCGCCACGCGGTCCGCCGTGGCCAGCCACTCGTCGTGCCAGCTGTCGTAGTCGCTCTCGGTGATCCGCTGCGCGGTCACGAGGACCTCGCCGAAGTCGGCGCCGCCGTACGCGATGTGGCCGAACGAGCGCAGCGTTTCGAACCAGAACGTGGGGTCCTTCTCGAAGACGATCGGGCGCATGCTCCGACTCCTTAATGCGAAGAATTTCGCCTCAAGGTAACCATAGGGTAGGGGGCTAACGCAAGAGAGTTCGCGTTAAGGTCGATGGCATGGAACCTGCACGCAGACCGGGAGGCCGCAGCGCGAGAGTCCGTACGGCGGTGCATGAAGCCGTCCTCGACCTGCTGAGCAAGGAGGACTGGGACAGCCTGAGCCTCGCCCAGGTGGCGGAACGTTCCGGCGTGCACCAGGCGACCCTCTACCGGCGCTGGGGCACACTCGGCGCGCTCATGGACGACGTGGTGACCGAGCGGCTTTCGCGGGGTTCACCGGTGCCCGACACGGGCACGCTGCGCGGCGACCTGGAGGCCTACGCCGTTCAGGTCGCGGCGGACGTGGCGGGGCCGCTGGGGCCTCTTTACGTCAGGGCCGCCCAGGTGGGCACCCGCGTCCCGGATGACAGTCAGCCGTACCTGACGGACCGGGCCGTGCAGCTCCAGGGCATGCTGGAGCGGGCGGCGGCGCGCGGCGAGAGCCCGCCGACGCTGCTGGAGCTGATGGAGGTGGTGATCGCGCCGCTCTACTATCATGCGATCTTCTTCAGCCGGCCGGTCGGCGCCGACCACGCCAGGACGCTGGTCGACCGGCTGCTCAGCCTGCCCCGGTGAGGGTCAGCGGTCGACGATCTCGTTCTTGCCGATGACCACGATCCCGCCCCTGGTCACCGCGAACCGGGTGCGGTCATAGTCCAGGTCGAAGCCGATCCGCGCGCCGTCGGGGATCACCACGTTCTTGTCGATGATCGCCTTGCGCACGATCGCGCCCCGGCCGACCTTGACGTTCTCCATCAGCACGGAGTCCTCGACCAGCGAGTGCGAGTGCAGCACGACCCTGGGCGACAGGATCGACCTGTTCGCCGTGCCGCCGGAGACGATCACGCCGGGTGACACGAGCGAGTCGAGCGCCCGGCCCACCCGGTCGCCGTCGTTGTGCACGAACTTGGCCGGCGGCAGCGGGTCGTGCCCGGTGTGGATCGGCCACTTGTCGTTGTAGAGGTTGAAGATCGGGTGCGCCGAGATGAGGTCCATGTGCGCCTCGTAGTAGGCGTCGAGCGTGCCCACGTCGCGCCAGTAGCCCCGGTCGCGCTCGCTCGAACCCGGCACCACGTTGTTCGCGAAGTCGTACACGTCCGCCCCGCCGGACTTGACGAGCATCGGGATGATATTTCCACCCAGGTCGTGCTTGCTCGTGGGGTCGAGGGCGTCCTCCCGCAGGGCGTCGATCATCGCCTGGGTCTTGAACACGTAGTTGCCCATCGAGGCGAACACCTCGTCGGGGGAGTCGGCGAGCCCCACCGCGTCCTTGGGCTTCTCCCGGAAGGCGACGATCCGCCGCCCCTGAGGGTCGGTCTCGATGACGCCGAACTGGTCGGCCAGCGACAGCGGCTGCCGGATCGCCGCCACCGTCACGTCCGCACCGGAGTCCTCGTGCTGCTCGACCATCTGCCGTGGGTCCATGCGGTAGATGTGGTCGGCCCCGTACACGATCACGTGCTCGGGCATCTCGTCGTAGATCAGGTTCAGGTTCTGGAACAGCGCGTCGGCCGAGCCGGAGAACCATCGCGGGCCGAGCCGCTGCTGCGCGGGGACCGGTGTCACGTAGTTGCCGAGCATCGCCGTCAGCCGCCAGGTGCGCGAGATGTGACGGTCGAGACTGTGATTCTTGTACTGGGTCAGTACGACGATCTGCAGGTATCCGCCGTTGGCCAGGTTCGACAGCACGAAATCGATCAGCCGATACATGCCGCCGAACGGCACCGCCGGTTTGGCTCGATCCGCTGTGAGCGGCATGAGCCTCTTTCCCTCTCCACCTGCCAGGACGACCGCAAGAACCCTCCGGGACCTCATATCCGTGACGCTACCCTCAAAATGCCGATCTATCGACGAATCGCCCACTGAACACCGCACGTGCCTGAAACCTCCGGGGATCGTAAGGTCGTCTCATGCGCGTTGATCTGCTCACCCGGGAGTACCCGCCAGAGGTGTACGGCGGTGCCGGGGTGCACATGGAATATCTGGCCAGAGAGCTGCGGCGGCTGGCCGAGGTCCGGGTGCGGTGCTTCGGGGCCGCACGGGACGAGCCGGGCGTCTCCGCCTACCGGGTGCCCGCCGGGCTTCAGGAGGCGAACGCGGCCCTGCAGGTGCTCGGGGTGGACCTGGAGATGGCCGCCGCGTGCGAGGGCGCCGGGGTGGTTCACTCACATACCTGGTATGCCAACTTTGCCGGGCATGTCGCGAAGATGCTGCACGGAGTCCCGCATGTCATCACCACCCACAGCCTCGAACCCCTGCGGCCGTGGAAGGCCGAGCAACTGGGCGGCGGCTACACCATCTCCTCCTGGGCCGAACGGACCGCCCTGGCCGGTGCCGACGCGATCATCGCGGTCTCGGAGGGGATGCGGCGCGACGTGCTCGCCGCCTATCCCGAGATCCCGCACGACCGGGTGAGCGTCATCCACAACGGCATCGACACCGCCGAATACGCCCCGGACCGGGGCGACGACGTCCTCAAGAAGCACGGCGTGGATCCGGCCAGGCCGTACGTCATCTTCGTCGGGCGCATCACCCGGCAGAAGGGGCTGGTCCACCTCCTGCACGCGGCGCGGTCCTTCGACGCCGGCGCGCAGATCGTGCTCTGCGCGGGCGCGCCCGACACGCCGGAGATCGAGGCCGAGGTGACGGGCCTGGTGCGCGACCTCGGCCGGGAGCGCGACGGGGTGATCTGGATCTCCGAGATGCTGCCCAAGCCCGAGGTGATCCAGTTGCTCACGCACGCGTCGGTGTTCGTGTGCCCGTCGGTGTACGAGCCGATGGGGATCGTGAACCTGGAGGCGATGGCCTGCGAGACGGCCGTGGTGGCGACGGCGACCGGCGGCATTCCCGAGGTGGTGGCCGGCGGGGAGACGGGGCTGCTGGTGCCGATCGACCAGGGGGCCGACGGGACGCCGCACGATCCCGCGCGGTTCGCCGCCGACTTCGCCGAGCGGGTCAACGAACTGCTGGCGGATCCGGAGCGGGCCGCGAGGATGGGAGTGGCCGGGCGGGCCAGGGCCGTCGAGCACTTCTCCTGGGAACGCATCGCCCACCGGACCATGGAGCTCTACACCTCGCTGCGCACCTGAGAGGGCGGGGTCAGCGGGTGCGCCAGAGCATGGCGCGGGCCAGGCCCTTCTCGGGATGGGAGGACCCGGCCGCGTAGACCTGGGTCGTGCCGGGACGCTGGGCGAGGGCGTCGATCATGCCGTCGAGGGTCTGCGACGTCCAGCGTCCGCCGGTGAAGTGCAGGATCCGCGACCCGGTCGAGTCGAGCACCCACATGCCGTCCCGGCCGTCCGGCTCGGCCTGGGTGAACGTGGAACCGAGCGCGCCCCACCGGCACCGCCACGTGCCGCCGTCCCAGTGCAGGGCGACCGGGCGGGAGCGCTCCAACGGCTCGTTGTCCTTGGTGAACTCACCCGGCACCAGCCACGACACCCCGCCGACCACCCACACGTCGGCCGGCCCGAGCACCACGACGTCGCTGAGCCGGACGCGCGGGGACTCCGACTTGGGCGGCAGGCCGAGCGCGGGCACGCCGACCTGCTGCCAGGCCTCGCCGGTCCAGCGGGCGGCCGGTCCCTGGTCGACCAGCGGCCCGCTGACCGTCCACACGTCGCCGCCGCGTTTGTCACCGCCGCCGTTGCCCGAGCCGCCGCCGCTTCCGCTGCCGCCGCCCACCGCGCCGGCGGGGGCCGGGAGGTCGTACTGCTGCCAGGTGGAGCCGTTCCACCACAGCGCCGAGCGGCCGCTGACCGCCCAGGCGCCGCGCGCCGCCGTGCCGCCCGCGCCGAACGTGTCGCCGAGCCGCCCGGTGAGCCGCAGCGCCGCCCACGTGTCGTGCTGGAACGCGCCGACGAGCCCGGACCTGCCGTCCGCCAGGCCGAACACCCAGGCGCTGGTCGCGGACGTCGCACCGAGCGCGGTGACCTGGACGCCCGGCAGCGAGTACGACGTCCACCGCTTGCCGTCCCACCGCCGCAGGCCCGCGAAGGTCGTCTCCACGGACTCGGCCGCCAGGCGCTGGGTGAGGCGGGTGGCCCAGACGGCGCCGTCCCGGCCGACGGCGAGATCGTGGAGCCTGCCGTACCCCTCGTCGGCGGGCTCGTCGGTGGGCAGGGCGCGCCAGCCGGACTCGGCCTGCACGGCGCGGATGTCGTCGGTGCCGGCCGGTGGCTGGGCGCAGTCGGCGGGCTTGGCGGGGAGCGCGGGCAGGCCGCCGCCGATCACCGGCGCCGGTACCGGCGAGAGCGACGCGCCCGGGGTCGGAGCGGCTGTGCCGGGACGCGAGGTGGTGGCGGCTCCCGTGCCGGGGGCCGAGGTCGGAGCCGGTGGGGTGGCGGTGCAGGCGGCGACCGCCAGCACGGCCAGGCTCGCCGTACAGACACGTGCGACTCGGCTCACCCAGTCCGCCCCCTTCGCGTGACCCCGTGATCTCCGCAGGATAGGTCAGTCCGGGGCGCCGCGCCCCTTACGGCAACGGTCAGGTTCGCGATATGTGATGCAAGATCACGTTGTGTACGTGATGCGCCTTGTTGTCGCCGCGGAAGTCGACTTCGTACGTGTGCGTCCCGACGTGGATGGCGATCGCGCCCGAGGAGAAGAACCCGCCGGCGAACGACTTGTTGCTCACCACGCTCACCGCCGAGATCTTGCTGTAGGGGATGCTGGTGATCGCGATGCGCTTGCCCGCGAACGATTTGTCCTGGACGATGACCCGCCGATCGGTCAGCCCCAGGAATCCCGTCCCCGCGCCGATGGCGTCGTACACCGCGATGATCTGTTCGCCCGGCAGCAGCCCGCTCTCGATCTGCCTGAGCTGTTCTTTTCTGTCATAGGGGATGTCAGCCATGCCAAGGCAACGGACCGCCCTACGAAAGCGTTCCGCATGCGGTGATTAGGGCTGGTAGCCGGTGGGGTTTCTGGATCAGTCGAATACGGTCTCAGGCGTCGAGGATCACCGGCTCGTGGTGGATGGGGAAGTTGGTCGAGTTGGCGATGAAGCACAGCTTGTTCGCCTCGGCGTGCAGTTCCATGGCCTTGTCGTGCAGGTTCCGCGTGGTGATCATGACCGTGGGGTGCAGGGTGACCTCGGAGAAGCGGCCGCCGCCGCTGGAGTCCACGACCATGGTGCCCGTCGGCTCGTCGACGTAGGAGGTCACGATGATGCCGTTGAGCGAGCACAGGTGGAGGTACCACAGCATGTGGCACTGCGACAGCGACGCCACCAGCAGCTCTTCCGGGTTCCAGCGCGCGGGGTCGCCCCGGAAGGCCGGGTCGGCCGAGCCGTGCAGGGCGGGTTTGCCTTCGGCCGACACCTCGTGGTCGCGGCCGAAGGAGCGGTAGCCGGAGGTGCCCTCGCCCCGGTTGCCGGTCCAGGTGACGGTGACGTTGTAGTGGTGTTCGCGACTCATGCGATCCATCATCGATCACGCCCCTTCCCGGCGGCCCACCCGCCCCGCCGTACGAGGACGGGGCGGTCTCAGCGGTCAGGTGGTGATGGATTCGAGGACGACGATCGGGATCTTCCGATCGGTCTTCTGCTGGTAGTTGTCGTAGTCGGGCCAGGTGGCGGCCATCAACCGCCATAGTCCGGGCCGTTCCTCGTCCGTGGCCGTACGGGCGCGCGCCCTGAACTTGTCGGCCTTCACCTGCACCTCGACCTCGGGCTCGGCCCGCAGGTTCTTGTACCACTCGGGGTGGTCCGGATCGCCGCCCTTGGAGGCGACGACGATGTGGTCGCGTCCGTGTCGCTGGTAGATCAGCGGCGTCGTGTACGACCTGCCGGACTTGCGGCCCTTGGTGGTCAGAAGGAGGGTCGTGGTGTTGTTCCAGTCGTGTCCCTCGGCGCCGTCGGTCTCCTGATAGCGCTGGACATGTTCCTTGCCGTAGAGCATGCCTGCCGTCTACCCCACGTCGGCGTGACCTCACCGTTACCGGGCGGGGTCTGTACGAGATGTTGACACGCCTGACACACTGCCTTTCTGTAAGCGCTTACATAAGCTGGTTGTGGAAGCGCTTACAGAAAGCGGAGCAGCCTGGATGGACGTGACGATCTACGAGGTGGCGCAGCGGGCGGGCGTGTCGATCGCGACCGTGTCGCGGACCCTGCGCGGCACCGGGCCGGTGGCGCCCAAGACGCGGGAGAAGGTGCTGAAGGCGGTCGAGGAGCTCCGGTTCACGCCCAGCCGCCTCGGCGTCAGCCTGGCCGAGGGCCGCCACGCCGCCAACGGCATCGTCTTCCCCAACCTCTCGGGCCCGTACTACACCGAGGTCCTCCTCGGCTACGAGGAGGTGGCCTCCGAGCTGGGCCGGTCGGTGGTGATCCTGTCCACCAAGGGCCGCACCCGGGTGCACGACCTGGTCAAGGACCTCGCGGGGCGGGTGGACGGCCTGATGGTGTTCGGCCACACGGCTCCGGACGACCTGGTCGCCGAGCTGGTCCGGATGGGGATGCCGCTGGTGTTCGTCTCCCGCGAGCCGCTCGCCGGGGCCGACACGCTGCGCAGCGAGAACACCGAGTCGGCCCGCGCGCTGGCCCGGCACCTCCTGGAGCACGGCTACCGGCGCTTCGCCTTCCTCGGCGCGCCGATCGCGACCGGAGACGACGTGGACGAGCGCTGGCAGGGCGTCAGGTCCGTCCTCGGCGGCGCGATCGAGGCGGTGCCGACGGAGCACTACACGGTCGAGTGCGGCTACCAGGCCGCCAGGACCCTGCTGCGCGGCCCGGCCCGGCCCCAGGCGATCGTCTGCTCCGACGACGAGGTGGCGCTGGGCGCCCTGCTCGCCGCGGAGGAGCTCGGACTCGCCGTACCCGACGAGCTGGCCGTGACCGGGTGGGACGACATCATGGCCGCCCGCCATGCCCGCCCGGCGCTGACCACCATCCGCCAGCCGATGCGCGAACTGGGCGCGCGCGCCGCGCGGGCGCTCGACGAGCTGATCACCGGCGCCCGCGACACCCCGAGAAACCTCGTCCTGACCACCGAGCTGGTGCTGCGCGCCAGCTGCGGTCACCACCCCCAGGAGGAACCCCGTTGAACACCTCGACCCGGCGCTCCGCCGCCGGTCTGCTCACCCTCGCGATACTGGTCACCGGCTGCGGGCGAAGCGCCGACAAGGCGCCAGAAAAGGCGCAGGACGTCAAGTCCGGCGCGGTCTCCGGCGAGATCACGGTCTGGGCGATCGGGGAGGAGGGCAAGGCGCTCGGCGCGTTCGCCAAGGACTTCGAGACCGCCAACCCGGGCGTCAAGGTGAACGTGACGCCGATGGGCTGGGACATCGCCCACGACAAGATCACCTCGGCCATCGCGGGCAGTGCCACGCCCGACATCAGCATGATCGGCTCCACCTGGGCGGGCGAGCTGTCCAAGACCGGCGTGCTCGACCCCACGCCCGGCAACCTCATCGACAAGGCCGACTTCTTCCCCGGCGCCTGGCAGACCGTGGACGTGAACGGCACCGCGTACGGAGTGCCGTGGTACGTCGAGACCCGTGTCCTGTACTACCGCACGGACCAGGCCGAGAAGGCGGGCGTCAAGCCGCCGGCCACCTGGGCCGAGGTCAAGACGTTCGCCAAGGCGCTGAAGGAGAAGGGCGGCGCCAAGAAGGGCTTCAACCAGGGCTACACCGAGGGCTCCTGGCAGGAGCTGGTGCCGCTCATCTGGCAGGCCGGCGGCGAGATCGTCAAGGACGGCAAGTACACCTTCGACACCCCCGAGGCGGTGACCGCGCTCAAGCAGTACGCCTCGCTCTTCCAGGAGAAGCTGGCCCCGAACGACACCCCCAAGGGCGCCTTCCCCCAGAACTTCATCAAGGGCGAGGTCGGCGGCTTCTTCTCCGGCCCGTGGATGATCGGCGTGCTGGACAACGACGGCGGCGCGGGCTTCAAGGACAAGTTCGACGTCGCGCCCTACCCGAAGGGCCCGGTCTCGGCCACCAGCTTCGTCGGCGGCTCCGACCTGGTCGTCTTCAAGCAGGCCAAGAACCGCGACGCCTCGTGGAAGTTCATCCAGTGGCTCACCGACCCCAAGGTGCAGGCCAAGTGGTACACCACGGTGAAGGCGCTGCCCAGCGTGCGGTCGGCCTGGCAGGAGCCGGAACTGGCCGCGGACAAGCAGCTCGCGGTCTTCGGCGAGCAGCTCAAGGACGCCAAGACGCCGCCGCCTTACCCGACCTGGGAGCAGGTGTCGAAGGTGTTCGAGACCGAGCTGGAGAAGCTGGCGCTGGGCAAGCAGACGCCGGAGCAGACGGCCAAGGCCATCCAGGCGCAGGCCGACACGATCGGCACCGGCCTTTAGTGATGGCGCTCCTTCGCAGGGGCGGGCTCGGCTGGGTGTTCGTGCTGCCGTTCGTCCTCATGTTCGTGGTGTTCTACCTCGGGCCGCTGCTGGCCGGGCTGGGCATGAGCTTCACCGACATGCGGAGTACGGACGTCGCCGACCCGCTGGCCGTCGACCTGGTCGGCGTCGAGAACTACCTCAGGCTGGCCGGCGACGAGGCGATGCGCGAGGCGGCGCTGAACACCGCGATCTTCGTGATCACCGGGCTGCCGCTGACCATCGGACTCGGCCTGGCCGCCGCCGTGGCGCTGAACTCCGGCATCGCCCGGCTGCCCGCCGCGTTCTTCCGGCTCGGCTACTACCTGCCGCACATCACCAGCATCATCGGCGTCGCGGTCGCCTGGAAGTTCCTGCTGGAGCCGGAGGCGGGCCTGGTCAACCGGCTGCTGGAGCTGGTCGGCGTCCAAGGACCCGCCTGGCTCCAGGAACAGGCCACCGCGCTGCCGTCGATCATCGTGATGACCGCCTGGCGCAGCTTCGGGTTCGACATGGTGGTCTTCCTCGCGGCGCTGCAGGGGATTCCGCGGGAGCTGTACGAGGCGGGGGAGGTGGACGGGGCCGGGCGGTGGGCGCGATTCAGGTCGATCACGCTGCCGCAATTACGGCCGGTGATCCTGTTCTGCACCGTCTACAGCTCGGTCGGGTTCGTGCAGTTCCTGGAGGAACCGCTGATCATGACCGGTGGCGGGCCGCTGAACTCCACGCTGTCGGCCTCGCTGGCGATCTTCAAGCAGTTCGGGGTGGGCAACTACGGCTACGCGGGTGCCGCGGCGAGTGTGCTGTTCATGGTGATCATCGCGCTGGCCGTACTGCAGCTCAGGATCGGGAGGGCACGGTGAGGCGGACCCGCGGGCAGAACCTGATCACCTACCTCGGCCTGAGCGTCGGGCTGCTGCTGGTCGTCGGGCCGTTCTTGTGGGCGGGGCTCAGCTCGGTCAAGCCGGAGGCGGAGATCCGGCGCGATCCGCCGACGTTCTGGCCCGAGACGTTCACGCTGGACAACTACACCGAGCTGCTGCACCGGGTGCATCTCGGGCAGGCGTTCGTGAACAGCGTGTTCGTCGCGCTGGTGATCGTCGCCGGGAACCTGCTCTTCTCCTCGATGGTCGGCTACGGCTTCGCCAAGCTGCGCTTCCGCGGCCGGAACGCCGTCTTCGGGCTGGTGCTGGTGCAGATGGCGGTGCCGGCGATCGTGCTGATGATCCCGCAGTTCGTGCTGATCGCGAAGCTCGGCATGGTGAACACGTTCCTCGGCATCATCCTGCCGGGGCTGATCACGCCGCTGGGCGTGTTCATGATGCGGCAGTTCATCGCGGAGCTGCCCGACGAGCTCATCCACGCGGCGCGGGTGGACGGGGCGGGGGAGTTCCGGATCTTCGCAAGGATCGTCCTGCCGCTCTGCAAGCCCGCGATGGCCACACTGGGCCTGATCACCTTTCTCGGAGCGTGGAACAACTTCCTCTGGCCGGCCGTGGTGGCGCAGTCGGAGGACGTCTACACGCTGCCCGTGGCCCTGAACATCCTCAACAGCCACGAGGCCACCCACTACAACCTGCTCGTCGCCGGGGCGATGATCGTGGTCGCGCCGATCCTCGTCCTGTTCGTCTTCCTGCAGCGCTTCTTCATCCAGGGCATCGCCACGTCCGGGCTCAAGTAGCTCAAGTAGAGGAGCACCCCCATGCGCAAGACCGCCCTGCTCGCCGGCCTGCTGGTGCTGGCCGCCGCTGTGCCCAGCCCGGCCAGCGCTTCATCCGGAAACAGCACGTTATTTCAGTACGCGAAGGACACGTGGCGGTCGATGGCCGCCATGGTCGACCCCGCCACCGGCATCCCGTCCGACAAGGTCACCGGCGACCTGAAGACCAGGGCCAAGGTCACCTCGCCCACCAACATCGGCACCTACCTGTGGAGCACGCTCACCGCCCGCGACCTGCGCCTCATCGGCTCCGGCGAGGCCACGGCCCGCGTCGGCAAGGTGCTCGACGCGCTGGAGCGGATGGAGCGCGACACCCCGACGGGCCAGTACTACAACTGGTACGACCCGGCGACCCTCCAGCTCGTCCACACCTGGCCCGACAACGGCGACCCGGTGCGGCTGTTCGCCTCCAGCGTGGACAACAGCTGGCTGGCGACGGCCCTGATGATGGTCCGCACCGCCGTGCCCCGCCAGTCCGCGCGGGCGGCACGGCTGGTCACCTCCATGAACTTCAACTCCTACTACGACCCGGCCGCCCGCCCCGACGCGGGCACCGGGCTGATTCGCGGCGGCTTCTGGCCGGAGAAGCCGGAGGGCTGCTCGGTCGAGAGCGACTACGCGGGCACCGGCACCAAGGTCTGGTCCACCTGCCACCACTACGGCGCGCCCGCCGAGACCCGCATCGCCCAGTACGTGGGCATCGCGCTCGGCCAGATCCCGCGCGAGAGCTACTTCGGCCCGTACCGGACCTTCCCCGACAACGGCTGCGACTTCGGCTGGCAGGAGCAGAAGCCGGTCGGCGCGTGGAAGACGTACCTGGGCGTCAACGTCTGGGAGGGCACGTACGGCTATCGCGGCCTGCGATTCGTCCCGAACTGGGGCGGTTCGATGTTCGAAGCGCTGATGCCGGATCTGGTCGTCCCCGAGGCGGCATGGGCGCCCCGGAGCTGGGGCCGCAACCACCCGGTGTTCGTCAAGGCGCAGATCGAGCACGGCCTGCGCGAGGCGAAGTACGGCTACTGGGGCTTCTCGCCGTCCAACGACCCGCACGGCGGCTACCGCGAATACGGCGTGGACCCGCTCGGCATGGACACCCCCGGCTACACCTCCGACGAGGAGCGCACCAGCACCGACCCCGGCTACGAGGGCTGCCGCCCGGCCCAGCCCGAACCCACCGCCTACGGTGACGGAGTGGTCACTCCGCACGCCAGTTTCCTGGCTCTGCCGTACGCGCGGGCCCAGGCGATGGATAACCTGGCCAAGATCCGCAAGAACTTCGACGCCTACGGGCCCGGCGGTTTCTACGACTCCGTCGCGGTCCGCTCGGGCGCCGTGTCGAAGTGGTACCTCGCGCTCGACCAGGGCATGGCCATGGGCGCCCTGGGCAACGTGCTCACCGGAGGCAATCTGCACCGTTACTTCGGCGGCGCGGGCGTCGAGGCGAAGCTCCGGCCGGTGATGGAAATCGAGGAGTGGGCCGTTCAGGGCGCCCCTCCCGCCAACTGACGCTGCAACAGATCGGGGAACCCCAGATGAGTACGGCTGATGCCGCACGCCGTGACTGGCAGGAACGCCTCCACCAGGCGTCGGGGGAGGCGGTCCCGGCCGCCGAACCGACCCTTCAGGCGCCGGCCGGGCTGCGGGCCGTCCCCGGCGCGGGCCACGTGACGCTGACGTGGGAACCCGTGCCGGAGGCGATCGGCTACCTGGTGCACCGGGACGGCGTGCCGGTGTCGCAGCCCGACGTGGACGTGCCGGCCGTACCCGAGTGCCGCTACGTGGACACGGGACACGGCGCGGCCTCGTACACGGTCGCGGCGATCGCCACCATGGAGACCGTCGGCCCCGCCTCGGACGCGGTGCCGGCGGCTCCGCTGGACGGCGGAGCGGCGGCGGTCAGCGTGCGGGTCGACGCCGCCGTGGTCGCGCGCGACCTGCCCCGGCCGTGGCGGTACATGATCGGCTCCGAGCACCTGTCGTACCTGCTGAGCAAGGACGAGACGGGCGGCCGGCCCATCGGCGCGGAGCTCACCGAGGCGCTGCGCACCGTGCGCGAGGAGTTCGGGGTCGAGACGGTCCGCGCCCACGCGATCCTCGGTGACGACCTCGGCGTCTACAAGGAGGTCGACGGCCAGGCGGTCTACGACTTCGCCAAGGTCGACGAGGTCTACGACACGATCATGGCGCTCGGCCTGCGGCCGATCGTCGAGCTCGGCTACATGCCGCGCGACCTGGCCGCCGACCCGTCCAGGACGGTGTTCGGCTACGAGGCGATCATCTCCCCGCCCAAGGACTTCGAGGCGTGGAGCGACCTGGTCAGGGCGCTGGTGGAGCACCTGGCCGAGAGGTACGGGATCCACGAGCTGATCGACAACTGGGCCTTCGAGGTGTGGAACGAGCCCAACCTCGCCGTCTTCTGGACGGGCACGCCCGAGGAGTACTTCCTGCTCTACGACGTCAGCGCCGCCGCCGTGAAGAACGTGCACCCCGAGCTACGGGTCGGCGGCCCCGCCTCGGCGGCCAACGGCTGGGTGGAGGAGCTGCTGGCGCACATCGCCGAGTCGGGCGCGGAGCTCGACTTCCTCTCCACCCACACCTACGGCAACGCCCCGCTCGACTGGCGTCCCGCCCTGGCCCGGCACGCCAGGCCGGACACGCCCGTCTGGTGGACCGAGTGGGGGCCCACCCCGACCCACTTCCACGGCATCGGTGACGGGCCGTTCGGGGCCGCGTTCCTGCTGCACGGCATGAAGTCGGCGGCGGGCCGGCTGGCCGCCGTGTCGCACTGGGTGGCCTCGGACCACTTCGAGGAGCTGGGGCGGCCGCCGCGGCTCTTCCACGGCGGCTTCGGGCTGCTGACGGTCGGCAACCTGCGCAAGCCCCGCTTCCACGCGCTCAGCCTGGCCGCCCGCCTCGGCGACGCCGAGCTGGCGACCGTGGTCGAGGGCGACGCGGGCGGGGTCGAGGTCTGGGCGGCGCGGCACGAGGACGGGCGGGTCGGGGTGCTGGCCTGGAACGGCACGCTCAACCAGGCGCAGGCCGACGGGGCTCCCGAGCTGTCGCGCGCGGTCTCCCTGGCCGTCGCGGGCCTCGACGGGGACTACACGGTCACCCATCACCGCATCGACGGGGAGCACTCCAACATCGAGGCGGCCTGGCGGTCGATGGACGGCGGCGACTGGCCCGCCGACGGGCAGTGGGACAAGCTGCGCTCGGTCAACACCCTGGACGAGCTGACCCCGGCCGCCGTGCTCACGGCCGCGGACGGCGCGGTGACGGTGACCTTCGACCTGCCGATGCCGGGCGTGTCCTTCGTCGAGCTGACCCCGGCGCCGCGCTGACCCGGGTGCCGAGCTGCCTCCGACGCCCGTACCTCTGACGCCCGTGCCTTTGGCGCCGGGCGGGGTCAGAGGTAGGGGCGGGTGACCGTGACCAGGTCGGTGGCGGCGTCGCGAGTGTCGACGTAGACGGCCGTCTCGGGGGTGCGCTCCCGCACGTCGCGGTCGCGGATCGCGAACACGGCGGGCGCCGCCTCCACGTCGCCGTAGCGGGAGGTGACGGCGGCGTCGATCGCCCGGCGCACGTCGGCCACCACGGCGCGGGAGGTGTGCCCGGCCCCGGAGGCGGCCAGGTAGCCCAGCAGCGCCGCGAACCGCGGCTCGACCTCGGCCGCGGGCCGCTGCCGGGGCAGGACCGGGCGGTCGAGCCAGAACACCTTGCCTGCCAGGAACGCGGCGTAGCTCACGTCGTCATGGTCGAGCGTCCGCGCCGTCTCTGCCAGCAACTCCCCGAACTCGGCCAGATCCGCCTCGGGCGGCAGGTCCGTGGTGACGAACAGGGGCACGATCAGCGAGTCCAGCATGTGGGTATCCCTCCGTGAGGAGCCTCATCGTAGGGTGCGCCACCGACAATCCCGCGTGACACCACATCCGTGTCGTCGAAAGGCCGCCGGAAGGCCGCCCCGAGCCGGCCGCTAGGTCGCCGGAAGCCGGGAGTCACCCCCGCCCAGGTTGTCGGTCAGCAGGTCGAGCAGCGGCTGCCGCCGTACGCACCGCTCCAGCGCGAAGGAGTCGGCCAGCTCGACCACGTCGTCGTCGGACAGCCCCCTGAACAGCTCGGCGTACTCGGGCAGCAGCGCCTGCGCGATCAGGATGTGCCTGATCAGGTCGTCGGCCTGGTAACGCGCCCCCCACGGGTAGGGGGCCCAGCCGGGGGCCTCGGTGCCGAGCATCGCGTGCAGCGGCGCCAGCACGTCGGCCGACTCCTCCATGGTCGAGCCCCACCGGTCCGCGCCGAGCCGCCGCTTCTTGCCGATGAACGCCCCGAACCTGTCGAGGTAGGGCCCGGCCGCGTGCACCAGCCCCTGCAACCCCACGTCCTTGTACGTCCACAGCGACCAGCCGGCCCCATGGGCGTCGTAGATGGCGAGCTGGTCGCGCAGGATCCGGTAGCGCTGCTCGTCGACCTCGGGGTGACCGGTGTAGACGGGCCCGAACTCGCCCACCCACAGCGGCGTGCCCGTCTCGCGCTGGAACCGGGACCGCATCTTGAAGGTCCGCTCCAGCTCGCTCCGGTCGCACCACTCGCTGCGGGTGTAGCCGGGGTACGGCCCGCCGTGCGCGAACCCGGCCAGGGCGTAGTCGTGGCAGACGAACACCGTGTTCCCGTACACCTCGCGGAAGATCGAGAAGTCCGTGGCGTAGGTGTTGCCGTCGAGGAACAGCACGTGCCGCGGATCGGCGGCGCGCATCGCCTTGACCAGCCGGTCGTAGAACGGGCCGATCACCTTGCCGCTCGGGTCGCCCGGCTCGTTGACCGGGTTGTACCCGGCCACCCACGGGTGCTCGCGGTAGCGGTCGGCGATGGCCTCCCACAGGTGGACGGCCCGGTCCTGGAAGTGGCGATGGTTCCAGAAGGCGGCGACGTGGGTGGGGTTGTCGGAGTGCCAGTGCTGGTTCTGCGCGCCGGGCAGGGCGTGCAGGCCGATGACGCTGTACACGCCGTACGAGCCGAGCAGGTCGACGACCCGGTCGAGGTGGCGGAAGCCGCGCTCGATGACCTCGAAGGGCCGCTGGTCGGACTCGAGGTGGCGGTAGTTGACCGGGACGCGCACGCAGTTGACGCCCAGCCCGGCCAGCAGCGCCGCGTCCCGCTCGGTGAAGAACGAGGTCAGCAGCCGCTCGAAGAACAGCTCCGCCCGATCCTCGCCCAGCACCTCCCGTACGGCCTCGCGCATCGAGGTCTCGTCGGCGGGGTAACCGGTGATGAAGTTCTCCATGCTCAGCCAGCCCCCCAATCCCACCCCGCGCAGGCGTACCGGAGTGGAGTCGGCGGTGACGAGCTGGGTTCCGGACACCTGCAGCATGTTCACCCTTTCGTGGCTCCTGCGGTGAGGCCACCGATCAGGTGGCGTTCGGCGATGGCGTAGAACCCGAGGGCGGGCACCATGGCCAGGACGAGGTAGGCGAGGATCCGGGCGGTGTCGGAGCTGTACTGGCCCTGGAACTGCTGGATGCCGAGCGGCAGCGTCCATCCCGACTCGTCGCTGAAGACGACCAGCGGCAGCATGAAGTTGTTCCAGCTCCCGACGATCGCCAGGACGGACACGGTGGCCAGCGCGGGCCGGGCCATCGGCAGCAGGATCCGCCAGAAGAAGCCGAAGGCGGTGCAGCCGTCGAGGATGGCCGCCTCCTCGATCTCGCCGGGGATGCTCCGGAAGAAGCCGCGCAGGATGAGGATCGTCAGGGGCAGCCCGAAGGCGCCCTGCGTCAGGATCACGCCGAGGGGGCTGTCGAGCAGGCCGAAGGTACGCAGCAGCACGAAGATCGGCAGGATCGCCACCGCGAACGGGAACATCAGCCCCATCGTGAACAGCGTGAACAGCAGCTCCCTGCCACGGAAGGCGAACCTGGCGAAGACGAAGGCGGCCAGCGCCGACAGCGCGACGACGAGCACGGTCGAGGTCAGCGCGATGAACGTGCTGTTCCAGAGCTGCCGCCAGAACGGGCCGTCGGCGAGCACGTCGGTGTAGTTCGACGGAACCCACGGATCGGGCAGGCCGAACGGGTTGGTGGACAGCTGGGCGGTGCTCTTGAAGCCGCCGAGCAGGGCGTAGACCACCGGGATGAGGATGAACGCGCCAACGATCCACGCGATCGCGTGCAGGGGCAGAGTCGATCGCCTCATCGGCGGTCTCCCATCCGGGTGATCGCGCCCTCGAGATCGCGCCGCATCACGAAGCGCTGGTAGACCAGGGCGAAGACGAGGCTGAGCGCGAACATCACCACGCTGATCGCGCTGGCGTAGCCGACCTGGGAGCGCTTGAACCCGAACTCCAGCATCGTGACGGCCATCGTCTCCGAGGAGTGCGAGGGCCCGCCCTGAGTGAGGATCCAGACCAGGTCGAACAGCTGGATCGTGTAGATGACCGACAGGAACACGCTGATCCGGATCGTCGGCCCCAGCAGCGGCAGTGTGACGTGCCTGAACACCTGCCCCGGAGTGCCGCCGTCGATCTGCGCGGCCTCGATCAGCTCGTCGGGGATGTTCTGCCGCCCGGCCAGGTAGATCATCATGTGGAAGCCGAAGTACTTCCACGTCATGACCAGGAAGAGCGAGAGCATCACCGTGCCGGGGTCGGCGAGCCAGTCCGAGTTCAGCCCGACCACGCCCAGGATCCGGTTGGCCACCCCCGCCCCCGGCGAGAGGATCAGCGAGAACAGCACGCCGGTGATCACCTCGGAGAGCACGTACGGCGCGAAGAACACCAGCCGGTACAGCGTCCGCCCGCGGATCCGCTGGTGGAGGAGCATGGCGATGCCCAGCGAGATGGGCAGTTGCACCACGACGGACAGGACGACGAGGACCACCAGGTGCCAGACGTCGTCCCGGAAGACCTCCGTGCCGAACAGCCGGGTGAAGTTGTCCAGCCCGATGAAGTTCTTCGGCAGCCCGCCGAAGCCGTTCCACTTGAACACGCTCGCGTACAGGGCGATCAGGATCGGCGCCACGACGAGCAGCAGGAAGAGCACCAGCGCGGGCAGGAGGAACAGCACGATCGTGACCCAGCCGCGCCGCCGCCCCCGAGAGGGGGACGCGGGGGCGGCGAGTGCGGGCGCCTGCGGCCCCCGGGTCAGCGTCGTCATTCGCTCTTGGCCACTTCCGTGATGGCGTCGACCACCTGCTGGGGCGTCTTGGTGCCGCCGATGAGCTGCGCCACGCTGTCGTTGACCTCCTGGCCGACCGCGGGCGGGTACGCCTGGTCGAGGTAGAGCTGGAAGCCGGTGGCGGAGGCCAGCGACTCGGCCACGACCTTCAGGTTGGCGTCCTTGACCGCGCTCTCCTCGCCCTTCAGCACGGGAAGCACCCCGCCGGACTCGACGACCTTGGCGTGATTGCCCTTCTCGGTCATGAACTTCACGAACTCCACCGCCTCCGGTGGCGCGTCGGCGCCCACGGCGATCCCGCCGCCGCCGCCGAACGCCTCGGTGATCGTCCCCTTGCCGCCCTCGACCGTCGGGAAGGGGAAGAAACCCAGGTCGCCGCCGAGTCCCTTGCCCGAAGAAGCCTGCACGGCCGGCGCCCACTGGCCCATCAGCTCCATCGCGGCCTTGCCGTTGGACATGGTCGCGGCCTGGCCGTCAGGGGTTCCGTAGGCGGCCCCGAGGAAGCCCTTCTGGAACGGCCGCAGGTCGGCCAGCGCCTTGAGCTGCTGTCCGGCGGTGACGAAGTCGGGTTTGGTGAAGTCGTGGTCCACCCCGGCCTGCTGCAGGGCGGGCAGGCCGGCGATGCGCATGGCCAGGTAGGCCCAGTAGTAGTGGCCGGGCCACTTCTCCTTGCCGGCCAGCGCGATCGGGGTGGTCCCCGACGCCTTCAGCTTCTGGACGTCGGCCAGGAACTCCGCCCACGTGGCCGGCGGCGCGGTGATGCCCGCCTTGGTGAAGAGCCGCTTGTTGTACCAGAATCCGACCATCCCGATGTCGGTCGGCAGCGCGTACGTCTTCCCGTCGAACTGATAGGCCGCCAGCGACGCCTTGGTGAAGTCGCCGAGAACCGGCGCGACGTCGTCGCTGATGTCCTTGACCAGGCCCGCGTCGAGCTCCTGTTTCAGAACTCCGCCGCCCCACGTGGCGAACAGGTCGGGCGCCTTGCCCGACTGCGTGAGCGTGGTCAGCTTGGCCTTGTACGCGTCGTTCTCCAGAACGGTCAGCTTCATCGTCACGTTGGGATGCGCGGCCTCGAACTCCTTGGCCCGGGTCGCCCAGATCGTCTTCAACGGATCAGCGGTCGACAGGTGCCACCATTCGAGCGTCACCTTCGCGGGCGAGGCCGGTTCGCCGCTCCGGGCGGGCTCCGCGGTCCCGCCGCCGCCGCAGCCGGCGAGGAGTACGGCCGTGGCGATCAGTACGAGACTGCGCCTCATAGGGGATCCCTTCTCCTTCTGAAAGTTTCGTAAACCCCCCGATAATTTCGCTGCCCGGAGCATAAGTATGCTGCCTGTAATGCGTCAATAGCCGCCGTGGGAGCGATTTCAACTCGTCGCCGAAAGTTTCGATAGACTCCGGCTCATGCCAGCGAAGAGGCGGGTGACGATCGCCCTGATAGCCGAGGAGGCCGGGGTCTCGATCCCCACGGTTTCCAAGGTCATCAACGGCCGTCCCGAGGTGGCCCCGGAGACGCGCCACCGGGTCGAGCGGTTGCTGCACGAGCACGGCTACCAACGGCGCACCAGCCAGGACGACACGCCCTCGGGCCTGGTGGACCTGGTGTTCGCCGAGATCGAGTCGCCGTGGGCGATGGAGATCGTCCGCGGCGCCGAGTCGGCGGCCCGCGACGCGGGGGCCAGCGTCGTCATGTCGGTCCTGCACACCCACGCGGGTCCCGGCCGTGACTGGCTGGACCGCCTCGCCTCACGGCGGACGGACGGCGTGGTCGTCGTGGCCTCCAAGCTCTCGACCGGTGTCCAGGCGCAGCTCAGCGCCCGCTCGCTGCCGTTCGTCGTGGTGGACCCGGAGGGCGAGCCGGCACCCGGCGTGGTCTCGGTGGGCGCCACCAACTGGCACGGCGGCCTGGCCGCCACCCGCCACCTCCTGGAGCTGGGCCACCGCAGAGTCGCCATGATCAGCGGCCCGGCCGACATGCTCTGCAGCCAGGCGCGCGTCGACGGCTACCGGGCGGCGCTGGAGACCGCGGGCGTCGAGGTGGACCCCGCGCTGATCCGCAGAGGCACCTTCCTGGTCGACTCGGGCCACGACCAGGGCCACGCCCTGCTCTCCCTGCCCGACCCCCCGACGGCGATCTTCGCGGCCAGCGACCTCATGGCCTTCGGCGTCTTCGAGGCCGCCCGCCAGCGCGGCCTGCGCGTCCCGGAAGACCTGAGCGTCGTCGGCTTCGACGACCTGCCCCTGTCGAAGTCGGCCTGGCCCCCGCTGACCACGGTCCGCCAGCCGCTCCAGGAGATGGCCGCCCTGGCGACGCGCACGGTCCTGGCGATGAAGCGCGGCGAGGCCCCGGAGAGCAGAAGGGTGGAGCTGGCGACGGATCTCATAGTCCGGGAGAGCACGGCGGCGTTGGTCAAGGGCGAAGCCTGACCCTACCGGTCCGTCCAGTCGTCCTCGATGATCGAGTGGACGATCGAGTCGCGCCAGCCCGACGGTGTCAGCACGTGGTGGCGGACCCGGCCCTCCTCGATCATCCCGGCGGTCAGCATCGCCAGTTGGGCGGGCAGATTGCCGGGTGCGCGCGCGCCCCAGATCCGGTGCAGCCCCAGCCCCTTGAAGCCGAACGACTGCACCAGGCGGATCAGGTCCGTGCCGATGCCGCGCCCCCACTGGTCGGGCCGGAGCCCGAGGCCGATCTCGGCGCTGTGCGGGTGGTCGGCCTCGATGTGCAGCCGCGCCACCCCGACCACCTCGCGGGTCTCGGCGTCGGTCACCGCCAGCGCGTACAGCCGCCGCGGATCGGCCGCGGCGGCCTGGACGGCGTCGTCGACGAGCGCGGCCACCTGCTCCAGCGTGCGCGGCTCGAACGGCATGTGCGCCGTGGCCTCCGGATTGCCGTAGACGGCGTGCAGGGCGGCCACGTCGGCCTCCGTGACGTCACGGAGGCCCAGACGCGCACCTTTCCACTGCACGCGGATCATGCGGAGAAAGGTAACCCGACTTCAGTGATCTCTACAAGCCCTTGTCAAGTCGCGAGTTGACTTCCGTAAGCTCGCGCGACAAGTTCGGCCACCGCGCTGTGCGCGCCGAGCGGCTCGGCGTGGCCCGCGCGGACCGCCGCGGCGGCCTGTTCGACGACCGACGCCGGGGCCTCGTGGCCGATCAGGCAGGGGGCGATGGCCAGGCGCTCGGCGCCGGCGGCCCGCAGCCGTTCGGCCGCGATCGGCACGCCCGGATCACTGTCGAGAGAGGCGGCGACCACGGGCAGCGTGAGCCGCGAGGCGAGCAGCACCGCCGTCGCCTGGACGGCGTGCACGGCCCGCTCGCCGCCGACCGTGCCCAGGATGATGGCGTCGACGGGGCTGGAGACGTTCAGCAGCCGGACCCGGTCGGCCCTGGCCAGGCCGCGCTCGGCCAGCCTGATGTGCAGCGCCTCGGCCAGCAGCGGGTGCGGGCCGAGCGCCTCCGTCACGACCGCGGTCGACCCCACCGCCGCGACGGCCTTGCCGATATCGGCGAGGACGACAGGATCGTCCCAGGTCAGCAACGGCACCACGATCGCTTCGCGGCCCGCGGGCAACGAATCGGCGAGGTCCGTGACGGTGGTGAGGCGTACCTCGATCTGCGGGTTGTCGACGCGTACCACGGCCGCGATCTCCGCTGCCACGCCCGAGGTGCTGCCCGGCACCGCGAGGACGAGGACAGGGGCGTCCGGCGGCAGGGACGTGGGCACGGGACGGCGGTGTCGACCGCCTCCCGGCCGGGGGGAACGTTCACGTACAGGCAGGCTCACAGGCGCGCAGTTTATGCCCATAAAGGGGCTCGCGTTCTGGGAAATGGCCGCGATTCAATCACAACGCTCCGCCTGTGACCGAGATCACATCGTGATAGCTACAAATCTTGACTTATCTGGATAAAACGGCAGGCTCAGCAGCATCTAGAAACGTGTTCTAGAGCGACAGTCAGGCACCGTCCCACTAAGGACAGGTATGAAGCCGTTCTATGTCCGCGAGTTGAGTGTGTACCCCGTCGGCCGTCGTCGGGTCTGGCTCCTGGCGATAGCCGTGCTGGCGAGTCTGATCGCCAACTTCGAGACGACGATCGCCACCATCTTGCCGTTGCTGCAGCGTGACCTGAACATGTCACTCGAGGTCTACGGCCTGATCGCGGCCGTGTCCGTGCTGGTGGGCGGATTGTCGGCGGGGTTCGGCGGCATCCTGTCCGACCGGTGGGGCCGGGTCACGATCCTGGTGCCCACGCTGACCGTCACCGCGGCCTGCAACTTCCTGCTCGCCACCGTCGACTCGATCGGCGGGCTGTTCGCGGTCCGCTGCCTGATGCTGTTCATCGAGGGCGCCGGGATCACGATCACCGCCTCGCTCGTCCGCGACTTCTCGCCGCGCCTGGGCCGGGCGCAGGCGTTCGCGTTCTGGACCTGGGGGCCGGTCGGCGCCTCGTTCCTGGCCTCGTTCATCGCCGGCTTCACGCTGCCGATGTTCGGCAACGCCTGGCAGTCGCAGGCGATCATCATGGGCATCGTCTCGCTGGTGCTGTGCGGGGTCATCATCTGGCAGATCGCCGAGCCGTCGGCGGCCCTGCGGGCCCAGGTCATGCAGTACGAGCAGGCCGTGGCCTCCGAGGAGAAGATCGATCCGGGCAAGGTGAAGGAGCTGTTCCGGCACCCCCACCTCTGGGCCCACGTGCTCGGCAACACCGGCTGGCAGGTGCTCTACTGGACCTTCGCGATCTTCGGCCAGACGATCCTGGCCGGCAGCGCGTTCGGGATGGAGACCGCTCAGGCCAACCGCGTCGTCGCCCTGGGCATCCTGCTCAACGCGCTGGCCGTCATCGTGGTCGGCCGGATCTCCGACCGGTTGCGCCTGCGCAAGCCGTTCACGGCCGTGGGCATCGTGCTGACGATCGCGACGCTCGCCTACTTCATCAGCCTCGTCGGCACGGGCGCCACGGTCGGCCGCGTCACCCTGGTCTACGCGATCCTGTTCCTGGTCCTGGGCCTCGCCTACGTCCCCTGGATGGCGAACTTCTCCGAGGACGCCGAGGACGTCGACCCCCGGCTCCAGGGCGCGGCTCTGGGCCTGTGGGGCATGGTCGTCCGGATCATGATCGTGGCCCTGCTGGTGATCTCACCGATGGTGGTGGCGGCCAGCGGGTGGGGGACGTGGCTGTGGGTGGCACTGGCCGGCCAGGTGGTCTTCCTGGCGTCGCTGGCCGCCTTCAAGGGCTCCTGGCGGCGCCCGCGCGCCGGCGACTCTCCGAAGGTCCCGGCCTGACACCACCGGCCATCATTTGGCCGGGATCACGATGGACTGCGGGTTTCCCGGGGCGTAGACGGTGATGCCCTGGGGGAGCGACTTGAGCTTGTCGATCTCGGCGCAGGCGGGGCACTTGTCGTAGCCCTCCTGCCGGGCCTGGTTCGCGGCCGACTCGGCCTTGGCCTGGGCCACCCGCGCCTGGGCCTCGGAGACGGCGGCGCCGGCGGCCAGCGATCTGTCGACGGCCTGCTGCACCTCGGCCGGCAGCGTCACCTTGGCCAGGGTGAACCGCAGGCCGGTGAAGAACTCGCCGCCCAGCGTCTGGGGCAGGTCCCGGGCCAGTGCGGCGTTGACGGCGTTCTGGACCTTGGTGATGTTCGTGTTGCTGTCCTGTGGCTTGAGCGCGCTGCTCTCCAGCAGCGAGCACGAGGGGACGAGCTCGGCGCAGCGCATGTTGCCGAGCTGACCGCGCAGTGCGTTGTCGACCACCGGCCGGACGGCCTGGCCGAAGAACGCGGTCCAGCCGTCGTCGCCCTCCCACGCGGCCAGTGAGCTGTCGTCCTGGGCGCGGTAGGTGCGGGTGCCGTACTTGTCGTCGAAGCTCTTCAGCGTGTCGTGATCGAGGTTGAGCGTGAAGTACAGGGTCCCCTCGATGCCCAGGTTCACGCCGTCGCTGCTCGGTACCGTCACCACGTCCACGCCGAGCCTGGTGGCGCGCTTGGCGTCGGCGGTGATCGTGTAGAAGCGCTGCTGCGCGGGGTAGGCGTGGACGGAGGACCACATGCCCGTCCAGGTCAGCCCGGAGCCCGGGTCGATGACCTGGCGGACCTGGTTGTCGTCGAACCAGCCGCCGTCGCGGACGACGGCGACCTCGCCGCCTTGGGTGCTCTCCAGGCCGCCGACGACGCCGATGAGGGTGGGGACCGCGATCAGCGCGGCGATGATCAAGGCGATCGACAGGGTGATGCGCATGGATGCCTCCCCGCGCGGGCGGCGGTGGCAGCCGCCGCCCGCGCTTTCGCGGCAGGACCTACGGGGGTACGGCCGATCACCCGGCCGAGGGCGGGGCACTCGGGCCCCGTTGAGTGACGTCGGAAGATGGCCTGTTCAGACCCGCTGCGGAAGCTCGGCGGCGATGTCCAGGTCGCGGGTCTCCGGCGCGATGGCCAGGCCGAAGGCCGTGACGGCCAGCGCGACCACCACGTAGACCGAGACCGCCGTCGTGCTGCCGTACGCGGTGAACAGCTTGAGCGCGATGATCGGGGCCAGCGCGCCGCCGACGATCCCGGCCACCTGGTATCCCATGGACGCGCCGCTGTAGCGGAGCCTGGTGCTGAACAGCTCGGCGATGAACGCGGCCTGCGGGCCGTACATCGCCGCGTGGGTGACCAGCGCGATGATCGCGGCGAGGGCGATCAGCGGGAACGACTTGGTGTCGAGCAGCGGGAAGAAGACGAACGCCCACACCGCCGCGCCGAGCACGCCCGCGAGGTAGACCGGCCGCCGGCCGACCCGGTCCGACAGCGCGCCGAACAGCGGGATCAGCGCCAGTTGCAGCGCGGAGGCGATCAGCACCGCGTTCAGCCCCACCGAGCGGTCCAGCTTCAGCGGGCCCGTGATGTAGACGAGGATGTAGGCGGTGAAGGTGTAGAAGGCCACGTCCACGCCGATGCGCGCGGTGAACGCCGACAGCAGCGCGCGCGGGTGCGTGCGCAGCACCTCCACCAGCGGCATCTTCGCCTTCGCGCCCTGCTGCGCCAGCTCCGCGAACAGCGGCGACTCCGTGACCTTCAACCGGACCCAGAGCCCGACCAGCACCAGCACGCCCGACAGCAGGAACGGCACCCGCCAGCCCCACGACAGGAACGCCGAGTCCGACAGCGTGAACGACAGGATCGCCAGGGTCCCGGTGGCCAGCACGTATCCGGCGGGCACGCCCACCTGCGGCCAGCTGGCGTTGAAGCCGCGCCGCCGGTCGTCGCCGTGCTCCAGCGACATGATGACCGCGCCGCCCCACTCGCCGCCCAGCCCCAGACCCTGGACGAACCTGAGCGTGGCCAGCATGATCGGCGCGAGCGCGCCGACGCTGTCGTAGCCGGGCAGCACGCCGATGAGGAACGTCGAGACGCCCATCACCAGCAGCGTCACGACCAGCACGGTCTTGCGGCCGGTGCGATCGCCGAAGTGGCCGAACACGATCCCGCCGAGCGGCCTGGCCACGAACGCGACGGCGTTGGTCGTCAGCGCCAGCAGGGTCGCGTTGAGCGGGTCGAACGTGGGGAAGAACAACTTGCCGAAGACCAGCGTCGCCGCCGTGGTGTAAAGGAAGAAGTCGTACCACTCCAGGGAGGTGCCGATCAGGCTGGCGAGGATCACCCGCCGGGTCTGCCGCGTGGAGCCCGTCATCATCGCTCCTTTGATCAGGGGGTTATCTATCAACATAAGGATCGTTGAACAATTCGACAAGAGATTTGTTGGATGATTCCCTGGGAAATGTGGAAGACGCGGTGGACAGTCCTCTGTCAGATCTTGAACACGACCGGTCCAGGCTGGGCCGCAGCAGCACGGCCGAGCGGGTGGCCGACATCCTGCGCGACCGCGTCACCGAGGGCTTCTTCGAGCCCGGCCAGCGCCTGTCCGAGGAGGCCATCGCGGACGCGCTCGGCGTGTCGCGCAACACGCTGCGCGAGGCGTTCCGGCTGCTCGGCCACGAGGGGCTGGTGGACCACCGGCTCAACAGGGGAGTGTTCGTGCGGGTCCTGTCGGCCGAGGACGTCGCGGACCTCTACCGGGTACGCCGGGTCATCGAGGGTGCGGCCGTCCGGCGCCGGCCGACCGGCGAGGCGCTGACCGTGATCAGGGAGGCCGTGGCGGACGCCGAGCGGGCCGCCGCCGCAGACGACTGGCGCGGCGTGGGCACCGCCAACATCCGCTTCCACCAGGCCCTGGTGACGCTCAACCAGAGCCCCCGGCTCGACGAGTCGATGCGCCAGCTCCTGGCCGAGCTGCGCCTGGTCTTCCACGTGATGAAGAACCCACGCGCGTTCCACGAGCCGTTCGTCGCCCGCAACCGCAAGCTGCTCGAACTCCTCGAAGCCGACCGGCCGGAGGAGGCCGCCGCCTTCCTCGACGCCTATCTCGACGAGGCCGAGCAACTGCTCGTCCACGCCTACGAGCCGAACCGGTAGCGTTCGGGCATGGTCAGGATGTTCAGCGCCGACGAGGCCCGCTCGCTCATGCCGTCGATCATCGGCGATGCCGGCGAGCTGATCGCCGCCCGTGCCGACCTGGCCGAGATCGCCTTCGACCGCCAGAGCGCCGGCGCCTCCGCGCTGGGCGGCATCCCCGAGATCAAGGCGCTCGAGGCGCGCATCGAGGAGATCGTGAGCGCCTGGACCGAGCAGGGCATCGAGGTGAAGGGGATTGCGCCGGTCCTCGTAGACTTCCCCGCCGTGCTCGACGGGGTGTCGGTACGGCTCTGCTGGATCGAGGGCGAGACCGCACTGGGCTGGTATCACCGTACGGACCTGGGCTTCCCCGGCCGCCGCCCGCTGCCCTGACCACTCACACCGCACAGGTAGGTGTTTGTGGCTGACCTGTGATCAACCCCTTTCGCTTGGCCGGTATCTAACCGGGCAAGTGAAAGGAATTTCGCCATGAGGCACACCTCAGCGACCGCCGCCCTCCTCGCGACGGCGGTCATCGGCGGGCTGGGGATCATTCCCACCGCCGCCCACGCCCAAGCAGGCTCATCCGAGGCCCGGGCGGCCTGGATCAAGTCCTGCGCCGACAAGAAGAACGAGACCACCTACGCCTGCGGCCACTGGCAGCTGATCATGCGTGACGGCAGGAAGATCGCAGTCAAGGACACCGCCGCCAACGGGGTCGACGGCAAGGGCAGGAAGGTGGAGTACGCCGGCCTGTTCGCCATCAGCGGCGACGGCCACGTGATCGCCTACGAGCGGGCCCGCGACCATCGCATCGTCGTCCGGGGGACGACGGGCGGCCCGGTCGAGGTGCTGGCCGCGTCCCTGGTGCCGAAGCGGTACGGGACGGACTCGGTCTCCCTGTACCTGTCGCCCAAGGGAGACAGACTGCTGATCGACTACACCGGCGATCACGAGCGCGTCCCCGGCAAGGTGGTCACGATCGCCACCGGCAAGGTCGTCCAGGTGCCCGCCATGGGCGAGGTCAGGGGCTTCAGCGCCGACGGGGACGAGGTGCTGACCAAGGACTACAAGGGCGACAACACCTCCACGCTGATCGCCTACCGGGTGGACGGCGGCTCGGTCAAGCGGACACCGCCGCAGGTCGTCGTGAACGCCCCCCTCACCACGCTGGCCGCCGACGGCAAGACCGTCGCGGTGATCATCTCCGGGGACGAGGACGCCAAGAAGGCCCCGCGGCTGCGGATCTACGACCTGGAGACCGGGGACCTCTCCACGGGCGTGGATCTCGCGCTGAAGCCCGCACAGACGCCGTACCTCGTCCGGTGGACCGGGGACGGACAGCTCACGGCGCTCGTCCAGTCAGGCGACGACGGCACGACGGCGGTGGTACGGGTGCTCACCGTCGACGTCAAGACCGGCGCCGTCACGCAGACCGACAGGTACTCGATCAGCAAGACCAGGTACGCCTTCGGCGTGGCAGGGGAGTGACCACCATGAAGCTAAGGATCACCGTGGCGATCGCGGCAGGGCTGGCCGCCCTGATGACCGCGCCGACGGCCGCCCAGGCCGCGCCGCATCACGAACACGACGGCATCCGCTACGCCTCGGTCAAGGGCTGCACGGTCAAGGGCGGCGAGCAGCGGCCGTGTGGCGAATGGCGGCTGATGATGCACAGCGGGGAGAAGGGCTCCCTGCCCGACGCCGAGGCCATCGCCCGCGAGGCGAACGGCAAGTCGTCGGTCACCCAGGTCGCGCCCATCGCCGTCAGCGGTGACGGCCAGCGCGTGGCCTACTTCACCAAGGCCGGGCGGCTGGCCGTACGGACCATGGGCGGCGGGGTGAAGGTCTTCGCCAAGGACGCGCTGCCGCGCGTGGCCCAGTACAACGTGACGTTCAACCTCTCCGACGACGGCGGCCGGCTCGCGGCCGTCTTCGGCACCGCCAAGGCGGTGAAGACGCGGATCTTCGACACCGCCACCGGTGCCCTGCTCGGCTCGACGCCCGGCGGCCAGTCGATGCTCGGCTTCAGCGCCGACGGCGGCGAACTGCTCACCGACGTCGCCGGCGACGAGGGCGTCACGGACCTGATCGCCTACAGCGAGTCCGGCGAGCAGTTGTTCCGCACCACACCGCCGCAGATCGTCTCCTCGAACTCCCCGCAGGCCCTCTCGGGCGACGGCCGGACCACCGCGAACGTCGTCATGGGCGCCAAGCCCCAGCTCATCCTGTACGACATGCAGACCGACGAGGTCACCGCCCGCCGGAAGATCAAGCTGCCGGTCGGCGACCTGCTCATGGTCGACTGGACCGGCGAGCAGCAGGTGACGCTGCACCTGGTGCGGTACCCCGAAGGCAAGGCGAACAAGATGACGATCGTCCAGATCGACACCGGCACCGGGGCCGTCAAGGTCCGGGATCAGTACTCGCTCCTGAAGGACAGCTACGTCTTCGCGGCCTGCGGCGGCTGAGCTCCGTCCGGTTAGAGATGGTTCGACACGGTACGGCGGGGCTGGGGGAGCCCCGCCGTACTCGTGTGTCCGGGCTTACGCTGCTGGGGTGGAGGTTCACTCGACCAAAGCGGTGGCGGCGCGGGCCGTGGACCTGTGCGTGGCGCTGCTCCACGAGGAACCGTCGCCGGAGTCGGTCGCGCGGGTGCTGCGCGGCCATGGCGAAACCGTCGGCCTGGACCTGGGCGAGGCCGACCTGGCGGCGATGCGGGCCGCGGCGGAGCGGCTCGTCACAGTCCTCGCCGCCGCCGACCCCGCCACGGCGGCCGCCCGGCTGAACGACCTGCTCGCCACGGTCGCGCGGGCACCCCGCCTCACCAGCCACGAGGGCACCGCCCCGTGGCACCTGCACGTGGACGGCGACGACGACGCGCCGTGGGGGGAGTGGTTCCTGGCCTCCTCCGCGCTGGCGCTGGCCGTCCTGCTGGCCGATCACCAACGAGTCCCGGGCGGGTTGTGCGCCTCGGCCGCCTGCCACCGGCCGTACCTGGACCTGGGGGGCGGCAGCCCGCGGCGCTACTGCAGCACCCGCTGCGCCACCCGTGAGCGCGTCGCCGCGCATCGCGGCCGGACGTCGACCGGTCCCGCCGCCACGAAGGCGCAGCGTGGGTAACGGGCGTGACGGGCGGGAATGTCGGATACTGGAGGCGTGGGGATCGGCGGCCTGCGTGGCCGCCCCGGTCTGTACGGGCTGCGTGCCGTACAGACCGGGCGGGTGGGACGACGAGCCGCGCGCCCGGCCGCACCGGCGGCCGGGCGCAGCCGGTCTGAGGCCGCACTCGAATGGATGTTTGAACGATCGCCTACACTTGATGTCATGACGGCTGTTTTCCAAGCTTCTCTGCTCGGTGCCGATGAGATCGCCGGCTCGGCGATCCGCAGGACGCGTCTCGACCGCGGGGCCTGGATCGACGTCGGGCCCGGCTGGCTGGCGGGGGCGGACGAGCTGTTCTCCCGGCTGTCCGAGGTGGTGCCGTGGCATGCGGAGCGGCGGCGGATGTACGACAAGGTCGTCGACGTGCCGCGGCTGCTCGCCTACTACGACGAGGACGAGCCGCTGCCCGACCCGGCGCTGGACGACGCCCTGCGCGCGCTCAACGACCGCTACGGGCCGGAGCTCGGGGAGCCGTTCCGTACGGCCGGCCTGTGCTTCTACCGCGACGGCCGGGACAGCGTGGCCTGGCACGGCGACACCATCGGCAGGGGCGGCACCGAGGACACCATGGTCGCGATCATCTCGGTCGGCTCCCCGCGCCCGCTGCTGCTCCGCCCCCGGGGCGGCGGCGCGTCGATCCGGCACGACCTGGGGCACGGCGACCTCATCGTGATGGGCGGCAGTTGCCAGCGCACGTGGGAGCACGCGATCCCCAAGACCTCCCGCCCCACCGGGCCGCGCATCAGCGTCCAGTTCAGACCGCGCGGCGTCCGCTGAGGGACCTACGGGTCAGTGCCGGCGCACCGACAGGCGGGCCACGCGTCCCTGCTCGCCGGAGGCCCAGCAGGCCAGGTCCGGTGTGCAGGACACGGTGTCGAACGACCCCGTGTCGAACGTCTGCCACGCCGTCCCGCCCGTATACGTGACATCACTCCCGGACGGCCCCACCGCGATCGCCGCCACCGGCAGGTGCGGCACCCAGGCCACCCCCGACCGGTACGCGGGCGGCGGCGTGGCGGACGCCCGCCAGGTCGCGCCGCCGTCCCCGCTCACCGCCGACGCGCTGGGCGACTGCTGGTCGGCCCGGTAGTCGCCGCCCACCGCGAGACCCTTGCGCGGATCGCGGAAGGCCAGCGCGAAGACGCCCCGCGCCGGGTCGCCCGCCGGGATCGGCGTGTCCGCGACGGTCCAGGTGCGGCCCCGGTCGGTGGAGTGGAACACCCGCGAGCGCTCCGCGCCGCCGGTGGCCAGCCAGGCGTCCCGGCCGCCCGCGGTGGCCAGGCACTGGCCGCTCGCCGCGAACCCGGCCTCGCCCGGCAGGGCCGCCGGCATGCCGTCCGCCGGGAGCACCCGCCAGCTCGCGCCGCCGTCCTCGGTGGCGAGAATGCGGAACCTGCCGTCCACCGGGTCGCTCATCGCCAGCCCGTGCCGCCGGTCGAAGAACGCCATGCAGTCGTAGAACGCCTTCTGCTCGTCGTTCCTGAAGGTCTCGGTCCACGTACGGCCGGCGTCCTCGGTCCGGTAGACCCGCGCGTCCGTGCCCTCGCCGATCGACAGCACCACGGCCCGGCGCGCGTCGAACGCCTCCACGTCCCGGAACTGCAGGGCCGCCGTGCCGGGCGGGGAGACGTTCTGCCAGCTCCGCCCGCCGTCCAGGGTCCGCAGCACGGTGCCCTCGCTGCCCGAGGCCCACACCACGTCGCGGCTGACGGGGGACAGCCCGCGCAGCCGCGCGGTCACGCCCGTCTCCTTGAGCTCCCAGGAGAGCGCGGGCGCGTCGGCGTGGGCGGGCAACGGGGTGGCGAGAACGCAGGCCGCCGACAGGGCGGACAGCGCGAATCGAAGCCTCATGCCGGGCAAACTAGCCCAATAGATCAAGCACCACAACGATGGCGAACCGGTTAGTCAGCCTCGCCGGAACCTGGTGCCATCTCCACCCGAATGTCCCTGGGCTATTGACGCAGGTCGTCGTCGACCTCGCTGTCCTCCAGCACCACCACACGACCCCCGGCTGCGGACGAAGCGACTTCGACCAGTTCGGTGCTCATCCGGCTCAGCCGGTCCTTGTGTTCCACGACCACCGTGGTCACCTTCGCATCCGCCAGCAGCCGGCGAGCCTTGAACCGGCCGCCGTTCATCTCAGAGCCGACGGCCTCAACCCGCACCACTGTTTGCCCGGCCTTGGCAGCCCACTCCGACAGCCGAGCCACCTGACGCTCCAGCTGCGCCTTCTGATCGTGGCAGGACACCCGGGCATACAGCCCGATCCCGCCGACCACGCCGGGCTGCTGGAGGCCGAACGGGATTACTTCGTGGCCAGCGTGTGTGGGGAGATCGCTTGACAGGCTTGATGAGCTTTGTGGGCTTTATGGACGGAGTGCGGAGTAGAGGAGCTGGTCGTGCCATTGCCCGCCGCGCCACTGGGCCCGCCGGATCACCCCTTCACGCTCGAACCCGGCATTGGCCAGCGCACCCTGTTCGGCGAGGTTGGTGACGTCGGTGATGGCCTCGATCCGTTCGGCGCGGGTGTGGGCGAACAGGTACTCCACGAGCTCCCGCTGCGCCCGGCTGCCGACGCCCTTGCCGCGGTGACGTGGGAAGACCACGATGGCGAGCGTCCAGCACCAGGAGGTGTGCGCCGGACCCCAGAGCCGCTGGGACCAGCGCATCCACCCGGCCACCTCGCCGCGGGCGTCGATGGTGAGGTAACCGCCTTCGGGTCCCAGCAGCCCGTTCGCCTCGAACTCGCGGCGCATCGCATGAAGGCCGCGATGGCCGAACCACTGCAGCTCACCGGTCCCCTTCGGGCCGGCCCCCTGCTCCTCGAACACATCCAGGTCCACCTCGCGGACCGGACGCAAGCTCACGTTCACTCGGGTTCCCTTTCCTCGGCGCGAGCCGTACAGGATAGGGGAGCGCCGGGCCGGGTGATCAAAGAGGGGTGACCTCTGGCGCAAGCGATCTTCAAGGCGATCGCAACCACGGTCGTCGCATAATCAACGACCACTCCGAGGAGGCCTCCATGAGACGGAAGTTGTCCTACCTGTTCGGCGCCCTCACGTCGATCGTCTTGGCGGCCTTCGCCCTGGGCGACCCGGCGTCAGCCATGATCGCCACCGAAGGACCCCGTCCGGAGGAGCCGGACGCTCCGGCCAGCGACGAGCGAGCCGCCTAGAAGGACCTGGATCTACGCAGTGACGCGGGGCGCCCGTCGGGATCGATCGCGAGGCGGTAGAGCGGCGCGGCGAGCAGCCCGCGCACCCGGGGCAGCTCAGGGCGAGGATGCGGGCGCAGCCGGCCCGGCGGTCGCGGCCCCTCGCAGCCGCCGGCGTGCCAGGCTTCGAGCCGCGCCGCGGACTCGGTGAAGGCGTCGAACGCCGCCACGGGATCGCACAGCTCATCGCGCTCCGCGCCGCCCTCGGCCAGGTCCAGATGCTCGCTCATCAGGGCCAGGCGCAGTTCGCGGGCGAACCGCCGGGCGCCGTACGGCTCGCGCCGATCTTCCTGCTCATCGAGTACGGCGCAGCTCAGCTCCGAGTCGTAGCTCCAGGAACGCAGGTTGACGTTGTCGGAGCCGACGCTCGCCCACACGTCGTCGACCACGCAGACCTTGGCGTGCACATAGACGGGCGTGCCCTGATGGTTCTCCAGGTCGTAGAGCGCGACCCGGTCGCCGCCCGCCCGCCGCAGCCGCTCCAGCGCGTGGACCCGGCCGAGCAGGCCGGCCGGCCCGGCCAGCCAGCCGTCCTGGTCGGGATGGCGGGGTACCACGATGATCATCCGCAGGCCGGGCTCGCGTTCCAGCGCCTCGGCGAACGGCTCGATCACATCCGTGGACCACAGATACTGATCCTCCAGATAGACCAGCGAACGTACCCTCCCGAGCACCTTCTGGTAAGCGTGCGCCACGCTCCGCTCGCCGTCCGGCGCGAACGGGTAGCCGTTGCGCCTGGCGGGATAGGTACGCAGGATCTGCACGGCGTGCGTGCCCGCCGGAGCCGGCCGCGGCCCCGGCTCGGGCAGCGGGGGAACGTCGTCCATCTTGGCGAAGTGGTCGCGCAGCCGCCTGAACGGATCCCTGGTCTCGGGCGCGGGGTCCGCCCACCGCTCGCGGAACACCTTCTCCACCTCCACCACCGCGGGGCCGCGGATGGCGACCTGGACGTCGTGCCACGGAGGCCGCCGGCCGTACTCGGGCGGCATCGGGCAGGGCTGCGGGTCGCCGAGGTGGTCGGCGGTGTCACGGCGGCTGTGGCACAGGTCGATGCCGCCGAGGAACGCCACGTCGGGCACCGGATCCTCGTCATGGCGGAGGATGACGAACTTCTGGTGGTGCGAGCCGCCCGGCTTGGTCCGCGTGTCGAGGACGGCCTGCCCGCCCGCGGCCTCGATGTGCTCGCCCAGGTGCCGGTTCTCGGCCGAGCTGAAGCGCAACCGGTCCAGGTGCGAACGCCAGATGAGCCCCCTGACCAGCGCACCTCTGTGCGAGGCCGCCGCCATCGCGTCGCCCAGGGAGGGTCCGTCGGCGGTCAGCCGCTCGTCGGGATCGCCGCGCCAGTCGGCGAACAGCAATAAGTCGTCCTTGTTCAGCGCCTCAAGGCAGGTCTTCAGCTCGGCGAAGTAGGTCGCGCCGTGGATGAGCGGGCGTACGTCGTTGCCCGTGGACCAGGCGTCGAGCTTGGTCACCGGATTGCCTCGTTCCTGGTCCGTGAGGAACCAGTCCTGGATCCGCATTCGCTCCCGGCTACCCGGACAGCGCGCCTCCATGCGTGGCCCGGGCTTCGAACAGGAGATGTTCCCGACCGGGACGGCAGACGAGCTGCAGCCCGACCGGCAGGCCACGCACCGTTCCGGCCGGGACGCTCAGCGCGGGAAGACCGAGCACGTTCCACAGACTGGTGAAGGCCAGCAGCGCGGCCCGCACGGCGACGGGCTCGCCGTTCAGTTCGGTCGTACGCTGACCGAGGAACGGGGCGGTGATCGGCACGGCCGGCAGCGCGACCACGTCATGCCGGTCGAACAGCGCACCGACGACCTCGGCGTGCCGGGGCCGGGCTCGTACGGCCCGCACGTACCTCCAGCCCGGCATCTCGGCGGCGACACGCAGGCGTTCGAGCACCTCGGGATCGAACAGCTCGGGCGCCTCAGCCAGCCGGGCGGCGTGCACCGCCGCCGCCTCGCTGCTCTGAAGGGCGGTGTACGTCTCGCGCAGTGCGTCCGCCTCGTCCGCCGATATCCCGAGCTCCTCCAGCGGGCCGGTACCCGCCTCCAGGGCCTGGCGGGTCGTCCGGGCCACCTGCGGGTCACAGGCGAACAGGCCGGTGGGATCGAGCCAGGCGACACCCCTCGACGGGCGGCCGTCCATCCGCGCGCCACCCGGAACCAGGGTCCGGTAGGCGATCAGGCAGTCCTGCGCGTGGCCCGCGAGCAGGCCGACGTGGTCGAGTGTCTGCGCCAGGGGAAAGACACCGTCCACCGGAATCGCCCCGTACGCGGGCTTGAAACCGGCGACCCCGCACAGAGCCGCCGGAATCCGGACCGAGCCACCGGTGTCGGTGCCGAGGGCGAGCGGGACCATGCCCGCCGCCACGGCGACCGCGCTGCCGCCGCTGGAGCCGCCCGACATGCGCGCGGGATCCCACGGATTGCGCGACGGTCCGGCCGCGGAGCGATCGCCCGTGGGACCGTACGCGAACTCGTGGGTGTTCGTCTTGCCGACGATGACGGCGCCGGCCTGACGCAGGCGCGCCACGCAGGCGGCGTCGGACACCGCGACGTGGCCGGCGAAGTGCCGCGAGCCCATGGTCGCGGGCAGCCCGGCGACCATGATGAGATCCTTCACCCCGACCGGCACGCCGTGCAGCGGGCCACGGTCGACGCCGCCGCCCAGCTCCTCGTCCGCCCGCCGCGCCGCGGCCCGCGCCCCGGCGGCGTCCACGGTGACGAACGCGTTGAGCAGCGGGTCGAACTCGGCGATGGCGTCGAGCGCGAGCCGCACGAGCGCCGTCGAGGTGGTCCGGCCCTCGCGCAGGTCCCGCGCGAGATCGGCGATGGTACGGCCGGCGAAGGGGCCGGGGGAGGTCGGCATGGAGCGGCCCTTCCTGAAGAGGTCGGTCGGCGTCCAGCCTGAGGACCGACGGCCCGCTCAGGGCGGAAACTCGAAGATCGTGACAAACCGGTAGCCCTCGTCGCGGAGGGCCGCGTCACACGGATCCTTGCTTCGCAAGGTAGCATGCACAGCATGGAAATCCCGACTGGTCTCGCCACGGCGCTCCGTCGCGGAACCCTGGAGTTCTGCGTCCTGGCCCTGCTCGAAAACGAAGAACGCTACGGCGTGGAGCTGGTCACCCAGCTCGGCGCGGAGACGGCCCTGACGACCAGCGAAGGAACGCTCTACCCCCTGCTGTCGCGGCTGCGCAGAACCGGCCTGGTGGCCACCACATGGCAGGAGTCACCCGCCGGGCCACCCCGGCGCTACTACGGACTCACCACCCACGGCAAGGCGGCACTGGCCCACTTCCGGTCAGAATGGGTCGTCTTCCGCGACGCCGTGGACCACATCGTCGGAACGGAGCACCAATGACCCACTCAACTGACCCGTTAGACCGGCTCGTCGAGGACTATTTGGCCGAGGTCGCGCACGCGACCGCCGGCCTGCCCGCCGCGAGACGCGAGGACCTCATGGCCGACCTGCGCGAACACATCACGGTGGCCCGCGCCGACCTGGACCCGCCGACCCAAGCCGGGATCCGCACGATCCTGGACCGGCTCGGCGAACCCGCGGCCATCGCCGAGGAGGCCCGCCTGGGCGAACCGGTCTCCGCCGCTTCGCCGGGCGCCTCGCCATACGGCGCGCCATATGGCACGACATATGCCGCGCCCACTGTCCGCCAGTCCGTGATCCGGCCCCGGAGATCGTCGAGCACGCTCGCACTGGTGCTGGGGGCCGTCCTCGTCGTCATCGTGATCGTGGTCGGAGCCTGTTCGGTGACCTTCTTCGCGTCCTCCTCGGGGGAAGGTCCCTCACCAATAGTCGACCCGGGGACCTCACAGTCCTCTCGGTAACGCCTGACGTGGGGTGGCCGACAGGACTCGAACCTGCTTTCACCAAGATCACAACTTGGTCCCTCGCCCGCTTCGGGATCGGCCACAGTGCCTTCGGCCGGATTCGAACCGGCGTCCTCCTGCTCCGCAAGCAGGTGCGCTCTCCACTGCGCCACGAAGGCCCGGTAGCGGGTGTGGGGATCGAACCCACCTGAAGCGGCCTATGAAACCGCCGGGCACACCAGCACCCTCACCCGCCATCGGGGAAAACAAAAAGCCGCCCAGACCGTGTGGTCCTGGGCGGCTCGCAGACTACGACGTCAGTGACCCCAGGGCATACGGCCATGGCGGAGGACCATGTGTCGCATCTTGTCGCTCGTGAGGTTCTTCATGTCCTGAAGAATGCCGGACAGATCATCGTCAGGCAACACATTATTCACCGAGCCGGTGCGCCGGCCCAGGTCGGCAGCGGCTCGCAGAAATCCAGCCAGCCGCGCGGCAGCGGCGTACGGGCGGCGACGATCCCGCCCACGATGGCGCAGGTGGTGTCGATGTCGCCGCCGGCCGTGGCGGTGGTCCAGAAGGCCTGCTCGTAGTCGTCGAGGTGGCGGGCGGCGGCCCACAGCGAGAACGGCACCGTGTCCTGGGCCGAGACGTTGCGGCCATTGCCCAGGACCTGGGCGGCGAGCAGATGGCGCCCGCGACGGCTTCGGCATGGGTGTGCGTGACCTCGGCGGAGGCTCGTGCCTGCCGTACGACCTGCGGCAGGTCATCGCCGAACCACGCGCCCAGCGGGGCCACGCGCATGGACGCCCCATTGCCCCACGAGCCCTTGCCGTCGAACAACTCCGTGGCCAGCGTGCGCCAGTCGCCGCCCTCGCGTACCAGGCGCAGCATCCGGTTGGTGGCCGGGCCGTAGCCGCGGTCGAAGTCGTGGCGTACGGCGAACCCGGCGGCGAGGTCGTCCTGGTCGATGGCGCCCCGGTCGGCCAGGGCCAGGTAGATGGAGCAGGCCATCTCGGTGTCGTCGGTCCACTGCCAGGGCGCGGGTGGCAAGGTCCGGTCGGTGAGGGCCTGGCGGTTGGCGGGGACGAAGAACTGGGAGCCGAGCGCGTCGCCCAGGGCCAGGCCGTACAGCGAGGCGGTCGCGCGAGTCCGGGAGTCAGACAGCATTACCGCCCATTGTG
Source organism: Nonomuraea sp. NPDC026600 (assembly GCF_040638335.1). Lineage (NCBI taxonomy): Bacteria > Bacillati > Actinomycetota > Actinomycetes > Streptosporangiales > Streptosporangiaceae > Nonomuraea > Nonomuraea sp. NPDC026600. The sequence continues at coordinate 233,132 of NZ_JBEZYD010000009.1, forward strand.
GCACCGATCGCCGCCTAGGGAGGTGGTCTCAGACCCGTAGCAGGTGCAGGCAGAGCCGCTTGAGGGTGGCGCGCAGCTCGTCGTCGGACAGGTGGGTGAGGTGCCGGATCGCCGGGCCCAGGTCGTTGGTCATGAAGTACGCCGCCTGCTCGTCCACTGTCGGCTGGTCGCCGAACAGCAGGTGGAGGCCGCGTTGAGCCTGCTGGTCGAGCGTGCGCTTGATCCGGTCGTGCCGGCGCGTGCCCGGATCGGTCTGGCTCAGCGGCGCGATCGAGCGGTTGGCGATGACCTGGTCCACGAACCCGGCGACGAGGTAGTCCATCCGTGCCCGCTTGCCGCGGATCGTTTCGGCCGTGTCCAGCATCGCGTCGAAGGCGGCGATGCTGACGTCGAGGAGCGCTTCCAGGATCTCGATCTTGGTGCGGAAGTAGTAGTAGACGTTGGCCTTCGTCACGCCCATCGTGTCCGCGATCATCTGCAACGACGTCGCGTCGAACCCGTGCTCGACGAACAGCCGCCGAGCGGTGTCGAGGACCGCCTGCCTGGTCTTCTCGGCCTGCTCGGCTCGGGTCGGCGACATGCGGCGATGTTAGCCCACCCGTTGACGGCCGCGCCGCTCTGTGTTGTCATTTCATTAGCCGATCGGCTAATGAAATGGAGGAGGGGAGCTATGAGTGAGACCGTTCTGGTGACAGGTGGAACCGGGTTCGTCGCCGGCTGGTGCGTCGCCGAGCTTCTGCGGCGCGGCTATACCGTGCGCACCACCGTACGCAGCCTGGCGAAAAGGCCCGTTGACCCTGGCGGCCGGTCGTCGGTGTTCGTCGCCGACCTGACGTCCGATGCCGGCTGGGACGAGGCGGTGGCGGGCTGCGACTACGTGCTGCACGTGGCCTCGCCACTGGGCGGGGGCACCTCCAAGGACCCGGACGAGTTGATCGTGCCCGCTCGTGACGGCGCGCTCCGGGTCCTGAAGGCCGCCACCAAGGCCGAGGTCAAGCGCGTGGTGATGACGTCCTCGTGCGCCGCCGCCACCCCGCCGGTCACCAGCGGGGGCGGCGTCATCGACGAGACCGTCTGGACCGACCTCGAAGGCGAGCGGCTCAACGCGTACCGGAAGTCCAAGGTGATTTCCGAGCGCGCGGCCTGGCGGTTCATGGAGAACCACGAGGGATTCACGACGTTGACCACGGTTCTGCCGGGGGCGGTCTTCGGGCCGGTGCTGTCGGCGGACAACCTGGGTTCCGTGCAGGTGATCGGACGGCTCGTGCGGGGGCGACTGCTCGGCGTTCCGCGGCTGGGGTTCGGCATCGTGGATGTCCGTGACCTGGCCGATCTGCACCTGCGCGCGATGGTCTCGGCGGAGGCGGCCGGACAGCGGTTCATCGCGGTCAGCGAGTTCATGTGGCTGGCCGACGTCGCGAAGGAGCTTCGCGCGAAGCTCGGTACGCCGGCCGGCCGGGTTCCCACGCGAGTGCTGCCGGACGTTCTCTTCCGGTTGATCTCGCTGTTCGATCCCGGGGTTCGGGCGGTGCTGCCGAACCTGGGCCGGAAACACGTACACACCTCGGAGAAGGCCCAGCGCCTGCTGGGCTGGCGCCCACGCCCTGCCGCCACGACCGTTGTCGACTGCGCGGAGAGCTTGCTGACGTCGATGACTTAGGAGGCCCGATGCGGCGGGTTCGGCTGCAGGTACACCGCCGACGCGATCGACACCCGCTCCCTGATCCGCCGTTCCGTCTCCGCCAGCGCCTGCGCGGCCCCTCCACTACCCCGTCAGAGGGAATCTCTCAGGCGCGTCCTGGGCGGCCGCCCGCCGCAGGAGGCGCTCCAGGCTGTTGAGGGCCTGGTCGGTGTCGGTGCCGGCGCGCCGGGAGATCGCGATGTCGACCATGGGCACCAGCGGCAACCCGTGCTGCTCCGCCGGGCGCACGGCGCCCGCCGGCACGTTGCCCACCAGCAGCGCGCCGACGCCGATCCCGGCTGCGATGGCCGCCTGTACGGCATGCACGCTGGTGCTCTGGAAGGCGATCCGCCATTGACGCCCATGGCGGCTGAGCGCGTCCAGGACGGGCTGACGCCATTGGCAGGGCTGCGAGAACAGCACCAGCGGCAGCGGATCGGCGAGCGGGTCGAAGGCCGGCGCGCACGCCCAGGTCAGCGGGACCTGACGCTGCCAGCGTACGGACGCCTCGGGCATGACCGACGGATCCCCGAACACCAGGTCAAGACGCCCCCGGTCGGCGAGCCTGCGCAGGGGCGCCGCCGAGCCGACGATCACTTCGAGATCGACTCGCGGATGGAGTACGGCGAAGTCGGCGAGGGCCGCGGGAAAGGTGGTGATCGCCAGATCCTCGAGCAGCCCGATCGTGCGCCGGCCCGACGGAGCGGCGTCACGCCCGGCGATCGAGGTGCGGGCCTCGTCGTGCAGGGCCAGCATGCGTTCGGCGTAGGCGAGGAGCGTCTCACCCGCGGGCGTGAGCCTGGCACCCTGCGGGTCCCTGATGAGGATGCGTTCTCCGGCGGCCTGCTCCAGGCGCTGGATCCGCTGGCTCACGGCGGGCTGACTCACCTGCAGCGCCGCCGCGGCCCGCGTGATGCTCCCGGCGCGCACGGTCGCCGCGAACGAGCGCAGATCGGCGATGTGGAAATCCTTCTCCATAAGCATTCATTATGCCGCCTACGCTGATATCGGCATTCTCAATGAAGGATGCCGCTCCTAGGCTGGTCACATGGCTATTGGCTACCACCACGTGGACGTCTTCTCCGACCGTCCTTTCACCGGCAACAGCCTCGCCGTTTTCGTCGATCCTCCGCCGCTGGACGAGAAACAGATGGCGCGACTGACCCAGGAGCTCCGGCACTTCGAGACGATCTTCGTCCGGACCACCGAGGAGCCGGACGTCGTCCACGCGCGGGTCTTCGACCTGGTGGGGGAGCTCGACTTCGCCGGGCATCCGGTGCTGGGCGCGGCGGCCGTACTCCACGTACGCGGCGGGGCCGCGTACGGCGAAGTTCGGCACTGGAGTTTCGTCCTGGGCGCCAGGAGCGTTGACGTCACCACGCGCGGCGACACCGACGGCCAGGTCTCGGCGTCGCTGGACCCGGGACGCCCCGAACTCGTGCGGACAACCGTCCCTCTGGAGCCGGTCGCCGCGGCGTTGGGCCTCACCCCCGCCGACCTCGACGACGCGTTGCCGCCGGAGATCATCTCCACGGGCCTGCGTTATCTCGTCGTACCGGTGCGCGACGGTGACGTGCTCGCCCGGGCCCGCATCACGCACCCGGACTTCGAGGGCTTCCTCGGCGGGCTCGGCGCCCAGTACGTCTACGTCCTCGACGCGGGCGCGCTCGAAGGCAGGCACTGGAACAACGACGGCGTGCTCGAAGACGTCGCGACCGGCAGCGCCGCCGGCTGCGTGGCCGCCTACCTGATGCGCCACGGCCGGGCCCGCGACGGCCAGGAACTGTCGCTGGCGCAGGGCCGCTTCACCGGACGGCCCAGCAGGATCGCGATCACCGCCTACGGTACGCCCGACGCCGTGGAACGGGTCACCGTCGGAGGCGGAGTGTCGATGGTCGCCACCGGCACCCTTCGCGCGCTCCCCGAGGCGTCATGAAGGTCTACGGCCCGGAAGCCATCCGGCGGGCCATCGGCTTCACCGACCTCATCGAGCCGGTGGCGCAGGTCTTCGCCGAGTTCAGCAAGGGAATCGGCGAGGCGCCGGGCATGGTGTTCACCCCGGCGGGGGACCAGGGCGACGTCCATGTCAAATCGGCCTGGCTGCCGGGGCGGTCCGTCTTCACCGTCAAAGTGGCCGCCTGGTTCGCCGCTCGGGCGGCCGACGGGCGGCCGCCCGGCAGCGGGTTCGTCGCCGTCCATGATGCGACGACCGGCGACCTGCGCGCTCTGCTGCTGGACGAGAGCCACCTGACCGACATCCGTACGGCGGCGGCGGGCGCGGTGGCGACCCGGCTGCTGGCCCGCGAGAACGCCACCGCCATCGCCGTACTCGGCACCGGGGTCCAGGCCTACCTGCAGGTCCTGGCCGCCCGCGCGGTACGCCCGATCGACACCGTGATCGTCTGGGGCCGGCGCGCGGAGGCGGCGCGGACCCTGTGCGCGGCACTGGAGGCCGCGGCCCCCACGTTGTCGGTATCGATGACCCAGCGTGCCGAGCAAGCCGTCGAGCGAGCCGACGTGATCGTGACCGCCACCGCCAGCAGAACCCCCATCCTGTACGGCCACTGGCTACGACCCGGCCAGCACGTCACCGGCGTCGGCGCCGACGACGTCACCAAGGCCGAACTCGACCCGACCTGCTTCCACCGCGCCGACGTCCTCGCCGTCGACAGCCGCCTGAACCCTTCAGTGGCGGCCGAGGTCGAAATCGGCGAACTGCTGCTCGGCCACCGCCCCGGCCGGCGTGACCCGTCGCAGATCACCGTCGCCAGACTCGTCGGCCTGGGCGTCCAGGACCTCGCCGCCGCCGAGACCGCCCTACGCCTGCTCGAAGGCGACAGGCCCGCGGGCACCCGGCCCCCGGCCTCCGCCCTGGACCTGACGTAGCCGGCCCAGCACCTTTTGGAGCAGCGCCTCATGAACATCGCCATCACCGGCGGATACGTCGTCCCCATCCACTTCCTGGCCCTCCAGGCGACGCTGGCGGTCAAGGAAGGCCTCGACCGCGACACCGCGTTACGTTCCATCACCACCAACCCGGCCGCGATCCTCGCTCTGGACGACCGCGTGGGCGCACTGAAGCCTGGCCTCGACGGCGACGTGGTGCTGTGGTCGGGCGACCCCCTCGACGTGCTGAGCCGCGCCCTGAGGGTGCTGATCGGCGGCCGCGATGTCTACCGCTACGGCCCCGGAGAACATGCACGAAACCTCGACAGCACTGCGGTGGCCAGGATCGTCAACTGAATCGCTCCTCGAGCTCAGAGCACTCCGGCTCGGTACGGTGACCACATGAGCGGAAGATTCTCCGGCGCGGACTATTGAGGCCACGCCAGAACGACTGGCGGGCCCAGACAGGACCCGCGTGTCCCGGACGGACAACACCATGCCGATTCGCATCCAAGAAGAGGACGGCAAGACATACTTCACCCGAGGCGGCGCCTACGCAGGCATCGGCGAGGACTGCAACCTCTATGAACGGCGAGCCCGGCAGCGGGTACGGCTCGCGCTGCTGAAGGGCGTCGAGTCCGAGCCGACACGCCATCGCGGCCAGGCCAAGTGGATGTACTACTGAAGCCAAGCCCGCTCGGTCCTTCCGGGAGTGAGCGGGCTTCTTCACGTTGTACAGCGAGCCTGGTGGAGCCTATGGCAGCTCCCAATCCTCCACCACGGCGAGGACGTCCTTGCGCCCGATGGTGCCGCCGCCGGCCTTGTCCCTCTGGGCCCGGGAATCGAGAGAAACACGGCGGTTGTCGCTCATGATCCAGATGCGGCCCTGCGGCACCTTGACGTCGAACCACAGGTCCGAGGCCGGACCGCGCGTCACGAACGGCTCGTCCAGCGGCGCGCCGTTCACCTGGAGCCGTGCCTTCGGGTCGTCGCGCTCTGGCCCTGCGCTGCCTGGGCCTGTCGCGGAACCGCTTCGTCCGCGACGTGTGCGCCGTGTTCTGGGCGGCGGTCTCGGTGTCCGTACGATAAGCGCGGCCTCGCCAGCTGATCAGGGCTTGATCGGGTAGGCGGTCTGGAAGGTGAGTCTGCTGTCGGCGTCGTTCGCGACCCGGGTGATGAACTCGTCCAGGTCCATGACCACCTGCCACGATGGCTCACAGCTTGCGGACGTTGAGGGCGCGGAACTGGAAGCTGTCCTGCTGCCCTTCCTCGATGTCGAATTCCACGACATCGCCAGGGTGGAGCTCACGGAAGCCGTCGCCGACGACTTCGCTGAAGTGCGCGAAAGCGTCACCACGCCCCTCGGGGAGATCAGGGGAGGAGATCGCCCCCCAGCCCTTCTCAGCCTTCCAGAACTTCACCGTCCCGCGTGCCATGCCCCCAGTGTGCCACCGACCGCGCCGGACAAGTGGTGGGCGCCTGTACGCGCCCAGCCTTCGGGCACGTTCGCCTCGTACGCAGCCGCCAAGCGGCCGATGGGCGAGGAACACCGTGTCGCCCGGCGGGACGAACCAACTGGTCAGCGCTCGGTAAGGGCAGGGTCGGCGTGATGCTTACCTTTTGGAGATGGCTGGCCGAGCAGCCGCAGCCGCTCCAGCAGCGTCATGGCCAGGGCGCAGCCGCCACCGATCACGACCAGAGCGGCCCAGGGCAGCCAGGCCAGGTCCCAGCGCAGGGCGGCGTCCCAGATCGTACCGGTGGCCAGGGTGCCGACGGTGACGCCGAGGCCGGACAGGGTCGCGTACACGCCATAGTGGGTGGCGACCAGCCGGCCGCCCGACAGGGCGACGATCACGTCCATCTCCCATGGACAGATCAGCATCGTGCCGAGGGCGAGCAGGGCGGCGCCGACCAGCATCGGCGCCGTGGCCAGGTGTTCGGCGAGTTCCTCGCCCATGCCCGCGAAGGCCGGCGGCAGCGGACTGGGCCAGGCCACGAGCGGTGTGAACGCCAGCGCCATCACGGCCAGACCGGTGGCCATCGAGCGCGGTGCCGTCATCCGGCGAGTCGCCCACGCGCTCACGCGGCCCTGCAGCGTGATGACGAGCAGCGCCGAGAGCGCGAACATCTCCCCGACACCGAGATCCTGCTCGGGCCCCAGCGCCCGTCCCATCACCAGCGGCAGCGCCAGATAGACCTGGAACGACAGCACGTACGAGCCGGTCATCGCCAGCGCGAAGCACCAGAAGGGCCGGTTGCCCAGCACGATCCGCCACCCTGAGCGCTTCTGGCGCGGTTCGGGCGGCAGCGCCGGCAGCCCGATCCCCTGCAGGACGGTCAGCAGGACGAACACCCCGGCCGCGGCCAGCGCCACGACGCGGAAGTCCAGCCCCGACAGCGCGAGTCCGGCCAGCGGGCCGAGCAGCAGCCCCGCCTGCCCGGCCATGTTGAACCAGCCGAACGCCCGCACCCGGTCATCCGCCGTCACGGCCAGCAGCGAGCGCACGCCCGGGTCGAACAGCGCTCCGGCGAACCCGGTCACCGCCGACGCCACCACCAGCGCCGTGACCCCGTCGGCGAACCCGAGCAGCGCGAACCCGGCCGCCCGCAACCCGCATCCGGCCAGCACCGTGATCCGGCAGCCCAGCCGATCCGCCAGATAGCCGCCGACCAGTGCCATCCCGCGCTGGCTGGCGTTGCGCACCCCCATCACCAGGCCGACCGCCCAGGCCGCCAGCCCGAGCCCGTGGGTCAGGTGCACGGCGAGGTAGGGCATCAGCAGATTGAAGCCGAGCTTGATGGTGAACTGGTTCAGCAGCAGCAGCCGCACGAGGTGTCGATCGCTCATAGTGATGGACACGATACGGAGCGTCAGGTTATCGAGACGTTTACCCGCGTCTTTCGATCCTGGTCAGATGGGACCGCGTACGACCCCGCTGCGACGGCGCCACCGGTGTGACCAACATTTCCGGTTGCTGTTCGGTGCGCTTCCTCGAGCGGGCCCGCCCCCTGGCAGCGGCAGGAGGGGTGGCCGGGGTTACGGCTTGCGGCCGACGCCCCCGTAGAGCCATCGCGTGGCCTCGGGGGCCAGGTCGTCCGGGTCGGGGTGCCAGGTGTCGATGGTGACCAGGCCGGGAGACACCAGCTCGAATCCCTCGAAGAAACGCGTGACCTCGGCGTGCTCGCGGAAGTAGATCGGCGTCGGCGTGGCCGCGTAAACAGCCTCGATCGCGGCCACCGCGTCCGCCAGGTGGCCGTCGCGGGTGACGTGGGTCAGCGTGAGGTGGCTGCCGGACGGCAGGGAGTCGCGCAGTTCGGTCATGACCGCGCCCCGCTCATCCATGGTCAGGAAGTGCACCATGGCGATCATCAGGACGCCGACCGGCTGGTTGAAGTCGAGGATCTTGATGGTTTGCGGGTGTTCGAGGACCTCGGAGGGGCGCCGCATGTCGGCGGCGGCCACGGTGGTGTTCTGGTCGGTCGCGAGCAGGGCGCGGCCGTGTTGCAGCACGACGGGGTCGTTGTCGACGTAGACGACGCGGGCGTCGGGGATGATCTCCTGGGCGATCTCATGCGTGTTGCCGACCGTGGGCAGGCCGGAACCGATGTCGATGAACTGCCGAATGCCCTGCCTCGCCATGTGGCGTACGGCGCGGCGCAGGAACGCCCGGTTCTCCAGGGCCAGCTGGCGGATCTCCGGCATGGCCTTCTCGACTCGACCGACGGCTTCCCGGTCGATCTCGAAGTTGTCCTTGCCCCCCAAGTAGTAGTCGTACATCCGGGCGACGCTCGGCCTGGTGACGTCGATGCCGCCAGGTCCTTTCGCGTCCTGCTCCGTCATGAACGGCCTCCATCACCTAGATCATTTCCTAAAATTAGCGCAAACATTGGACATAGCGCATCAAGCGGTGGTCGACGGGCGATTCCGCCAAGGCATAACGAATGCCTCGACCAGGGCGTATAGGGCATTGTCAAAAATCTGTTCCCCAGGCTTCTGCGGACCTTTCAGTAGGACATAGTGGGCTTCCTCGGGCGCATTGGGGCGTGGGCCGATGGCGTCGTCACGAGGTGTCATGTTCGGCCGGTGCAAGGCCTGATCACTTCGTGTCTGGGGTTGCGACATGCTCCGCCGCTTCATGGCGGATGGCGGCGTCGGCCAGGCGTCCAGGTTCGAAGACCGCCATCGTCCGCGCTATCGCGCGGCCAGGACGCGTGTGATCATCGTTGCCCTCGGTCAGGCGCTCAGGCCATGAACGTGGGCGAGAGCCGCGGCCTCGGTACGGGTGGCGACTCCCAGTTTGTCGAGGATTTTGGCGACGTGGAACTTCACCGTGTGCTCGCTGATCAGCAGGTCCTCGGCGATCTGCCGGTTACGCAAGCCGCGCGCCAGCCGTTCGAGCACCTCCAGTTCGCGCGGCTTGAGTATGGCCAAGGCATCGTGAGGAACCTCCGTGGCAGGTGGCGTGAGCGGCAGCGCCGCAGTCACCGTGGTACCCCAGCCCGGGACCGCGTCGAGCGAGAGGCGGCCGCCCACGGCCGCTGCCAGCTCGGTGAGGCGGCGCACCGGTAGGGCGTCGACGGTCAGCACGCCGGGCCCGTCGTCGCGGATCGCCAGGTGGAGCTCGGCCCCGGCCACCTCCCAGGTCACGCGGATCCTGCTCAGTCCCTCGTGGTCGAGCATGGTGAGGACGGTGTTTCTGGCCAGGGCCTGAGCGGCGTTAGCGATGTCACCAGGCAGGACGTGGTCCGGCTCGCGGGGGCCGTCGAGTTCCAGCGACACCTCGCTGTAGCGGGTGAGCGGCGCCAGCTTCCCGGCGAGCCGGTCGAAGGCGGCTCCTGCCCGTTCCTCGCTCAGGGTGGAGTCGAGGTCGGCCGCCGCGCGCAGCTCGATGAGCGCTGAGACCGCCAGATCGGTGGCGGTGCGTCGAACTGCGGCGTCGTCGAGTGTACGGCTGCGCAACGTGCTGAGTAGCGACTGAAGCGTGGCCGCGTGAGCGCTGGTGAGTTCGGTGATGGCACGGGCGCGCTCGCTGGCCGCGACCCGGTTCCCGCTGAGGTCGGCCGGTCGGAGATTGACGGCCCGGTGCGACAGGTGCAGCGCCGCCAGATCCCACAGTGCCTGCACCAGCACGCGCACCTCATTGGCGGGTTCATCGCCGGTCACCACCACGAGCAGGGCGCCGTCCGCGCCGGGTGGCTGGGATGCCACGGCGAGCGCGGGCATGAGTTCGCCCGCCAGGTGGGCCTCGCCGAACCATGGCCTCCCCAGCTCCACCGTCCCGCCCACCCTGGCCAACTCGGTGCTGGTGATCTGCTCGGCCAGCGCGGCTTCGCCGTACGCCTTCATGGGGTGTCTGGCGCAGTCCCCGGTCAGCATGGCGAGCGCCCGGTGCGGCAGGTACGCCGACAGCGCTGCGGACAGGGGCTCCAGAATGCCGCCGATCGGGGCCCGGAGCACGGAAGCGGCGGCGGCGAGTGCGGCGGCGGGGTCGAGCGGGCGCATGGCCTCATGCTAGGGCTGCTCGTTCGGGCAGTGGATACCAGCCGAACGGGCAGTGCGTCAGCTCGCGTCTCACCAGCAGGCTCGTTCCCATGAAAGCCCTTGTCGCGCCTGGTCGCGGCAAGATCGTGATCACTTTCTGGGGAGACCGCAATGATGACCCTGCCCACCCGCGCGGGCGACCGTCCCAAGACCGGCCCGTCCGTGCCGCACATCCAGCTCAGCCAACTCAGCCCCGACGAGATCCGCGAACAGCTGACGAAGTGGATGGGCACCGCGCTCCCCGCGACCGAGATCAGGCCCAGCGAGATCTCCGAGCCAGGCGCGACCGCCTTTTTCCTGGAAGGCGACGCGAAGCCACTTGGGGGAGCGGTGCTCCTGCCGCCCCGCCTGATCGCCGAGTTCGCACACGTCCACACCGACGGCAGCCTGCACCTGGCCCTGTCTCAGGAGGACCAGCAGGAACTCATCGCCAAGGGCTGGGGCGAGCGCCACCCTCTGTACTCACCCACGATCAACGTGGTGATGTTGTACGGGCCCCGCACTGAGGAGGAACTGGAGGTCGCCAAGAGCGTCGTCGCTACCTCCTACCGCTACGCGACCGGCAGGTCACTGTAGTGCTCGTCAGTTGTCAGGTGGCGTGGACCTGGAGTCGTCGGGTGCTGCCTCGGTCAACGCCGCATTGATCTCCGCCGGCTCGACTCCCTGCGCCTCGGTCACCAGCCGTGCTGTTGCAGGAGAGCACCACAACCGATGCTGAGCGCCTGATTGTCGGTGACGTTCGGTAGCGTCTCGCTCATGCTGAGTGAGATCGCGAAGGTGCGAAAACTGCTGGGGCTGGAGGTGCGGGAGTTCGAGGCCGCGATCCTGCTGAGGGCCGTGACAGTGGTCCGACGCGAGGGAGCGCGTCTGGTCTCCGCGGAACAGGTCGAAGAACTCCTGGCCGATCTCACCGCTTTTCGCGCGCGGATCGAGCTGGTGTACTCGGCCTCTGGGGCTGAGCTTCTCGGGGTCACGCAGGACCGGTTCAACCGCCTGGCCCGAGTGGGCCTGCTACATCCGGTTCGGTGGTATGAGAACTCCTACAAGGTGCCCGTGTGGCTTTACTCTGTCGCGGAGTTGCGCCGGTTCGACCGGCCCGAGTTGCTGAACAAGCGTCTCCCCACCGATCTGCTGCGGGCTCTCCAGGAGGGAGTGGATCTGCGCTATGACTCCTGGTGGATGCGCGTCACCGAGAGTGCGCTCGGTGGGTGCGCCACCGCATGGGAGCGGGCCGCATTCTGGCTGGCGGTGCACGGCCTTCCGCTCCCGCAGGGGGAGGTGGAGTCGAATGAGTTCGTTCATCTGGGGCGACTGGGCGAGGGACTGCATGTCGATCCGCTGCTGGGCCGGCGGGAAGTGCTGGCGGAATTTCGGCGGGCGCTAAGTGAGGCCCGCACGGAAGGTCCCGCGCCGTCCCTGTTGAGCGCGGTCGACGGAGCAGCGCTTCTCGGTTGCCGCCCCGAGGTCGTTCCCCGGAAGCTGACCCTGGAGGTTGCGCAGCGATGGCAGGCAGACCCGCCGCGGTGGCTGCGCTCAGCCAGGTTGGACGCCATGGCCGCCGCGCTTGCCGTCCGACTCGGGGTGCCGACGACAACGGTCCGTCCGCAGGTGCGCAGCGGCCTGGATCCCGAGGCCGCCGCGACGCGATGGACGACCAAACCCCCGGCCTGGCTGGTGGCCGCGCGCAAGGAGCGAGAACTCGCGGATGCCGCAACCGTAAGGGAACAGGCGCGAGCCTGGGGGGAGTCATTCGGCGTGCACGCGCACGCGGTTCCGCACGCTGTCCCCAAGCTTACGGACGCGGCCGTCGCCGACGCGGCGGCGAATCCCCCTGCCTGGCTGACCGAGGCCGGGTGGACCGCCGAACACGGCTTTACGCTTCCCTCCACGCTCGCCCAGCTGAAGGCGCGGCGCAGAAAGCAGGGCAAAGAGCTCGCGCAGCGGCTGAACACGTGGGCAAGGGCGTTCCAGATCCCGGTTGAGTCGGTGCCCGACACGGTGCCCCAGCCAGGTGAGGCGGCATACAGGTCCGTGCTTCAGGCGCCTCCCGATTGGCTCCTGTCCACGGGTTGGCTGCCGGGGCAGGGGCCCGCCGCGGCGCGGGAACAGGCCGCCCGGGCGAAACAGGACAGGCGCCGGCGTGACGGAGAGCTCCAGCGGGAGGCTGCGGCCAGGGCGCGGGCGCGGATTACCGTTCGGGCCCGGCCGCCCGAGCAGGTGAGATTGCATCTGGGCCCGACCAACTCGGGCAAGACCCATGACAGCGTGGAGTTTCTGATCGAGCGGGCGCGCGAAGGGTTCTCGGGCACCTACGCGGCACCGCTGCGGATGCTCGCAGGTGAGGTGTATGAACGGCTGGTCGCCCGGCTCGGGCCTGAGCTGGTGGGGCTGCGTACCGGCGAGGAGCGGGTCAATGCGGACGCCCAGGTGCTCTGTTGCACAGCCGAGGCCGTGCCGTCGCAAGGATCATCGCCGGGTGGGTCTCGTGGGGTTCTCGTGGTGGACGAGGCGCACTGGCTCGCGGACCGCGACAGGGGCCACGCCTGGACCCGGCTGCTGCTCACCGGAGATCACCGGTTCGTGCACGTGACCGGAGCACCGGAGACCGAACCGCTGCTTAGGAGGATCTTCGCGGACGCGGAACACCTTGAAGTCGTCCGCCACATGCGGGCGGCCAGGCTCACGCTCACGAGCACCCACACCGCCACCAGCCTCCCCGACACCTCAGCGGTGGTCGCCTTCAGCCGTAGGGCGGTGCTGGCACTACACCGGGAGCTGGTAGACGCGGGCCGGACCGCCACCGTGCTGTACGGGGCGATGCCGCCAGGCGCGCGTCGAGAGCAGATCCGCCGCCTGGTCGACGGGGAGGTGGAAGTGATCGTGACCACGGATGTCATCGGACACGGGATCAACCTCCCGCTGCGGGCGGTGGTGTTCGCCGAGACCACCAAGTTCGACGGCGTTCAGCGCCGCCCCCTTCGAGTATGGGAAGCGGCCCAGATAGCGGGCCGGGCCGGTCGCCGCGGCCTTCAGGCGGGAGACGGCCTGGTGGCCGGATATCAGAGCCGGATCCCGGGGTTCACCCGGCAGAACAAGCTGATGGCCGCGGCCGTGGACGTCGCGAACGGCGACACCGGCTCCGACCTGGCAGTGCACAGCGCGCCACTTCGCCCCGTGTGGGCGGATCTGGGGGAGCCGCTCCCCGCGGAGCTGCCGCACGCTCTGACCGGGTGGTCACGCGCGGCGAAGCAGGCCACCGCCGAGCTTTCGTGGCTTGCCCCGATGCCGGTAGATGATCTCCACGGCCGGTGGGAGGCGACACGGGCTGTGGTCGGTGCGGGGACCGCCGTCAACGCGCCCTGGCCGAGGGAGGGTCGGCCGGTATGGCGATTGCTCACCCTGCCTGTCGATGCCGACGCCCCCGCCTTCCGGCATATCGTCCTGGCGGTCCTGCGGGGACGTCCCGCCACCCATCTACTCAAGTCGGCGGAGCAGGTCGCGCGGATGCCGTTGGCCGACGCCGAACAGCACGCGGCGTTGATGCGGGATCTCCGGATCGCCGTACGGGCTTTCCCCGAAGAGGGAGTTGGGGAGATCAGTGAAAACGAGGCCACGGCTGGGGAGGAGGCCGCCGCGGGGCGGATCGTCGAGCTCCTCGCCAGGGGAGGACCACTGTCGACCTTCGGAGTATGCGCCTCGTGCGGAAAACCCTGCGCACCGTGGTTCCGCTTGTGTGACCCCTGCCACGGCAGCCGGTTCTCCCCCTGGGATGAGGAGTGACGTTCTCCTCGATGAAGACCTGGCCCTCGCCCCCGGCGAACCGGTCTGGCGGTGGCGCGACGCTCGCTATCGTGAAACTCCACTACCTTCCGCTTACCCGGATTTCAGGGCGAGGTGCCGGGATTCGTTCACCAGAGATGGAGCGGAACATCATGCCCGCGACTGCCGGGAAGAGGCTGGCCGAACTGCTCGGTGGCAAGAGCGGGCAGGCCGCCGCCAGCGTCTACCGCAAGCTCGCCATGACCGATCTGTCGATCGAAGTGGCGGGTGTCGGCGCGCTGCGGTTCCCGGTCTCCACCGAGCAGGTCGCGCAGCTGCGCGAGGTCGGCCTGGTGGCACGGTTCGGACGTGGCACGCAGACCCTGACCGATCCGGAGGTACGCGACACCTGGGAGATCCCCAAAGAGCTGCTCAGCATCGAATGGACGGAGAGGTTCGGCTCCATCCTCACCGTCATGCGCGACGAGATGGGACTCCCATCGCACTGCGAGCTCACAGCCGAACTGCACTCCATGCTGCTGTACGAGATCGGCCAGTTCTTCGTCACCCACCAGGATTCCGAGAAGGACGACGCCATGATCGCCACCTTGGTGGTGACCCTGCCGTCCGGCTACACCGGGGGTGAGCTGGTCATCGAGCACGGCGGCCGGCGCGTGGAGTACAAGGGGTCGAAGGTCGCGCTCCCGCTCGTCGCCTTCTACGCCGACTGCCATCACCAGGTCCTCCCGGTGAAAACGGGTCACCGGATCACCCTCACCTACAACCTGCTCCTGACCGGGGAGAGCAGCGCCCCGGCCGACGACGCGCTGGCCGGGCCGCTCGCAGCCTGCCTCGCCGAGCACTTCACGACCCCGATCGCCCCCTCATACGGCAGAGCCCCGGCCAAGCCCCCGGCGCGCCTGGCCTACCTGCTCGATCACGAGTACACCGCCCGCGGCCTGTCCTGGGGCCGTCTCAAGGGCAGTGACGCCGGTCGCGCCGCCCTGCTGCGGGCGGCAGCGGAACGGGCCGACTGCGAGATCACACTGGCCCTGGCCGAGATTCAGGAGACCTGGGACGCCTACGAGGACGACGACGACTGGTACTCCCACGACGAGGAGGAGGACGAGGGTGAGGGTGAGTACACCCTTCAGGACCTGATCGACTCCTCGATCAAGCTCTCCCACTGGCTCACGCCCGCAGGCCGGCTGGAGGAGATCACGCTGGGCCTCGGTGAGGAAGAGGTGGCCGCGTCCACGCCGTCGGCCGACCTGGAGCCCTATGCCTCGGATTACGAGGGCTACATGGGTAACTACGGCAACACCCTGGACCGCTGGTACCGGCGTGCGGCGGTGGTCATCTGGCCGCGGAGCCTGGACTTCGCCAGCCGCGCGGAGGCCTCGCCCGGCTGGGCGCTGGACGAACTCACCGCGATGGTCGAAGCCGGGCAGGTGAACGAGGCCCGCGAGGCGGCGCAGTCGCTGGAACCGTTCTGGACCGGCTCGACCCAGAACGCCGGGACGGTCCTGAAGGTCGCGAATGGGCTGGACAACCCCCAAGTGGCGGCCCTCCTGCTCCGGCCGCTGAAGCTGGAATGGTTGACGCCCGGCCACGGCCCGGCGCTGGCCGAGCTGGTCACACGGTACGGAGAAGCCTGGCTGACCAGCCTGCTGGCCGACTGGTCACGGGAGTGGCGGCCCCACTCCTACGGCTCCGACCAGGAGCGGCTGGACTGGCTCACCGGGCTCCCCGCGCTCGGCCGGGCCTTGCCCGCGGAAATCTTCCAGCGCATCCTGAAGGTGGCGTGGACGTGGCAATCGGAGCAGGTCCGCGCTCTGCTCGCCGTACCCTCCCCCAGCAGGCGGCAGGAGTGGCTGGCCGAGTACGGCGCACCGGTGGCCGCCGTTATCGAAGCCGCCGCCGGCTGCGGAGCATCCGCGTTGGTGCAGGAGGTTGTCGCGGCTTGCCGTACCGACCGCGATCAGGTGCTGGCCCTGGCAGCGCTGAAGGCCGCCGGCCCGGGGATGGCCGAGTTCGGCCCGCTGGCCACCAGCTGTGCTGCGGTGCTGCGTGCCCGGCTGACCAGGCCTCTGCGCGCGCCCGACGACTGGTCGATCGAGTTGCCCGCCGGATGCGCGTGCGAGCTGTGTTCGACACTCGGCGCGTTCCTGCGTGCCGGTGGACGACGCGCCTTGGAGTGGCCGCTGGTCAAGGATGGGCGCAGGCATGTGCATTCCCGCATCGACAGCGCCGAACTGCCCGTCACGCACCAGACCAGGCGGCAGGGCAGGCCGTACACCCTGGTGTTGACCAAAACTCAGGCACTCTTCGATCACGAGCGGGAGGCGCGTGGACGCGATGAGCATGAACTGGCCCGGCTGACCGAGAACTGGCTCTAACCAACCGTTCGCGGCCCGCGCGAGCGCCTCGCCCGCAACCCGCTGATCCGCCAACCGAGCGCCTTCTGCGCCGCGTGATTCCACGGGTGTCGCGTCGTAGAGGGCTACTGGCCGATCACACAGTTCCAACAATCCCCAGCGGATTTACCCACGGCGATCGAAAGTGTCGAGCTCGGGTGCGCCGAGGACGAAGTCGTAGTTCCCCTTGCCCACCGAACGGTTGAGTGTGGTCGTGACCAGGGAGGGGCTGTCGTAAGGGCCGGAGATATAGAGCGGTCTGCCGTCCTTGCCAAAAGTGATCGCCGCAGGGCCGGACCAGGTATCCAGCTGGGCTGAACAGGCGGCGAAGTCCTGGTGCGGTTCGAATCCCAGACTGTGGGCGTAGGCCGCGCCGCCGAAGACCAGGTGCTGGGCCAGATCTAGTGGAGCGTCCTGCCAGCCCTGCGGATAGGCGCTGAAGTAGTGCGCGCGGAAGCGCCGCAACTCCATCTCGGTCTGGATATCGGGGCCGGTGGCGTTCTTGGCCCCGAGACAGTAGGCGTCGACGAGATAGCCGCTGACAGCGAGTTTGTCCCAGCTATGCGTACGCGCCAACAAGCCCGCCGGTCCCGCCGTCCTGTGGATTCTCGTCCAGCCATCCCCGATCGGCAGGGTAGGAGAGCCCAGCGCTCCACCCCCTGTTGATCCAGCATCCCACCAAGCCGGGCAGCGACTTGGCATTGGCGGCCTGCACCTGTGCTGCCACGGCGCGAATCAGTGGCGTCACCGCAGCCGACGTCAAGCCGAGAGCCCGCGCGATCTGCTTGGGAGAGCGCCCCTGCCCGCGCAACTCGCGAACCTGATCAAGAAGGAGCCAAATTCTAGGCCCGTCAGTCGTCGCCCTCCGGGCTGAACTACCCGAAAATTCTGTCCAGGCCTTGATCTGGTCAGATTCTCTGCTCCCGATTCCATTGTCAACGATCTGGAAAAGCAGAAACCCCAGGCCGTTGACCTGGGGTTTCTAGGAGTGGACGATACTGGGATTGAACCAGTGACCCCTTCCGTGTCAGGGAAGTGCTCTCCCGCTGAGCTAATCGTCCTTGGAGGTGGAGACGGGATTTGAACCCGTGTGGACGGCTTTGCAGGCCGCTGCCTCGCCTCTCGGCCACTCCACCGAGTCGCTGATCCGAGCGGAAGACGGGATTCGAACCCGCGACCCTCACCTTGGCAAGGTGATGCTCTACCACTGAGCCACTTCCGCGTTGCCCCATAACTCTAGCGGGTTTTCCGACTGGTTGCTTACTTGCGGAGCTGGCGAGCCACGCTCCGCTCTGTGGCGGGCAGGCTCAGGAAGATCTCCAGGATGCGGGTGAGGCGGTGTACCTCGATGCGGTGGAAGGCCGGGCCGTCGCTCCTGGCCAGGATGAGGGTGAGGGCAAGGGGCGGTAGCGGGGCGTGGATGACGTGCAGGTCGCCGTCGAGCGTGATCGCCATGGGGCGCGCTGGTATGGCCTGTGGCAGTGTCACGTGCTGGGGCGCGCGCCAGCTCGCGTAGATGACGCCCCGTTCGGCGACCGTGGCCGCCCAGTCGGCGCTGAACAGCACCGGCAGCGAGTCGACCAGGGTGGTCAGCGCCCTGTCGCCCGCCGTGGTGATGTATTTGAGAATTTCCAGCTCCGGGTAGGTGCCCGGGGCCTCACGGGTGGTCCAGATGCCTTCGACTGTCACGTCGGCGACGCTCTGCAGGCTCTTGAGAAGCGTCTGCTTGGGGGTGCCTTCTGGGCAGAAGACCGTGATGTCGTCGACGGCCCGGCCCGCGCCCCTGTCGAGAACCGTGAACTGGGTGATGTCGGCTCCGACGCCGCCGAGGACGCTGGTGATCTGTGCCAGCGAACCTGGCCGGTCGGGCAATGCGATGCGTACTCGCAGAAGCATCCGTCCCCTCCCCACTAGACGCCAGTTCACAGCCTATCCGCGAATACCCGTCAGGGCCTGACCTGCGCTACAACTGACTGAGTGAAGATTGGACCGATAGGGGTGTGGCCACCGGTCGTGCTCGCGCCGATGGCGGGCATCACCAACGCGTCGTTCAGGGTGCTCTGCCGCGAGCAGGGCGCCGGGTTGTTCGTGTGCGAGATGATCACGACCCGGGCGCTCGTGGAGCGCAACCCCAAGACGTTCAGGATGATCAGGTTCGCGGAGTCGGAGCGGCCGAGGAGCATCCAGCTGTACGGCGTCGACCCCGTCACGGTGGGGCGCGCGGCCAAGATGATCGCCGACGAGGACCTGGCCGACCACATCGACCTGAACTTCGGCTGCCCCGTCCCCAAGGTCACCAGGCGGGGCGGCGGCTCCGCGCTGCCGTACAAGAGGAACCTGCTGCGGCGGATCCTGCACGAGGCCGTCGCGAACGCGGGCCCGCTGCCCGTCACGATGAAGATGCGCAAGGGCATCGACGACGATCACCTCACCTACCTGGACGCCGGCCGCATCGCGGTCGAGGAGGGGGTCGCGGCGATCGCCCTGCACGCCCGCACGGCCAAACAGCATTACGGCGGCGTGGCCGACTGGGACGCGATCGCCCGGCTGAAGGAGGCGGTGCCGGAGGTGCCGGTGCTGGGCAACGGCGACATCTGGTGCGCCGACGACGCGCTGCGCATGATGGCGGAAACGGGGTGTGACGGCGTGGTCGTGGGGCGCGGGTGCCTGGGCCGGCCGTGGCTGTTCCGGGATTTGGAGAACGCGTTCAACGGCGGTTCGGAGCGGGTACGGCCCAGCCTTGGCGAGGTGGCCGCGATGATGGCCAGGCATGCCGAGGGGCTCACCGAGTGCTTCAACATCGAGCGTTACGCGATCGCCGACTTCCGCAAGCACGTCGGCTGGTATCTCAAGGGGTTCACGGTCGGCGGCGAGCTGCGCCGCGAGCTGGCCACCGCCGAGTCGCTCGACGGGCTGCGCGAAGGGCTGGCCAAGCTGGAGCAGGACCAGCCGTGGCCGTCCAACACCGACACCCCGCGCGGGAAGTCGGGCGAGCGCGGCAAGGTGCAGTTGCCGGACGGCTGGCTGGACGACCCTTGGGACTGTGTCGTTCCTTCAGACGCCGAGTCGGATATTTCCGGCGGCTGACCGACGCGGCTTCAGTGCGGGCCGACCGCCTCGGTGCCGCAGGGGCCGCCGCCGGTGGCGGGCTGCAGGTGGACCGGATCGCCCGCCATCGTGAGCGTCGGGTAGTAGGCGGAGATGCGTTCGGCGGAACGGCCCGTGTAATGGCAGATGAAGCTGCGCCTGAACCGGTCGGCCGTGCTGTTCGGCTCGGAGCCGTGCACCAGGCTGCCGTTGAAGAACAGCACGTCGCCCGGGTCCATGTCGACCGGCACGCGTTCGAGGCCCGGCGGCGGCGGGACGTACTCCTTGGTGAAGGAGACGTCACTGTCGGCCTCCTCGGGACAGAACAGGTCCATCAGGTGCGTGCCGGGCACCACTTCCAGCCCGCCGTTGGCGCGGTCGACGCGATCCAGTGCCATCCAGGCGGCCACGCACGTGCCCGGTTCGACCCGCAAGTAGAAGTTGTCCTGATGCAGTGCCTGCCCGCGCGCGCCGGGCGGCTTGAAGTAGAACATGCTCTGGGCTGCTATCGGCTCCTCGCCGAGCAGATCGCGGAGTACGGCGGCGATCCTGGCGTCGAGCAGGTACCGTAGCGCCACGTCGTTGACCTGGTGAGGGTGCATGACACGCGGATAGTCCCGCAGGATGTCGTACGGCCCGCCGGGTTCTTGCGGCTTCGGGGCGAAGTGACCGGGGATCGGCCCGCGGGCATGCAACGCCATGAACTCCTCCCGCAGCTCCGCCACCTCTTCCTCGGCCAGGAGACCGGGTACCAGGACGAATCCTCGATCATGGAAGTCTGTGAGCCTCATACCTTCACGCTAAGGAGCCGGATCGGTGAACGGTATGCCTATGACCGCTGAGGAAATGTCTGTTCCTGCTGCCGAGCTGACGATCGTGGGCCACTTCGACAACCGGCCCGGGTACGTCACGCGGCGCGTCACCGGCTCGCCGAGCTGGTTGCTCATGTGGACGCAGGACGGGGCGGGGCTGGTCGAGCAGGCGGGGGTGTCGTTCACGGCCGGGCCGGGGGATCTGGTGGTGCTCGGGTCCGGCGCCGCGCAGCACTACCGGGTGGCGCCGGGGGCGGAGCGGTGGTGCTTCTGGTGGGCGCACTTCCAGCCGCGCCCGGCCTGGCTGGGGTGGCTCGCGGAGTACGCTCGGGCCACGGGCTGCCACCTGGTCCACGGCGTTCCCGACCCGACCCGCGACCAGATCGACGAAGCCTTCGACCGCGCCTCCAGAAACGCCCGCTGGCTCCCGCCCGCCTCGCCGCGGACCGCCCGGGGAGCAGCGCGGGCGCCATCGGCCGAGGCAGCCGCGGATCCGACAGCCCCACCGCCGCGCGAGCCCGAGTCCGCCGCCGCGCCTCCCGTGCGTCCCGCGCCTCCCGCGCCTCCCGCGCGTTCCGTGCGCGAGTACGCGCCCGCCGTCGCCGTCTCAGGCCCCGCACGAGACTTGGTGCTGAACGCCGTCGAGGAGGTGATCCTGCTGGCCACCGCCGCCGCCCGGCCGTCCAGTGACGCTCGGCGCGCCGAGGAGCGCGGTGACGCGCGGGTCCATCGGGCACTGGCCCTCATCGCCGCCGAACCGGGCGCGCAACACTCCGTCGCCTCCCTGGCCAGGGCCGTCGCCTTGTCAGCCTCCCGGTTCGCGCACCTGTTCACCGAAGAAACGGGCCATACGCCCATGCGAGCCGTACGCAGAGCGCGGATCCAGCACGCGGCCCGGCTGCTGGAGGTGACGGACATGGACATCGGCCAGGTCGCGGCGGCGTCGGGCTTCGTCAGCCCGTTCCACTTCAGCCGGGCGTTCAGCCACGAGTACGGCATGCCGCCCCGCGACTTCCGCTCCCGCCTCCGGCCGACCGCCTGACGACGCGTGCCGATCGAGTGCTGAGCGCGTGCCGACCGCGTGATGACGCGTGCCGACCTGGTGCCGAACGCCTGACGAGCCGTCAGCGCATCGGGGCCAGGGGAGCGTCGGAGGTGAACAGCTCGCGGCTCAGGTGGTCGGCGGCGTAGTCGATGGCGCCCATCACCACGCATTCGTCCCCCAGCGTCGAAGCCCGTACCTCCGGCATCCGCATGCAGGTCCGCTCCAGCCGTTCGCGCAGCGGCGCCAGCAGGACGTCGGCCGAGCGGGAGAAGCCGCCCCCCAGCACCACCATCTGCGGGTCCAGCACCAGCACCATGGCCGCCGTGCCCACCGCGAGGTCGTCCACGTAGCGGTCGACGGCGGCCAGGGCGACGGGGTGGCCGTCGCGGGCCGCCGCCAGCGTGCAGCCCGCCGCGTCCTCGGGCGCCGTGCCCTCGGGCACGACCTCGCAGCCGTTCAGGTGTTCGGGGGCGTCGTACCAGCGGGCCTCCGGCAGCATGACGATCTCGCCGGCGGCGGCGCCGAAGCCCCTGTGCACCTTGCCGTCGATGATGATCCCGGTGCCCATGCGCCGCCCGACGTGCAGGAACACCACGTCCCGAGCCCCCTGCGCGGCGCCGCGCCGGGCTTCGGCGAGTGCGGCCAGGCGGCTGTCGTTCTCGATCAGCACCTGGCACGAGAACATCTCGCGCAGCTTGCCCGCCAGATCGAGACCCGTCCAGGCGGGGATCGCGGCCGAGAATGTGACGCGGCCCTCCGGAGTGAGCACGCCCGTGGTGCCGACGGCCACCGTCCAGAGGTCGGCGGCCGACCTGCCGCTGAGCGCCAGGCAGCCGGAGACCGCGCGGTCTATGGCGGCCAGGCGCTCCTCCAGCGGCGCGCCGGGCAGGACCGGCTGCCGGGTCTCGGCCAGGATCTCGCCGTCGAGGTCGGACAGCGCGGCCCGTACGTTGTGCCCGCCTATGTCGATGCCGACCAGGCAGCCGCTGTCGGCGCGGAACCGGTAGCGGCGGGCCGGCCGGCCCATCGTGCCCGGCGAAGGCGGCACCTCCTCCACCCAGCCCAGTTCCACGAGCTCGTCGGCGACCTCCTTCATGGAGGGCCGCGACAGCCCCGTCCGCTCGGCGAGCGCCGAGAGGGTGAGCGGACCGGCCCCGCGCAGCGCCCGTATCGCGGTCAGCGAGTTGAGCTGCCTGAGCCGGGACAGGTCGCCGCCGCGGAGGTTCGCCATCGCCGTCCCTAATGTAGGTGTCCTCTGTAACTCGCCATTATGCCAGCGTTCGTTTCTGTTTAAGCACCGGCACTTCCGCGCGAGATCGGGCATTGACCCCCGTGAACCCCTGATGCTACTAATGAAGCGCTCCTTCGTAAGTAGATCAACAGGAATAGAGGGTCTGATGTCGTTCGCAGACGTGGGCGAGGTCGTCCATCAGCCAGGGGAGGCCCGGGTCTTCGAGCACGGCTGGCAGTCGTGGAGCCCCACCGGCGCCTACCGCCTCGGCGAGACGCCGCCCAGGCCCGCGGACGGCAACATCCAGATCCTCTGCTACCGCCCCGACACCCCGGTGCCCGCCGGCGTGTTCCAGGGCGAGGGCTTGCTCGCGATCGACCCCGGCGGCGGCGCGCCGATGGAGCTGTGGTCCGCGCCGAACCCCCTGGAGGTGCCCTCCATCCGGGCGCGCGAGGAGGGCGGCCGGCTGGTCGTGAGCGCGAACGGTCCCGTACGCCACCGGATCGGCGTGTCACTGGAGGAGTGGGCCGACGGCATGGCCGAGGGGTACGCGCCCGCCGCGTTCCCGGCGGTCCCGCCCATGTGGTGCACCTGGTACGGCTACTGGGGCAAGGTCACCGAGCAGGACGTCCTGGACAACCTCCGCCTGTCGGAGCGGCACGCCCTGGGCGCCGACATGTTCCTCATCGACGACGGCTACGAGGCCGAGATCGGCGACTGGCTCGACCCGCGCCCCGGCTTCGGCTCCCTGCGCGAGCTGGCCGGGGCCCTGGCAGAGGCGGGCAGGCGGACCGGCGTGTGGACCGCACCCTTCCTGGTCGGCCACCGCAGCCGGATCTTCCACGAGCACCCCGACTGGCTGGTCGGCGGCGCCCACGCCGGCCACATGTGGGACCAGGACCTGGCCGTCCTCGACGTCACCCACCCGGACGCCGCCGCCCACCTGGTCGAGGTGTTCAGAACCTTCAGCGCGTACGGCATCAGCCACTTCAAGCTCGACTACATCTACGCCGGGGCGCTGGCGGGCAGCAGGCACGAGGACCTGGACCCGATCGCCGCCTACCGGCGCGGGCTGGAGCTGATCCGCGAGGGCGCCGGCCCGGACGCCACCCTGCACGGCTGCGGCGCGCCCATGCTGCCCAGCCTCGGCCTGGTCGACATCATGCGGGTCAGCCCGGACATCGCCCCCACCCTGCACCCCAGGTCGGGCGACATCAGCCAGCCGTCGCAACTGGGCGCCCGGCTCACCGGCGCGGCCCGGGAGTTCCTGCACGCCCGCTGGTGGGTGAACGACCCCGACTGCATCATCCTGCGCCCCGAGGTGGAGGCCCGGAAGGAGTGGGCCGCCCACATCGAGGGCACAGGCGGCCTGCGCGGCTCCAGCGACCCGATCGCGGCGCTCGACGACTGGGGCCTGGAGACGACCAGGCACCTGATGGTCCCCACCAGGACGGATCCGTCGTGAGGAGCAGGCGCGACTGGTACGCCTACCTGTTCATCGGCCCGAGCCTGCTGGGCGTGCTCGCCTTCCTGTTGCTGCCGATGGTCATCGTCTTCGTGCTGAGCTTCTTCCACTGGGAGCTCCTGTCGCCCCCGACCTTCGCGGGGCTGGACAACTACCGCCGCCTGGCCGGAGACGGGCAGTCCTGGCACTCCCTGTGGATCACCGTCGTGTACGTGCTGCTCTGCATCCCCCTGCAGACGGTCCTGGCCCTGGTGCTCGCCCTGCTGCTCAACCAGCGGATCAAGGGCGTCAGGGTGTTCCGCTCGCTGTTCGTCGTGCCGTGGATGGCCACCCCGATCGTCATGGGCCTGGTCTGGAACTGGATCTTCGACCCGCGTGACGGCGCGATCAACAGCGCGCTGGCCGTGATCGGCGTCACCGGCCCCGACTGGCTGTCGGACGCCACCTGGGCCCTGCCCGCCGTCGCGCTGGTCAACATCTGGCAGTACAGCGGCTACAACATGCTGTTCTTCCTGGCCGGGCTGCAGGGCATCCCGAAGGAGCTCTACGACGCCGCCGCCACCGACGGCGCCACCCCGCGCCAGCGGTTCTGGCGGGTGACGCTGCCGCTGCTCAACCCCACGATGTTCTTCGTCATGGTGACGAACCTGATCGGCGCCTTCCAGGTCTTCGACACCGTCTTCGTGATGACCAACGGCGGGCCGGGCCACAGCACCGAGGTCATCAACTTCAAGATCTTCGGCACCGCGTTCAGGGAGTTCGACTTCGGCTACGCCTCGACGCTGTCGATGCTGCTCTTCGCGGTCATCCTGGGCGTGACGCTGACGCAGGTCAGGTTCTTCGGCAAACGCACCACCTATGACATGAGCTGAAGGACGACATGACCAAGCGCATCCTGCTCTACGGCACGCTCACCCTGGGCGCCTTCGTCGCCGTCTTCCCCTACCTGCTCGTGGTGCTGACCGCGCTCAAGACCCAGAGCCAGCTCAACTCGACCGATCCGTGGGTGCCCGGCCTGCCACCGACCACGGCCAACCTGACCAAGCTCCTCAGCGGCGACTTTCCCCGATATCTCCTCAACACGGTGCTGATGACCACGCTGCTCACGCTGGGCCAGCTGGTGTTCACCACGTTCGCCGCCTACGCGTTCGCGCGGCTGCGCTTCCACGGGCGCGAGGTGCTCTTCTGGCTGTACGTGGCCACGATGATGGTGCCGAGCGCCGTCACGATGATCCCGCTGTTCCTGATCATGCGGGAGCTGCACGTGGTCAACACGTGGTACGGCCTGCTCGCGCCGTACGTGCTGGGCACGCCGTACGGGATCTTCCTGATGCGGCAGTTCTTCCGCGGGCTGCCCGCCGGGCTCGAAGAGGCGGCGCGGATCGACGGAGCGGGCCCGCTGAAGATCCTCACCCGGATCCTGCTGCCGCTGTGCCGCCCGGCGATCGGCACGCTGACGATCATCACGGTGATCTCGTCGTGGAACAGCTTCATCTGGCCGCTGATCATCACCAGCGGTGACGACACCAAGGTGATGACGGTCGCCCTCGCCACGCTCAACCGGGGCATCGGCGTGGACTACAACCTCATGATGGCCGGCGGCCTGATCGCGCTGGTGCCGATGATCGCGATCTTCATCTTCTTCCAGAAGTACATCGTCCGGTCGGTGGTCCTCACCGGCCTCAAGTAAGAGAGGTCTTATGCGATCCCCCCGCATACGCGAGCTCCGCCATGCCGTGACACTGCTGGCCGCCGCCACGCTCACCCTGACCGCCTGCGGCTCGGGCGGCGGTGGTGACACCGGCGGCGACGGCAAGGTCACCTTGACCTACCGGCTCTGGGACGACCAGCAGAAGGTGGGCTACGACAAGGTCATGGCGGCCTTCGAGAAGGCCAACCCGAACATCGACGTCAAGATCGAGCTGCTGCCCTACGACGAGTACTGGACCAAGCTCACCGCGGACGCGGTGGCCGGCACGGCGCCGGACGTGTTCTGGATGACGCCGTCGCAGTTCCCCGAGTACGTCACCAAGGGCGTCCTGGCCGACATGTCACCCCTCAAGCTCGACACCACGAAATTTCATCCGACGGTGGTCGGGTCGTTTACCTACCAGGACAAGCTGTACGGCGTTCCCAAGGACTGGGGCATCGTCGGCCTGCTCTACAACAAGGATCTGTTCAAGAAGGCCGGCGTCGAGATGCCGGCCGGCCTCACCTGGAAGCCCGACGGCTCCGGAACGTTCCTGGAGACCGCGCGCAAGCTGACCGTGGACGAGGCCGGCAAGCACCCCGAGGACCCCGGCTTCGACCCGGCCAAGGTCAAGACCTACGGCTTCGCCTCCTGGAACCACTACCAGACCCAGTGGATGAACTGGGTCAACTCCAACGGCGGCAAGCTGCTCGACAAGCCGTTCGGCAAGTACACCTTCAACGACGACGCCTCCGTGCAGGCCCTGCGGTTCGGCGTCGACCTGGTGAACAAGTACCACGTCTCGCCGCCCGCGACCCAGACGAACCCGCCGACCGGCAAGGTCACCGACATGTTCAAGGCGGGCGAGGTGGCGATGTTCCCGGCCAACAACGCGCTGCTGCCCTACGTCGCGCCGGAGGCGAACTTCGAGGTGGGCGTCGCCCTCATGCCCGAGGGCCCGGCCGGCCGCGCGGTCAACCTCAACGGCCTGTCGGAGGCCGTGTACGCCAAGAGCGCGCACCCCCAGGAGGCGATGAAACTGGCCGCCTACCTCGGCACCGAGGAGCCGCAGAAGCTGATGGCCGCCGACGGCTACATCTTCCCCGCGCTCAACGGGCTCACCCAGGGCTACGTCGACTACTGGCAGAAGACCAAGCAGCTCGACGTCTCCCCGTTCGTCGAGGAGTCGAAGGGCACCACGTTCCCGCTGCCCGTCACCACCGGGTTCACCGGCTTCGAGACCAAGCTCAACCAGCTCTTCAACGAGATGTACCTCGGCAAGCTCGACCCCAAGCAGGCCGCCGACCAGGCCGTCACGGAAGGGAACGCGACCGTCAAATGATCAGCCGGCGCTCACTCCTCGCTGGGGGCGCCGGACTGGGACTGACCGCCGCACTGGGTGCCTCACCCGTGCGCGCGGCGGCCCGCCGTGCCCCGATCTCCGACCCCTTCCAGCTCGGCGTCGCCTCCGGCGAGCCGGCCCCCGACGGCGTGGTCCTCTGGACCCGCCTGGCCATGGACCCCGTGGCCCTCGACGGGCTCGGCGGCATGCCGCCGCGTCCCGTCCCCGTCGAATGGCAGCTCGCCAAGGACGAGAGCTTCCGCCATGTCGTACGACGCGGCGTCGAGCTCGCCGGACCGCAGGCGGCCCACAGCGTCCACGTCGAGCTGGACGGCCTGAACCCCGGCACCGAGTACTTCTACCGCTTCAAGGCGGCGGGCGAGCTCTCCCCGGTGGGCCGCACCCTGACCACCCCCGCCCGCGGCACGCGGGGCCGCGCGCTCAACCTGTCGTTCACCTCCTGCGCCGACTACCAGACCGGCTGGTTCACCCCCTACCGCCGGATGGCCGAGGACCAGCCCGACCTGATCGCCTTCCTCGGCGACTACATCTACGAGTACGGCGACTACAAGTACCCGGTGCGCGACCAGGCCGGGGGAGAGTGCCTCGACCTGGCCGGATACCGGCTCAGGCACGCCCAGCACAAGGCCGACCCGGAGTCGCGGTTAGCCCACGCCATCGCCCCCTGGGTGGTGGTGTGGGACGACCACGACATCGAGAACGCCTGGGCCGGCGACGTGCCCGAGCAGCCCGACCCGCCCTTCCTCAAGCGCCGGGCGGACGCCTTCCAGGCCTACTACGAGAACATGCCGCTGCGCCGCGCCCACAAGCCGAACGGGGCCTCGCTCAAGCTGTACCGGAGCATCCGGTGGGGCGCGATCGCCAACCTGCACCTGTTGGACACCCGGCAGTACCGCGACATCTACGCCTGCACCGGCAGGAGCGGCACCGTCGGCGCCGACTGCCTGGAGCGGTTCGCCCCCAACCGGACCATTCTCGGCGCCGACCAGGAAGCCTGGCTCGACGGCGAGCTGCGCGGCTCCAAGGCCACCTGGGACCTGCTCGGCCAGCAGGTCTTCTTCATGGAGATGGACTGGACCAACGGCGAGGGCAAGGGCTACTCCAACGAGGGCTGGGACGGCTACGTCGCCTCCCGCAACCGGCTGGCCGCCGCCATCGACGACTACAAGCGCAACGGCGTCGTGCTCACCGGTGACGTGCACTCGCACTGGGCGGGCGAGATCAAGCGCGACTACCAGGACCCGTCGTCCAAGTCGGTCGCCGTCGAGCTCGTCACCACCTCGGTCAGCAGCGCCGGAAACGGCCTCGACGAGTACCCGAACACGCAGGTGCTGCTCGACGAGAACCCGCACGTGAAGTTCTTCAACGGCCGCCGCGGCTACGTACGGGCCAAGCTCACCGAGCACGAGATGAAGGTCGACTTCCGCTCGCTCTCCCGCGTCACCGAGCCCTACGCCCCCGCCTACACCTCCGGCTCCTTCGTCATCGAGCCCGGCGACCCGGCGCTCCACCCAGCCTGACGGGACCCTCATGCGCACAACCACGGCCGCCCTCGCGGCGGCCCTCCTCACCCTGCCCTTCGTGCCGTTACCCGCCTCCGGCGCCGCCGTGAGCGGGCCGCCGATGGGCTGGAGCAGCCGTTCGCTCGGCTGCTCCGTCTCGGAGGCGTCCGTACGGCAGGCGGCCGACGCCCTGGCCCCGCTCGCCCCGGCCGGCTACCGCCACGTCATCATCGACGACTGCTGGCTGGCCGCCCAGCGTACGGGCGGAGCGCTGGCCCCCGACGCCACCCGCTTCCCCTCCGGCGTCAAGGCGCTGGCCGACTACCTGCACGGCAAGGGGCTCAAGCTCGGCCTGAGCCTGTCGGCGGGCACCAAGGCGTGCTCCGGCGGCGGCCCCGGCTCCTACAAGAACGAGACCGCCGACGCCGAGCAGGTCAAGGGCTGGGGCGTCGACTACGTCAAGTACGACTGGTGCAATGTCCCGGCCGCCGACTTCCCCGGCCAGAACGTCCAGCAGATCGCCCAGACCCTCTACCCGCGCATGCGCCAGGCGCTCGGCGACGCGATCGTCTTCGCGATGAACAACGAGGACGGCAGCACCGTGCCGTGGCTCTGGGGCAAGGACGCGAAGGCCACCACCTGGCGGACCAACGTCTTCAACAGGCCCATCTCCGATAGCTATCCGAACATGGTCGACATCTGGGAGTTCAACCAGCTCAGAGCCGAGTACGCGGGCCCCGGGAGCTGGGCGGACCCCGACCTGGTCCAGGCGGGCCGGGGCGGCATGACCGACGCCGAGTACCGCACCCAGGTCAGCCTCTGGGCCATCGGCGCCTCCCCGCTCATCCTCCAGGCCGACCCGGCCAAGGCGCCGCCGGCGATCGTCGCCAACCCCAAGGTGATCGCCGTCGACCAGGACGCGCTGGGCGTCCAGGGCCGGTTCGTGACGTCCGACGGCTGGTACCACGTGCTGTCCAAGCCCCTGGCCAACGGGGATCAGGCGATCCTGCTGTTCAACGAGAGCGACCGGGCGGCGACGATCTCCACCCGGCTCAAGCCCGCCCGCTACCGCGTCGAGGAGCTGTGGACCGGCGCGGTCACCACCACGGCGGGCGACCTGGCGGCCCAGGTGCCCGCCCACGGGTCCGTGCTGTATCGGGTGGGCGTGAGCCGGGAGCAGGCCCCGCCCGCCGTGCTGGTGGAGGCGGACCCGGCCGCAGGCCCGGGTGAGGACCACCTGTCCGTGCTGGAACCGGGCGTGGAGCGGGAGGTCGTCACCAGGGTCACCAACACCGGGGGTACGGACCGGCTGCGCGACGTCGAGGTGGCGCTGGCCGTACCGGACGGGTGGCGGGCCAAAGCTCGGACGGCCACCAGGACCGGGCGGCTGGACGGCGGCGAGACGTTCACCGTGAAGTGGGCGGTCACGCCGCCCGCCGGAGCGGAGCTCAAGGACTACGAGATCACCGCGACAGCCGCCAAGACCACGGCCACCGCCGTCGTCAAGGTGGCGCGGGCGCCCGGAGCAGGCCGTACGTACCTGAGCGACCTGCCCTGGACCCGCGTCGCGAACTACTTCGGCCCGGTCGAGAAGGACACCAGCAACGGCGAGAAGCCCGCCGGAGACGGCAAGCCGATCACCATCGAGGGGGTCCGGTACGCCAAGGGGCTCGGTGCCCACGCGCCTGCCGACATCGAGTTCTACACCGCGGGTCGCTGCTCGACCGTCGAGTTCCAGGCCGGGATCGACGACGAGGTGGGCGCGGCGGGGTCGGCCGACCTCGAAGTCTGGGCCGACGGCGGCCGGGTCGCCCACTCGGGCGTCGTCACCGGCGCGCAGCCGGCCAGGAAGGTCACCGCGTCGGTGAAGGGCGCCACCTACGTCCGGCTGGTCGCGACCAACGGCGGCGACAACGCCACCTCCGACCATGCCGACTTCGCCGACGCGTCCATAACCTGCCAGTAGGAAGAGAGCTCATGATCGTTCCCAAGCCCGTCCGCTACGAGGTCCGCCAGGGTCGGTTCGTCCTCGACCGGGACACCGCTCTGACCGCGGAGCCGGCGCTCGGCGGAGTCGCCTCCTGGTTGCGGGGCGAGCTGAGCCCGGTCGCCGGCGGCGAGTTGCTGCCGGGGCCGGGCTCGGGAACGATCACTCTCCGGCTCCGCGACGAGCTGTCACCTGAGGCGTACCGGCTGAGTGTGGCCGACGACGGCGTCGTGATCGAGGGGGGCGGCCCGGCGGGGGTGTTCTACGGGGCGCAGACGCTGCGGCAACTGCTCCCGGCCGCCGCGTTCAGGAAGGCGGCGGCGGGGGAGCCGCTGGTGCTGCCCGCCGTCCGGATCGAGGACGAGCCGAGGTTCGGGTGGCGCGGCTGCATCCTCGACGTCGCCCGACATTTCATGACCAAGCATGATTTGCTGCGGTTCATCGACCTGATGGCGCTGCACAAGCTCAACGTGCTGCACCTGCACCTCACCGACGACCAGGGCTGGCGCGTCGAGATCAAGCGCTACCCCCGGCTGACCGAGGTCGGCGCCTGGCGCAAGGAGAGCCAGACCGGCTGGAACGGCGCCCTGGACGGCCGCCCGCACGGCGGCTACTACACCCAGGACGACCTGCGGGAGATCGTCGCCTACGCGGCGCGGCGGTTCGTCACGGTCGTGCCGGAGATCGACCTGCCCGGCCACACCCAGGCCGCCATCGCCGCCTACCCCGAGCTGGGCAACCTCGACACCCCGCTGGAGGTGCGCACCACCTGGGGCGTCGGCGTGAACGTGCTGAACGTCGAGGACAGCACGGTCACCTTCTTCCAGAACGTCTTCGACGAGGTGCTGGAGCTGTTCCCGAGCCCGTACGTGTGCGTCGGCGGCGACGAGTGCCGCAAGGACCAGTGGCGCGACAGCCCCGCCGCGCAGCGCCGCATCGGCGAGCTGGGGCTGCGGGACGAGGACGAGCTGCAGAGCTGGTTCATCCACCGCTTCGACGACTACCTGGCCGCGCGGGGACGCAGGCTGGTGGGCTGGGACGAGATCCTGGAAGGCGGGCTCGCGCCGGGCGCCGTGGTGGCCTCCTGGCGCGGCGACCTGGGGGCGGTGTCGGCGGCCCGCTCCGGGCACGACGTGATCACCTGCCCCAACACCTCCGTCTACTTCGACTACCGGCAGGGCCCGGGGGAGGACGAGCCGGTGCCGTTCGGGACCGTGCTGACGCTGGAGGACGTGTACGCCTTCGACCCGGTTCCGAAGGAGCTGCGCGACGATCCGGCCGGGGCACGGGTCCTCGGGTCGCAGTGCGGCCTCTGGACCGAGCTGATCGACTCCAACCGGCGCCTGGAGTACATGGCCTTCCCGCGGGTGGTGGCGTTCGCGGAGACGGTGTGGAGCCCGCCCGCCCGGGACCTGGCCGACTTCCGCCTACGGCTGGCGGCCCACCTGCCGCGGCTGGCCGCGATCGGGGTGGAGTACCGGCCCGAGTCGGGGCCGCTGCCCTGGCAGACCCGGCCGGGCGTCCCCGGCCGGCCGGAGGACGCCGCGCGGTGGCAGGCCAAGATCGACGCCTGGACCAGCAACCTCCAGCGCTAGAGCTCCACCGGGCCGCCGCTGCGCCAGTAGACGTTGTCCTCCCTGGACAGCAGGCACTCGTCCACCAGATACCTCCGCAGAGCCGCGTAGTCATCGTGGAAGGCCCGCAGCGCGACGTTCACGTCCTTCTCCGGATACCGGACACCGGGCTCGAACACCCGCGAGATGTAGCGGAGCACCACGACCCGCTTCTCGTGCTTCATCGGCATGCTCTTCAGCCGCCCGTCGACCAGGAACGTCTGCAGCAGCCGCTCCTCGGTGCTCACCTCGGGCTCGGGTTCGGCGGCCCGCGCCCGTAACAGCTCACGGAACTTCTCCGGCGCCGCCCGCCACCCGCCGTCCTCCCCCTGCACGGCCAGCCCGCCGGCGGCCAGCCGGGCCAGGACCTTCGGCGACAGCCCGTCGGTGACGCCGAGGACCAGGGAGGCGAAGGCCCGCAGCGTGTCGTCCTGGGCGAGCAGCCCGAGCACCCGCCTGTTCTCTGTGTCGCTCATTCGCCTATTTTGTCCCATGAGCCGCGAGCGAGGCGGTGCGAGACCTCGGACAGCCCGCCGAATGTCTCGATCTTGAGACATTGCCATGACGCGATGACGAACTTGGCTGTCGGACACTTAAATAACAGGCGTGTGCCGGGGCGCCCTTGCCAGTCCGCTCCGGCACACGGCTTATCCCGTCAGAGTCTGTTGAGTCCCTGCACGTGCACCACCGCGCGGCCCTCCTCGTCGGAGCCGGCCAGGTCGATCTGCGCGTCGATGCCCCAGTCGCCGTCACCGGCCGGGTCCTTGATGGTCTGGCGCACCTTCCACAGGCCGTCCTCCTCCTCGATGCGCAGCAGCGCGGGACCCCGCGCGTCGGCGTCGGTGAAGATCTCCTCGTGGTCGGCGTAGTAGGCGTCGAGCGCCGCGCCCCAGTCGACGTCGGGCGCCAGCTCCGCCAGCTCGTTCTCCTTCTCGATGGCGCAGAGCTCGACCAGGCGGAACATCGCGTTGCGCACCAGCACCCGGAACGCCCGCGTGTTGGCGGTGACCGGGCGGACCTTGGCCTCGAGCTGGTCCTTGCGCTCCAGCGCGTCCTCGGGGTTGGCCAGCTTCTCCCACTCGTCGATGAGCGAGGAGTCGACCTGCCTGACCAGCTCGCCCAGCCACTCGATCAGGTCGATGAGGTCCTCGGTCTTGAGGTGCTCGGGGACCGTGCGCGACAGCGTCCGGTAGGCGTCGGCCAGGTAGCGCAGCACCGTGCCCTCCGACCTGGCCAGCTCGTAGAACTGGATGTAGTCGGCGAACGTCATGGCCCGCTCGTACATGTCGCGCACCACGCTCTTGGGGCTGACCGTGTAGTCGCCCACCCACGGATGCCCGTGCCGGTAGGTCTCATATGCCCCGAGCAGCAGGTCTTCGAGCGGCATCGGGTACATGACCTCGGCGAGCTGCTCCATCCGCTCCTCGTACTCGATGCCGTCGGCCTTCATCTGCCCGATGGCCTCGCCCCTGGCCTTCTTCAGCTGGGCCGACAGGATCTGGCGCGGGTCGTCGAGGATGGACTCGACGATCGACACCATGTCGAGGGCGTAGCTCGGCGAGTCGTGGTCGAGCAGGTCGAAGGCGGCCAGCGCGAACGTGGACAGCGCCTGGTTGAGCGCGAAGTCCTCCTGCAGGTCGATCGTCAGCCTGGCCCGCCGGCCCTGCTCGTCGGCCTCGGCGAGCTGCTCGACGATGCCGCCCGCGAGCAGCGACCGGTAGATGGCGATGGCCTGGCTGATGTGCCGCCGCTGCCACTTGCGGTCCTCGTGGTTGTCGGTGAGCAGGTGCTTCATCGCCTGGAAGCAGTCGCCGGGCCGGTTGATGATCGCGAGCAGCATGGCGTTGGTGACCTTGAACCGGGAGTTGAGCGGCTCGGGCTCGGCGGTCTGCAGCTTCTCGAACGTCTCCTCGCTCCAGCCGACGAACCCCTCCGGCGGCTTCTTGCGGGCGTAGCCGCGCCGCCGCTTGGGGTCGTCGCCGATCTTCGCCAGCGCCTTGGCGTTCTCGATGTCGTGCTCGGGAGCCTGGCAGGCGACGTAGCCGATGGTGTCGAAGCCGGCCCGCCCGGCCCGCCCGGCGATCTGGTGGAACTCGCGGGCGCGCAGGCGGCGCACCTTGTTGCCGTCGTACTTGGACAGCGCGGTGAACAGCACGGTCCGGATCGGCACGTTGACGCCGACGCCGAGGGTGTCGGTGCCGCAGATGACCTTCAGCAGCCCGGCCTGGGCCAGCCGCTCCACCAGCCGCCGGTATTTGGGCAGCATCCCGGCGTGGTGGACGCCGATGCCGTGCCGGACGAGGCGGGACAGGGCCCGGCCGAACCGGGTGGTGAAGCGGAAGCCGCCGATCAGCGTGGCGATGGCCTCCTTCTCGGCCTTCGTCGCCATGTTGATGGACATCAGGGACTGCGCCCGCTCCATGGCGGCGGCCTGGGTGAAGTGCACCACGTAGACCGGGGCCTGGCCGGTGCGGAGCATCTCCTCCAGCGTCTCGTGCAGGGGCGTCATCCGGTAGGAGTAGATCAGCGGCACCGGCCGCTCGGCGTGCTTGACGACCGCGGTGGGCCGCCCGGTGCGCCGGGTCAGGTCGCGCTCGAACATCGAGACGTCGCCGAGCGTCGCCGACATCAGCACGAACTGCACGTTCGGCAGCTCCAGCAGCGGCACCTGCCAGGCCCAGCCCCGGTCGGGCTCGGCGTAGAAGTGGAACTCGTCCATGACGACCTGGCCGATGTCGGCCGCCGCGCCGTCGCGCAGCGCCACGTTGGCCAGGATCTCGGCCGTGCAGCAGATGATCGGGGCGCCCGGGTTGACGCTGGCGTCGCCGGTCATCATGCCGACGTTCTCGGTGCCGAAGACGGAGACCAGGTCGAAGAACTTCTCCGAGACCAGCGCCTTGATCGGCGCGGTGTAGAAGGTGCGGATGTCCCTGGTCAGCGCGGCGAAGTGGGCACCCGCCGCGACCAGGCTCTTGCCGGAGCCCGTCGGGGTGGCCAGGATCACGTTGCTCCCGGAGACGACCTCGATGAGCGCCTCCTCCTGAGCGGGATAGAGCGTGAGCCCCCGTTCGGAGTTCCAGGTAACGAACGCGTCGAAAATGGCGTCCGGGGCGGCGTCGATCTCTTCCGGCAGGCGGTCAACGAGGAGGCTCACACCCTCTATCCTGCCGAAGTTTGCCGGATGGTCGAACCCAACCCGGTCCGGCAGCGCCCGATGGCCGTCCGATATCGCCGTGCTAGCCGAGTTCGAGCTGGTAGAGGATGGTGTCGATCCACCGCCCGTGCTTGAACCCGACCGACCTCAATCGGCCCGCCTCCGCGAACCCGAACGCGGCGTGCAGCTTCAGCGACGCCGGATCGCCGCCGTCGGCGATCACCGCGATCATCTGCCGGGCGCCGGCCTCGGAGGCGCGGGAGATCAGCTCGCCGAGCAGTCGCCGGCCCAGTCCGCGCCCGGTCGCGCCGGGCGAGAGGTAGATCGTGTCCTCGACGGTGTGCCGGTAGGCGGGCTTGGGGCGGTAGCGCCCGCAGTAGGCGAACCCCAGCACCTGGTCGCCCTCCTTGGCCACCAGGAACGGCAGGCCCGCCTCGGCGATCGCCGCCGCCTTCAGCCGCCACGCCTCGGTGTCGAGGGGCGTCTCGTCGAAGGTCGCCACCGACTCCGTCACGTAGTGCGCGTAGATCTCGGCGACACCGGGCAGGTCGGCTTCGGACAGGGGCTGGATCTGCGTCGGCTGGATGTGCGTCATGTGATCGCATTCTTCAAGGATTTCGGATGGCCACCGTGTGTCCGAATCCTCACACGCGGGCCCGCGGACCCGTAAGCAGCAGCCCGCCCAGGATCGCCAGGATCGCCAGGAACGGCGTGTTGCCGGGCGCGAACCCCGCCACGGTCAGCGCCAGCAGCCCGCCGCCGACCAGCGCCGCCGAGGTGAGCGTGCCCCGCCACGTGGCCTCGCCGTACGGCAGCGCCGGCGGCTCCTCGAACCGCGAGAAGCCCTTCAGCAGCGGCCACATCACCAGGCAGAGCGCCCCGAACCAGATCGGCCACCCGGCGAACCAGCCCAGGCCGCCCGGCGCCGGGGTATCGATGCCGAGGCCGACGACGACCACGCCGGTGACCGCGAACAGCGCCGGCATGTGCCACAGGTAGACGGTCATGATGCGCGGCCCCGCCCAGGCGAGCAGCTTCTCGGTCCGCAGCCGCAGGATCCACGGCCGCAGCAGCGTGGCCAGCCCGATCTGGCCGACCGAGACGGCCAGCATGGCCAGCGTGGGCGGGGCCATGTTCGACACCTCGGCGCCGGGCAGGCCGATCATGCTGCCCGGGTACGGGCCGAACGCCACGAGCAGCGCCGCGGCCCCGAACCCGCCGATCGCCATCAGCCCGGGGCGCCTCAGCCGTCCTTCGGCGTACCGGAAACCGAGCTGGTGCACCGCCAGCCAGACGAACACGATGTTGAGGTAGCCCAGCGCGTCCAGCCCGGTCGAGAACCGCACCACGTCCGTCAGGACCGCCCCGGCCGCCAGGACGACCGGGACGCGCAGGCCGTACCTCTCGTGCAGCCTCATCATGTACGGCGTGGCCGTGACCGCGATCAGGTAGACGGCGAGGAACCACAGGAGCTGGCCGGTGAGCGACGAGCCCACCTCCAGCGGCTGCCTGGGCACGCCCAGGGTGACCAGCAACTGGGGGAGCGGGATCCAGACCGCGGCCAGCGGCAGGATGGGCCAGGCCAGCCGGCGCAGCCGGGTGGCCAGCCACCGCGGCCCCCCGTGCGCCGCCCGGCCGAAGCTGATGGCGTTGGCGGCGCCGCCCGCGAAGAACACCAGCGGCATCACCTGGCTGACCCAGGTCACCACCCACACCCCCGGCGTCGACAGGGCGTTGCCGGTCGTCAGGCGGGCCCCGTCGAAGACGAGCACCGGAATCGTCCAGTGCTGCAGCACCACCAGCGCCATCCCGAACACCCGCAGGATGTCGATGAACGGGTCCCTGACCCCCGCCCTCCCCGCCGGAGCGGGGCGGACCGGTACAGCGGCCGCCGGCAGAGGCGCCGGGTGGTCGAGCAACGCGGTCATGGGGGGCCTCGATTCATCCGGAAGGTGAGGCCTCAAGCCTTCCGCCGCGGCCGCTCCGGCACAGTGCCGTGGGCCGCCCTCTTCGAGGCAAGATCACACCACCACGGAAGGTAGGGCAGGCCCTACCGCCATATACCTGCGCACCGGGTCGATCCGGGCGTGCCACAGTCGTACCGTGAACGCCATGCGCTCCCTCATGAGACGTGTCCTCCTGGACACCCGCTACACGCTGGTCGGCTTCCCCACGGCCGTCATCGCCTTCGCGCTCCTGATCGCCGGCATGGCCGCCGGTGTGGGCACGGCGATCGTGTGGGTCGGCGTGCCGCTGCTCGCGGGGACACTCATGATCGCCCGGGGTTTCGCGGACGCGGAGCGCGGCTGGCTCTCCGACGTGCTCAAGCGCCCTCCGGTACGCCCCCGCTACAAGCCCGCGCCCGCCGGGGCCGGCCGGTTCCGCCGGCTGGTGAACCCGATGACCAGCGGGCAGTCATGGCTCGACCTGCTGCACGGGATACTCAACTTCCCGCTGGCCATCGTGTCGTTCGTGCTGACCGTGGTGTTCTGGGCGCT
This sequence comes from Nonomuraea sp. NPDC026600, assembly GCF_040638335.1. Lineage (NCBI taxonomy): Bacteria > Bacillati > Actinomycetota > Actinomycetes > Streptosporangiales > Streptosporangiaceae > Nonomuraea > Nonomuraea sp. NPDC026600. The sequence goes on from NZ_JBEZYD010000009.1 coordinate 270,864, forward strand.
GCCGATCGCCGGGCTGACCTACCCCCTGTACGGCCTCATCACCTCGCGCATCCCCGACAACGTCGAGCTGCCCGAGCTGCTCGGGATCGGCCGGGGCTACTGGGTGAACTCGGTCTTCTACGTCGTCCTCGGCCTGATCGGCCTGCTCATCATGCCGATCATGACGCGCGCCTCCGCACTGCTGCGGGCCGGGATCGGCAGGGCGCTGCTGACCGGCGTCGCCGAGCTGCAGGAGCGCATCGACGACCTGGCCGAGGGCCGGGCCGCGGCCGTCTCCGCCGAGGCCAACGCGCTGCGCAAGCTGGAGCGCGACATCCACGACGGCCCGCAGCAGCGCCTCGTCTCGCTGGCCATGGAGCTGTCCAGGGCGCAGCGGCAGATGCGCAAGGACCCCGACGCCGCGCAGGCCACGATCAGCTCGGCGATCACCGCCACCCGCGAGACGCTCGACGAACTGCGCGCCCTGTCACGCGGCATCGCGCCGCCCATCCTGTCGGACCGCGGCCTCGCCCCGGCGCTGGCCGCCCTCGCCGGGCGCTGCACCATCCCGGTCGACCTCGACGTACAGACCGTCCAGCGCTACCAGGCCGCGGTCGAGAACGCCATCTACTTCGTCGTCGCCGAGACGCTCACGAACGTCGCCAAGCACAGCCGCGCCACCATCTGCACGATCCAGCTCGTCCGCATCGGTGACATTCTCATGCTTACCATCGGGGATGATGGGGTCGGCGGCGCACACGTCGCCAAGGGACACGGTCTCGCCGGTCTGGCCGACCGGCTCCGCGCGGTCGACGGGGAGCTGGCCGTGCAGTCACCGGACGGCGGGCCGACTGTGATCGTGGCGGAGGTGCCGTGCGCGTAGTCGTGGCCGATGACGCGGTATTGATCAGAGAGGGCCTGGTCAGGCTGCTCGAAGAGTTCGGCTGCGAGGTGGTCGCGACCGTCGGTGACGGAGACGGGCTCGTCGAGGCGGTGGCCGAGCACCGGCCGGACGTGTCGGTGGTCGACGTGCGGATGCCGCCGTCGTTCACCGACGAGGGGCTCAGGGCCGCCGTGGAGGCGCGCCGCCGGGTCCCGGGGGCGCCGGTGCTGATCCTTTCGCAGTACGTCGAGGTCTCCTACGCCGACGACCTGCTCGCCGACGCCCGGGGCGCCGTGGGCTACCTGCTGAAGGACCGGGTCGTGGACGTGGACGAGTTCCTGGAGGGCCTCCGTCGGGTCGCCGCCGGGGGGACCGTGTTCGATCCTCAGGTGGTGTCCCAATTGATGGTGCGCAGGCGCAGGGACGACCCGTTGGCGCAGCTCACGCCGCGTGAGCGGGAGGTGCTCGGGCTGATGGCCGAGGGGAAGTCCAATCCCGCCATCGGCAGGCAGCTGGTCATCAGCGACGGGGCCGTGGAGAAGCACATCAGGAGCATCTTCAGCAAACTCGGGCTGTACGCCGACGACAGCGATCAGCATCGGCGCGTGCTGGCCGTACTCGCCTATCTGCGGTCCTGACAGGCTTTGGGGGAGCGCTGGCCGGTCCGCGCGGCTTCGCGCGCGGACCTGGCCGCCCGGTGGTCAGCCGAGCGCGTCGACCAGCTTCTTGCGCTGCTGGGCGCCCAGGCCGCCGAGGCGACGCTTCTCGTCGACGCCGGCCTCCTCCATCAGCGCGGTGGCCTTGGCCGGGCCGACGCCCTTGACCGCGCGCAGGGCCTGCGACACCTTGATCTTCTTGGCGATGTCGTCATCGCGCTCCAGCAGCTGCGCGAAAGTCAGCTCACCGGCCTTGACCTTGCCCAGCAGAGCGGTGCGAGCCGCGCGTGCCTCCGCGGCCTTCTCCAGAGCTGCCTTGCGCTGCTCGGGGGTGAGAATGGGAAGTGCCATCTCGGTTCTCCTCGGGGAATTTGGGATCGGGGATTCTGTAACCCGTAGTGCAGTGGCTAATCATGGCCCATACCAGCGGTTCGTGTTGTGGAAAGCGCCCGCTCAGCGTGTGTGCCACGTCGAAGAGGCCGCTTCGGCGCGCGCCACGTGCCGCGTGACCATGCCGCCGCCGGCCCCTGTGCCGCCGACCACGGGCTTCTCCACACCGTAGCCCGCCCAGGGGGAGAAGCCACCTCAGAGGGACCCGAAATGGTCTCTTACCAGGTCGTACGGCTCCCCGCCAGTCGCCGCCGGCTTGGCCGGGGCCGCCGGTTCACCTGTGCAAGATCATGAATCGCGTGGGCGGTTTACGCCCTTGCGCGTGGTATCCGTCACATTCGCCGTTCGGGCGTGTCGTGGGCGGTGAAAGCGGGTGGGCGACGCTCCGGTGAAGTGGGGCTGCAGGACGTCGACCAGCACCTCGACGTACGATGACGACATGGGGGTGTCCTTAAAACGGGAGGTCAGGATGCTTAACCAAGCCTTCCCTTACCTCGCGAACCCGCGGCCGAGCCCGTCGGCCGGGTCGCTCTCGGCTGCCTTAGGCGGCCCGGTGGGCGGGGTGTTCACCCGCCGCCGTGCCAGGATTCGACGCCGGAGACGGTGAGGAACATGTCGAACACCGACTCCATGGCACCGACCAGCGGACCGTGCCAGCCCAGGGCCGAGGGGGCTATCACAGGCGGCCGCTCGCCGCGGATCGTCATCAGACCGCGGCCGAACGACTCCATCAAGGTGGGGAGCGCTCGATCGTACAGGTCGACGCCCAGGCCGGACAGTGTCACCACCGCCGGATCGTGCGCGTTCACCAGCGCCGCCAGCCCTCGGCCGAGTGCCCGCGCGTTCGTCGCGACCGCACGCAGCGCCGCCCCATCGTCCGGCTGGCCGGCCGAGACCGCGGCGAGGATGCGGCGGGCGTCGGCGCGGCCCTGGCCGCCGCCGTACGCCAGGCCCATGTGGCGCAGGAGCGCGTTCGCCCCGACCTCCAGCCCCCAGCAGCCGTGCGCGCCGCACATGCAGGGCGCGTCGCCGCCCGTGAGCGGCATGTGGCCGAACTCGGCGCCCATCCCGCCGGCCCCCTCCAGCGGGCGGCCGTCCACCACGAGCACGCCGCCCAGGTCGAAGTCGACATGGACGTGCAGCCCCACCCCGGTCCCACGCAAGCGCCCCCGCCGCGCCTCGGCCAGAGCCGCGAAGGCCGTGTCGTTCCCCACCCGCGGGACCACGGCGCCGAGGTCGAGCAGCGCGGGTACGTTCACCGAGCGCCAGCGCAGATGCGCCACGTCCACCAGGCCGCCGTCGCGCACCGGCCCCGCCACGGCCACGCCCACCCCGATCACCCGGGACCCGAGCCGCCCGATCTGCTTCCGCAGCACTTCACCCAGCGGCCCGAGGGCCCCCTCCGGCGTGCCGTCGTGCTGCCGTACGTCCAGCACCGTGGCCCGGCCGCCCAGCTCGCACGCCGCGACCTCCCACGAGTCCTCCCGGACGTCCACGGCCAGCGCCAGCGGCCCCTCGGGATGCGGGCCCGGCACCTGCGTGGGCCGTCCCCTGCCGTGCTCCGCCGACGGCTCCTCGTGCAGCAGCCGGTCGTCGACCAGACCGCTGACCAGCACCGACGCAGTACCCCGGGCCAACGCCAGGTCCTGGGTCAGCTTCGATCGGGTGCGGGTCGCGCCGCAGTCGTGGACCGCCCGCAGCAGCCGCACCCGGTTGTACGCCCGTAGGCCGGCGCTGGTCGTCGCACCGTTCATCACCATTGTGTGCGCCTCATCCGGGTTATTATGCTCTAGCCGTGAACAAAAGAGACGCCAAGCGCGCCCGTATCGCAGTCTTCTCCTTTTTCTTTCTCAGCGGGTTGGTGATGGGCCTGTGGGCGGCGGGGTTGCCATCGCTCAACGACCGCTTGGAACTCGGCCCGGCCAGGCTCGGCAGCGTCCTGCTGCTGATCTCGTGCGGCGCGCTGGTGTCGATGCTGGTGGCCGGGCCGCTCGTGGACAAGTGGTCGAGCCGGGCCGTCTGCTGGGTCGGCGGCCCGCTGTCGGCGGCCGTCCTGCTCGGGCCCGCCCTCGCCTCCTCCTACCTGGCGCTGGCCGTGCTGGCCGTGGTGTTCGGGATCGGCCTGGGGGTGACCGAGGTGGCCATGAATTCCCACTCGGTCGAGGTCGAACGCGTCTACGGCCGGCCGATCATCTCGGCCTTCCACGGCACGTGGAGCCTGGGCGGCGCCGCCGGCGGCGCGCTGACCGCCGGGGCGCTGAAGGCCGGGCTGGACCCGCAGGCGCTGCTGGTGGGGGCGGCGATCGTGGTGCCGTTCCTGTACGTGCCGGCGGCCCGGCTGCTGCTGCCGGACCCGCCCCAGCACGTCACCGGGGACGAGGCCGCACCCGAGGGCAGCCCGCTGCGCTGGGGGCTGGTCGCGCTGCTCGGCGTCGCCGCGTTCGCCGGGCACCTGAGCGAGGGCGCCGCCATCGACTGGGCCGCCCTGCACGCCCGCTGGGTGCTGCACACCGACCCGGCCGCCGCGCCGCTCGCCTACACGATCTTCTCGGTGGCCATGACGACCGTGCGGCTGCTGGGCGACCCGATCCGGGCGCGTCTCGGCTCCGTGCGGACGATCCAGCTCGCCGGGCTGGTCGCCACCTTCGGGTACGCGCTCGTCCTCGTCGCGCCGCTCGCCGGTGACGGGCTCCAGGTGGTGTGCGCGTGGACCGGCTGGGCGCTCGCGGGCGTCGGGCTGGCCACCGTCGTTCCGGTGATCTTCAGCGCGGTGGGCGCGGCGGGCAGCCGGGTCGGCCGCGCGCTGGCCCTGGTCACGGCGTTCGGCTACAGCGGGCTGCTGGTGGGGCCCGCGCTGCTCGGCTTCCTCGCGCAGACCTGGTCGCTCGAGGTCGCGCTGATCCTCCCGGCCCTGCTGGCCGCCGCCGTCGCCCTCGCGGGCACGCCCGCCATCCGCGCCCTGATCCGCACCCCCGCCCCCGTCCCGGCGGACTCGCGCTGATCCGACCCGGATCCGGTACGACGGACGGGCATGACTCCGCCCGTCCGTCGGCCCGCCCGTCCGTCAGACGGAGCCCGGCAGGGGGTTGACCTGGTGTTATGTGATCGTGACTTGACCCCGTACGTAACGTGCATGTTTCATGTGCCACACGCAGTAAACGTTTACAGCGATTTTACGGACTCATGGACGCGCAGGGAAGGAGAGCCGTGGCCGACGGACCCACGATCACCACGATCGCCGAGCGCGCGGGCGTCTCCATCGCCTCGGTCTCGCGGGTGCTGAACGGCCTGCCGACCAGGCAGGAGACCGTGCGCAAGGTGATGGCCGCCGCCGACGAGCTCGGCTACGTACGCAACGCCGTGGCCAGATCGCTCAAGTCGCGCCGCACCCACCAGGTCGCGTTCGCCATGGCCGACGTCGGCAACCCGGCCTACCTGGCCATGCTGCGGCAGATTCAGCCCGTGCTCAAGGCGGCCGGCTACCGGCTGGTGCTGCACTCCACCGACGCCGTCGCCGCCGACGAGATCGACGTGCTGCACAGCCTCGGCGAGCGCTACGTCGACGGGCTGATCATGAGCCCGCTGCGCGTCACCGAGACGCACCTGCGGATGCTCGCCACCGCCAGGGCACCCGTCGTGATCATCGGCTCGGTGCCCGAGGGGACGCGGGTGGACAACGTACGCGCGGACTCGCGCACCGGTGTCCGGCTCGCCATCGATCACCTGTACGCGCTCGGCCGCCGCCGGATCGGGATGGTCAACGGCCCGCTCGACACCGTGCCCGGAGCCGCCCGCGGCGCCGCCTACCGGGAGGCGCTGGAGGCGGTCGGCCTGCGGTACGACGAGCGACTGGTGGAGATCGGCGACTTCTACCGCGAGGAGGGCCGTCGCGCGGTGGCGGCGCTGCTGCGGCGCATGCCCGACATCGACGCGCTGATGTGCGCCAACGACCTGATCGCGCTGGGCGCGCTCGACGTGCTGCGCGCGGCGGGCAAGCGGGTGCCGCAGGATGTGGCGGTGGTCGGCATGGACGACACCGACCTGGCCGCCGCCTCCTGGCCGTCGCTCACCAGCGTCTCGCTGGGCTCCGCCGAACGCGGCAAGGCCGCCGCCGAACTGCTGCTCGACCGGCTGCAGCACGGCGACCGCGAGCCCCGCCTGGTCACCGTCCTACCCCGCCTGGTGGTCCGCGCGTCCACCGCAGGCGAGGCGTCCGAAGGAGGAAGGTCTTCATGACGGCGACCGCGACCAGGCCCGCGCAGGCGCCGCGGAGCAGGCGGCGTAAGAGCGGCGCCTCGCGGCAGAACCGCGAGATGTGGGTGCTCATGCTGCCCGCGCTGGTGCCGGTCCTGCTGTTCAGCGTGGGCCCGCTGCTGTACGGCATCGGCCTGGCCTTCACCGACGCCGAGTCGGGGCGCAACCACGTCACCAGCTTCGTCGGCCTGGAGAACTTCGGCACCCTGCTCGCCGACGAGGAGTTCTGGGCGTCGATCAGGATCGGCCTGATCTGGGCCGTGTCGGTGACCGGGCTGCAGTTCCTGGCCTCTTTAGGACTGGCGCTGCTGCTCAACCAGAACCTGTGGTTCAGGGGGCTGGCCCGGGTGCTGGCCGTGGTGCCGTGGGCGATGCCGCCCGTGGTCATCGGGCTGATGTGGCGGCTGGTCTACCACCCCGACGCCGGGATCGTGAACACCACGTTCGGCACCGACATCAACTGGCTCGCCGACTTCAACTGGGCCCTGCCCGCCATCATCGTCATGGGCGTCTGGAGCGGCATGCCGCAGACCACGGTGGTGCTCCTGGCCGGCCTGCAGGGCATCCCCAAGGAGCTCTACGAGGCGGGCGAGGTCGACGGCGCGGGCAGTTGGCGGAAGTTCTGGAGCATCACGCTGCCGCAGTTGCGGCCGGTCATCGTCACCATCACCTCGCTCGACTTCGTGTGGAACGTCAACCAGTTCACCCTCGTCTACGTGCTCACGCAGGGCGGTCCCGGAGGGCGGACGAGGCTGCCGATGCTGTTCGCCTACGAGGAGGCGTTCCGCTACGGCTTCTTCGGCTACGCGGCGACCATGGGCGTCACCATCGTGATCGTCGTGCTGGGCCTGCTCGGCTTCTATCTCTGGCGGCAGATGCGGGAGGCGTCATGAAGAAGATCCCGCAGTACGCGGCACTCCTGGCCTACATGGTCTTTCTGGCGTTCCCGCTGGTGTGGCTGCTGTCCACGGCGCTCAAGACGCCGCAGGAGATGGCCAACCTGCATCCGTCGTGGATCCCGGACCGGCCGACGCTGGCCAACTTCACCGACGCGTTCGGTGAGCAGGACCTGGTGGGAGCGGGACTGCGCAGCCTGATCGTGGCCCTGTCCAGCTCCGTGCTGACGGTCGCCGTCTCCCTGCCCGCCTCCTACGCGCTGGCCCGCTACCAGGGCGTGCTCAAGCGGGTGGCGCTCGGGTGGGTGCTGGTCAGCCAGGTGTTCCCGTTCATCCTGATCATCATCCCGCTGTTCATGGTGCTCAAGCAGCTCGACCTGGTGAACACCCTGTTCGGCCTGGTGGTCGTGCACGTGACGTTCACGCTGCCGTTCGCGCTGTGGATGCTCCAGGGGTACGTGCGGTCGGTGCCGCGCGAGCTGGAGGAGGCCGCGGCCATGGACGGCGCGACCCGCGTCCGGTCGATCATCAGCATCGTCGCGCCGCTGCTCGCGCCGGGCGTGGTGGCGACGCTGCTCTTCTCGTTCATCTCCTCATGGAACGAGTTCCTGTTCGCGCTCGTGGTCCTCAAGGACCCCGATGTGATGACGCTGCCACTGACGCTGGTGAGGTTCACCGGCCCTGAGGGAGTGTCCAGGCTCGGCCCGCTGGCCGCGGCTTCGCTCATGGCGACGATCCCGAGCCTGATCTTTTTCGCAATCATCCAGCGACGGCTGAGGTCCGGCCTGATGGCCGGCGCTGTGAAGGGCTAGGAGGCTCTTATGCGTATCAAATCCGCGTTGGCGGCGGCGGCGATCGTCGCCTTGGCCGCCGGGTGCGGTGGGGGCGGAGGTGGCGGGACCAGCGAGTCCGCCAAGCCCGGAGAGCCGGTCAAGCTCAACTTCCTCAGCCTCGCCTGGCAGAAGGAGTCGGTCGCGGCCAACAAGCAGCTCGTCGAGGAGTGGAACAAGGCCAACCCGGCCATCCAGGTCACCTACGTCCAGGGCAGCTGGGACAACGTCAACGACCAGCTCGTCACCTCCTTCGAGGGCGGCGACCCGCCGGACGTCATCCACGACGACTCCCCGGCCCTGTCGGGCTTCGCCTCCAAGGGCTACCTGCTCGACCTCAAGGACAAGGTGCCCGCCGACCTCAAGAGCGACATCCCGCAGCCCGCCTGGGACACCGTCACCTTCGACGACGGCAAGGGCAACCAGGGCGTGTACGGCGTGCCGTTCCTGCAGGAGTCGCAGGTCATCATCGCCAACAAGAAGCTGCTCGACGCGGCCGGCGTGCGCATCCCCACCTCCGACAACCCGTGGACGTGGGACGAGTTCGCCGAGGTCAGCAAGAAGCTGACCAAGAGCGGCGCGTACGGCGTCGCCTGGCCGATGAAGTCGCCCGTCAACAAGACGCTGAACCTGGCGCTCAACTTCGGCGGCACCTTCTTCCAGACCGAGGGCGGCAAGACGACCGTCAAGGTGGGCCCGGAGGAGAAGCAGGTTCTCCAGCGCATCCACGACCAGCTCTACAAGGACAAGTCCGCCGACACCTCGGCGCTCGGCATGGGCACCGCCGACCCGCTGCCCGGCTTCTTCGCCGGCAAGTACGCGATGCTGCCGGTCGGCGTCTACCTGCGCCAGCAGGTCGTCGAGCAGGCGCCCAAGGGCTTCGACTGGGTCACCCTCCCGCCGCTGAAGGGCACCAGCAGCGACCAGGGCGCGGTCTCGCAGACCCTGTCCGTCGCCGCCGACAGCAAGCACCCGGATGAGGCGCTGAAGTTCATCTCCTTCTTCCTGAACGGCCCCAACCAGGCCAAGCTCGCCAAGGGCGACTGGCTGCTGCCCACCTCCACCAAGGCCGCCGCCGACCCGGTGATGACCACCAAGGAGAACGGCTGGGACGTGGCCACCGCCTCCGGCAAGAACCTCGTCGTGGCGCCGTTCCTCAAGGTCAACGGGTTCGACGAGTGGAAGAGCAAGGTTGCGACGCCGGTTCTGCAGCAGTACTTCGCCAACAAGATCTCGATCGACGAGGCGGCGGCGAAGCTGGTGGAGGATGGCAACAAGACGCTGGAGCGGTACCAGCGGTGACTTATCGGGACAAAGCCCGGGGGTGTCTGCTCGGCCTCGCAGCCGGCGACGCCCTCGGGGCGCCCGCGGAGAACCTCACGCCGGCGGAGATCCGCCGGCGGTGGGGCCGGCTCACCGAGATCGAGGGCGGCGGGACGGACGACACCGAGTACGCCATCTTCGCCTCCTCGCTGCTGGTCCGGTACGGGCACGCGCTGACCTCGGCCGATGTGGCCCACGCCTACCGGACGGAGATCATCCCCCTGGTGGCGGGGCCGATGCGCGGCGCCGGGTTCTCCGAGCTCGGCACCATCGAGGCGCTCAGGCGCGGGCTGGAACCGCCGCTGACCGGGCTCGTGCACCAGCACGGCTGGTCCGACGGGCTGGCCATGCGGGCGGCGCCGTACGGCGTGTTCTGCCCCGGCGACCCGGCGGAGGCCGCCCGGCTCGTCGAGCAGGACGGGCGGGTCAGCCAGTCGGGCGAGGGCGTGCTGGGCGGGCGGGCCGTCGCCGGGGCGGTGGCCGCCGCGATGACCGGCGCCGCGCCGCAGGAGGTGGTGGCCGCCGCGCTGTCGGTGATCCCCGCGGACTCGTGGACGGCGCGCGACATCGTACGGGCCTGCGATGTGGTGCGGGCCCGTGACGTGGCGCGAGATGGCGACATCGTTCGGGCCCGTGACGACGTGCCGGGCGGCCACGCGGACGCCTCAAGTGGCGATGAGTCGCAGATCGTCGAAGCGCTTCACCAAGCCGTGGTCGTCGAGCACTACCCCTGGACCGACGTGGCGCCCGAGGCTGTGGCGCTCGCTCTCGCCGCGTACCTGGCGGGCGGCGGCGACGTCGAGACCACCGTCACGTTCGGGGTGAGCCTCGGCCGCGACGCCGACACCATCGGTGCCATCGCCGGTGCCATCGCGGGTGCCGGGCAGGGGCGGGACGGCGTCCCGGAACGCTGGGCGAGCAGGATAGGCCCGGTGACGGGTAAATGCCTGCCCGTCGTGGCGGGCAGGCACGTGCTGGACGTCGCCGACGAACTGGCGGAAGGACTGTAGGAACTCATGTCGGGGGACAGAATCGCGGGAGCCTTCGTCGGGCTCGCCGTGGGAGACGCCGCGGGCTGGCCCGCCGCCAGGCACCGGTCGGCCCTGCACGCGCCATGGAGCAGACGCCTGCTCCGCGAGCTAGACGCGTTCGCGGAGGAGCACCGGGTGACCACACTGCCGGTGCCGTTCGCGCTCAACCAGCCCGTGGCCCCGCTGGCCGTCGGCCCGTCCGACGACGCCGAGTGGCTCGCCTGGACGGTGCTCACCATCGACCGGCCGCGCGCAGAGGCGTTCGGCGACCTCACGGGCCGCGAGGACATCCGGGCGCGCATCTCGGTGGCCACCGCGCTCGGCAACCTGGCCAAGGGCGTCGAGCCCCCGGCCAGCGGCCACGACAACCCGCACCACTTCGACGACGCCGCCGCCGTCAGGGCCGTCGCCTTCGGCGCGCTCGGCCGGGATCCGACCGAGGACGCCCAGGTCACCAACGCCAATGACGGGCTGCTCGGGGCCCTGGCCATGGCGGCCGCGGTGGCCGAGGCGGTGGCGACGGGCTCGGCGGCCGGGGCGGCCGGGGCGGCGCTGGCCGTACTGCCGCCCGACACCGCCATCGGGCACAACGCCCGGCTGGCGCTGGACGTGGCGCGCAGGGCGGGCGACCCGTTCGCCGCCGTGCCCGCGCTCGACGCCGCGCTGCTCGACCACGTCTACAGCTACGGGGTGGGCGCCGCGCAGACGGTGCCCGTGGCGCTGGCGCTGGCCGAGGTGGCGGGCGGCTCCCTGAGCGCGGCCGTACCGGCCGCCGCGTGCCTGGCCACGCTGGCCGACTCCGCGCCCGCTCTCACGGGGGCGCTCACCGGGGCGTGCGGCGGGCTCGACACGATCCCGGCGGGGTGGATCACGTCGGCGCGCACACTGGCAGGGTGCTGTCTGCCGGAATTGGCAGGAAAAGATGTCATCGAACTTATGGAGGAACTCGCATGACGCCGCTTGAAGACAGGGCGACCGGCTGCGTGGCGGGGGCGGCTGTCGGTGACGCGCTGGGCGGCGCCACCGAGGGCTGGACTCCCGAACAGATCGCCACCAGGTACGGCGGGTACGTCGAGGGCATCGTGCCCCCGTACAACGAGGACTGGGCCAACGCCCGGCCCATCGCCCCCTACCACAAGGGCGACGGCCACATCACGGACGACACCTTGATGACACACGCGCTCATCCGCGTCTACGAGAAGGCCGGAGGTCATCTCGGGGCGTACTCGATGGCCGAGTACTTCGTGCCCGAGCTGATGGGCGAGCGCCGGTGGATCCCCGAGCTGGAGGCCGAGGCGCTGCCGCTCCAGCGGATCTTCCTGGCCGAGAAGTGGATCGTCGCCCGGCTGCACTACGGCCACGTGGACCCCCGCGAGGCCGGGGTCGGCAACATCGTCAACTGCGGCGCGGCCATGTACGTGGCCCCCGTCGGCATCGTCAACGCCGCCGACCCGGACGCCGCCTACGCCGAGGCCATCGACCTGACCGGCGCCCACCAGTCGAGCTACGGCCGGGAGGCCGCCGGTGTCATGGCGGCGGCCGTCGCCGAGGCGATGCGGCCGGGCGCGACCTTCGACTCCGTGGTGGCCACCTGCCTCAGGCTGGCCAAGGACGGCACCAGGGCCGCCATCGAGGCGGTCTGCGAGGCGGCCGCCGGGTTCGGCCACTGGGAGGGCTCGTTCGAGACGCTGCGCGCGGCCGTGCGGCCGTTCGACACGGTCGCCGACACCTACCGCGACCAGGGACTCGGGGCGCGGCGGCCGAGCCGGGTGCACAGCATCGAGGAACTGCCGCTGGCGCTGGGCTTCCTCGTGGTGGCCAAGGGCGACTACCGCGACACCGTGCTCGGCGGCGTGAACTACGGCCGTGACGCCGACTCGATCGCCTCCATGGGCGGCGCCATCGCGGGCGCCCTGGGCGGGCTCGGCTCGATTCCGCGCGAGTGGGTGACGCAGGTCGCCGAGGCGAGCCGTACCGACCTGGAAGCGCCCGGACGGGTGATCGCCGACGTCGCCCGCAAGGTGCACGCTGACGACGCGGCTCGCCGCCGCGCCGTCGAAGCCGACTTCGCCACCCTCGCCGCCTTCGCCGACCGCTCGGACCGCGACGACCACGCCGGCCGCGACGACCGCTCGAACCATGCCGACCGCTCGGACCGCTCCGACCGCGCCGGCCGATGATCCGCCTCACCTGGGTGCAGCCCGAAGACCTGGTGGGCCACGAGCTGCGCCAGGCCGCCGAGGACGGCAGGGACGTGCGCGGCATCGCCGAGCGGTGGCACGCGGCGGGCGGCCACGACGCCCCGCCGCGCGCCGGTGCCTCCGAGCCCGGCGCGCTCAGGCTGCGACCGCTCGCCGAGCGGCTGCTGGACGAGCTGGCTGCCATCCCGTCGCCGCTCGACGAGCCGTCCGAGCTCGCCGCCATCATCGCCGCCTGCCCGGACTGGCCCGCTCCGGCCGCTCCTGGAGCCCCCCGGCAGGTGGATCCGGCCCGGGTGCTAGGGGCCTGGCAGGGGCGGGCGGCCGGATGCGTGCTCGGCAAGCCGGTCGAGAAGATCCCCCGTGCCGGGATCAGGGAGATCGCCGAGGCCACCGGCAACTGGCCCATCACCGGCTGGTTCACCGCCCGGGGGCTGCCCGACGCCATCGCCGAACAGTGGCCGTGGAACCGCCGCAGCGCCGTCAACTCCCTGGCCGAGAACATCGACGGCGTCCCCGAGGACGACGACCTGAACTACCCGCTGCTCGCCCTGTCCGTCCTGGAACGCCACGGCCGTGGCTTCACCACCGACGACGTGGCCAAGCTGTGGCTCGACGAGCTGCCCGCCGGCCGGACGTTCACGGCCGAACGCGTCGCCTACCGCAACCTGCTGGCCGGGGCCGAGGTGCCGGAGACGGCGACGTACCGCAACCCGTTCCGCGAATGGATCGGCGCGCTGATCAGGACCGACGTGTACGGGTGGGTCAATCCCGGCGATCCGGCCACCGCGGCCGAGTACGCCTGGCGGGACGCCCGCCTCACCCACACCGCGAACGGCATCTACGGCGCCATGTTCGCCGCCGCCCTGTGCGCGAGCTCGCTGGTCGCCTCCTCCGCCGCCGAGGTGGTCGAGGCCGGGCTGTCCGTCGTCCCGCCGCGATCAAGGCTCTACCAGGCGGTACGGCAGGCGGTCGAGGACGCCTCGAAGGAGGCCGACTTCGAGCGGGTCGTCGACCGGCTGCACGAGCGGCACGGCGCCCTGCACTGGGTGCACACGATCAACAACGCCGCCCTCCTGGCCGCCACGCTGATCCACGGCCGGGGCGACTTCACCGCCACCATCGCCGGAGCGGTCGCCGGCGGCTGGGACACCGACTCGGCCGGCGCCACGGCCGGGTCCGTCGCGGGCGCGCTGAACGGCGGGGTGCCGGAGCGGTGGATGATGCGGGACAGCCTGGCCACCAGTCTGACCGGGTTCGACGGGATCGGGCTGGTTGAGCTGGCGCGCCGCACCCAGGCGATTCAGCAGTCCTAGGAGACTCAGGAGATGATGAGGGCATGATCTCGGTCTTCGGCAGCGCGAACATGGACCTCGTCGCCTACGTGTCCCAGGCCCCCAAGCGGGGCGAGACGGTCACTGGGCGCGGGTTCCGCACCATTCCCGGCGGCAAGGGCGCCAACCAGGCGATCGCGGCAGCCCGGGCGGGCTCGGTGGTGGCCTTCCTGGGCGCGGTGGGTGACGACGGTTTCGGCGCCGAGATGCGCACCACCATGGCCGAGGCCGGGGTGGAAGTCGCACGGCTGCGCCAGGTCCCCGGCCCGAGCGGCATCGCGCACATCGTGGTCGACGACGACGGCGGCAACTCGATCATCGTGGTGCCCGGCGCGAACGGCACCGTCACCGGCCCCACCGCCGACGACGTCGCGGTGATCGCCGACTCGCGCGCGCTGCTGCTCCAACTGGAGCTGCCCATGAACGCGGTGATCGCCGCCGCCCAGGCCGGGCAGGCGTCGGGCGTACCGGTGATCCTCACCCCCGCGCCCGCGCAGCCCCTGCCGGACGCGCTGCTCGACGCCGTCACGCTGATCGTGCCGAACGAGCACGAGGCCGCCGCCATCACCCGCGCCGCCTCCGCCGACGCGGCACTGGAGGCCTTGCTCGAACGGGTGCCGGAGGCCGTCATCACGCTGGGTTCCGAAGGGGCGCTGTACGGCTCGCGGTCGGGCGAGCGGCTGCGCGTGCCCGCCGTACAGGTGAAGGCGGTGGACACCACGGCGGCGGGCGACACGTTCGTCGGCGCGCTCGCGGTGGCTCGCACCGAGGCCTTTCCCGCCGCTGCCGCACTCCGCTTCGCCTCGGCGGCGGCGGCGCTGTCGGTGCAGCGCGAGGGCGCGAGCACGTCGATGCCCAGCCGCGCGGAGATCGACGACTCGCTCGTCTGATGCCGTCCCGGCGGGCTGTTGGAGAGGAGCTTCTGACGAGCGTGTAGCGGAAGCCTCGGTACGTAGCGTCTGTCATCGGCGGGCCGGGGTGTCGAGGGTGATCCCGGCCTGGGTCAGGCGGCCGGTGGGCAGGTGGGGACGCCAAACGGCGGGTGGTTGAGGTCCAAGGGTGGCATACATCCGATCTCCTGCCCGCATAGGTCCAGCTCGCCATCATCAACGCGGGGTCAGTTCTTGACCTACATCCGATGTTTCCTCTACGTTTACCGGGCATATCGAGGTTGCGAAAGATTTCGCAACTCACTCCTTTCGCTCGAAGTATGGAGTGCCGTATGCCCTCCCCCCGTCGTTCGCTCGCCACCCTCGCCCTCACCGGGCTCATCGCCGCCACGTCGGCCTGCGGATCCTCCGCGCCCGCCGACGGCGGGTCGCTGGAGGTCTGGAACCGGGCATCGCCCGCGTCCGCCGAGGTGACCAAGAAGGTGCTGGCCGCGTTCACCGCCAAGACCGGGATCAAGACCAAGTACGTGCCGGTCCTCGACAACTGGGACGGCAAGGTGCAGGAGGCCGTCGCCGCGCGCAACCTGCCCGACATCATCATCAACGACTCAGGCATGCTCGGGACGAACCTCAGCCAGGGGCTGATCGGCCCGGTGGACCGCGATCAGATCGCGGGCCAGGGCGAGTTGCACGAGCGTGCGTGGGAGCAGGCCAAGGGGTACGACGGCAAGTACTACGCGGTGCCGTACACCGTGCAGACCGTCGCCACGCTCATCAGGAAGGACTGGCGGGAGAAGGTCGGCGCCGAGGTGCCGAAGACGTGGGCGAACCTGGTCGCCCTGGCCAAGGCCTTCCAGGAGAAGGACCCGGACGGCAACGGCAAGGCCGACACGTACGGGATGGTCGTCCCGGCCTCCACCGAGCGCGGGTACGCGTCCTGGTGGGCCTCCACCTACATCTGGCAGGCCGGCGGGGAGTTCCTGACCGCGTCGGGCGGCAGGTTCACGCCCGCCATCGACCAGCCGAAGTCCGTCGAGGCCGTCAAGTGGCTGCAGAACCTCTTCTGCAAGGACAAGCTGGTCATCCCCGGGGCGCTCACCCTGGTCACCAAGGACGCCCACCCGTTCTTCGAGACCGGCAAGGCCGGCATCTACCTGACCGGTCCGTACATGTTCGGCCGCTTCGACAAGAGCCTGGGCAAGGACAAGTACGAGGTGATCCCCTCGCCCGCCGGCCCCGCCGGGACGACCTCGATGGCCGAGGGCGAGAACGTCTACCTGATGGCCGGCTCCAAGCTGCAGGAGCAGCAGAAGAAGCTGGCCGAGTACCTCATCACAGCCGAGGCGCAGAAGATCGGCATGGCCGGCAACTCCGACGGCGCGATCGTCAAGCTGCCGGTGAACAAGAGCGTGGACGTGCTCGCCGAACGCCAGGACGACCGGTGGGCGACCATCAAGGACGTCTACGAGAAGGACGGCAAGTACTTCCCGAACGTGCCGAACTGGCTGCCGTTCCGCCAGCGCTCGGCCGAGACGCTCAACAAGATCTTCGCTGACTGCGGCACCGACGTGCAGGCGTCGCTGACCGAACTGGCCGGGGTCTTCAAGACCGAGTTGGCCGCGCAGAAGGTCGGCTGATGACGCTCACCACGGAGCGCACCGCCGTCGCCGCGGCGAGCGGTACGGGAACACCGCGAAGGCGGAACAAGGCCCTGGTGCCATGGCTCTTCCTGGCGCCGGCGCTGATCCTCTTCCTCTACTTCAAGTACATCCCGATGGCCGAGGGCATGTGGCTGAGCTTCTTCAAGGTGCAGCCGTTCCTGGGCAACGAATGGCTGGGGCTGGAGAACTACCGCCGGGTCTTCGCCGAGGAGGCCTTCCGCGACGCCACCGGGCACACCCTGGTCTACGCGGCCGGTCAGACGGCGGGCTCGATCCTGGCCGGGTTCGTGCTCGCGCTGCTGCTGGAGGGCAAGGCCAGGACGCTGTGGTTCGTCCGTACGGCGGCCTTCCTGCCGGTGGTCACGGCGACCGCGGTGGTGGCGGAGGTGTGGCGGCTGCTGTACTTCCCCGGCGCGGAGGGCATGCTCAACACCCTGCTCGGCTGGTTCGGCGGCGACACGCAGAAGTTCCTCGACGACCCGGACGGGGCGCTGGGCTGGGTGGTCCTGGTCGGGATCTGGAAGGGCGCGCCGTACGACATGATGATCATCCTGGCCGGGCTGGCGGGGATCGACCGGCAGCTCTACCAGGCGGCCGCCATCGACGGCGCGAGCCTGTTCCAGCGGATCAGGTACGTCACGATTCCCGCGCTCCGGCCGGTCGTGACGATCCTCATCATCCTGGCCTCTGTCCGCAGCCTGCGCGTGTTCACCGAGATCTACGTGCTCACCGGCGGCGGTCCCGCGGGGGCGACCGACGTGATCATGACCCGGATCTTCGCCACCGGCTTCCGGACCGGCGACATGGGCTTCGCCACCGCCGCCTCGGTGGTGCTGTTCCTGGCGACGCTGCTGCTCACGGCCGCGGTCACGCTCTACCGCAGGCGGAAGGAGCTCCATGTTTGAGACCACGCTCGGCTGGGCCTGGGGCCGCAAGCACCCGGTGGCGTCCGTGGCCCGGATCCTGATCTACGCGCTCGTGCTGGTCGTCTTCTGCGGGCCGTTGCTGGCGATCTTCACGGGGGCGTTCGACCGGAGCAACGACCCCAGCCGGATGTCGTTGTTCCCGTCGAACCCGACGCTGGTGAACTTCGAGGTGGCGGCCGATCAGGGCCTGTGGCGGTTCTTCCTGAACTCGCTGGTCATCACCGGCGGCGGGCTGCTGCTGCAGGTGACGGTGAGCGTGTTCGCCGGGTACGCGCTGGCTCGAAAGAAGTTTCGCGGGCAGGCGTTCGTGCTGGTGGCCGTCCTGGCCACGATGATGATCTCCGACGAGGTCATCGCGATCCCGCTGTCGCTGGTGCTGAACGATCTGCCGCTGCTGGGCATCTCGCTCAGGGGCACGCTGCTGGGCATGATCGTGCCGCTGGGCGCGTGGGGGTTCTCGATCTTCGTGATCAGCGAGTTCATGAAGGAGATCCCGAACGAGCTGGAGGAGGCCGCGCGCGTCGACGGCGCCGGTGAGCTGCGGATCTTCCTCCAGGTCATTCTGCCGCTGTGCCGTCCGGCGCTGGGCGTGATCACGATCTTCGGCTTCACCATGGTGTGGGACCAGTACCTGCTGCCGCTGATCGTGGCCGAGTCGCCGGACAACTACCCGATCGGGGTGGGGTTGTCGATGCTGCGCACCAACCCGGAGATCGGGCCCGGCCCGCTGCTCGCCGGTGCGCTCGTGGCCATGGTGCCCAGCCTGGCCGTCTACCTGGCCTTCCAACGAACGTTCCTGTCCGGCCTGGTGGCCGGCGCGGTGAAGGGATGACTCATGACGTACGAACTCAGCCGCCGCGCGCTGCTGGCGGCCGGCGGCGTGCTCGCGGTGACCGGCCTGGCGGGGACTCCGTCCGCCTACGCCGACTCGTGGCGCTCGACGCTCGTGTACCGCAAGCACGGCAGGCTCGTCTACGCCGAGGACGCCGAGCGTAACCGCGTCCCGGACTTCAGTTACGCCGGCTACCGCAACGGCGAGTGCCCGCCGCCGCGCCTGCGGGTGGTCAAGACGATCAGGCCGGTCGAGGGCGACAACACCGCCCACATCCAGGCCGCGCTGGACGAGATCGCGGCGTTGCCCGAGCACCGGCGCGGCGCGCTGCTGCTCCTGCCGGGCCGCTATCCGGTGTCCGGGACGATCTACGTACGCTCCAGCAGGACCGTGTTGCGCGGTTCCGGGGATGGCGAGGACCCGGCGGAGAACACGGTCATCATGGCCACCGCCGCGGGTCCGGCGGACCGCACGGTGATCGTGGCGGGCGGCGAGGGGCCGGTGAACTGGTCGGCCTGGCGGGGCGAGGTGCCGGGCACGCGTACCGACATCGTGTCCGACTTCGTCCAGGTGGGCGCGCGCACGTTCGAGGTCGCCGACGCCCGCGGGCTGCGGCCCGGCGACAACGTCATCGTCTTCCACCCCTGCTCGGAGGGCTGGCTGAAGGCCGTCGACTACGGCGGGCACGACACCGGGCGGCCGTGGAACGTGGACGAGGAGCCCATCCTCTACAACCGCTACATCACCGATGTCACCGGCAACCGGGTGACCGTCGACGCGCCGGTCTTCAACCACCTGAACCGGTCGCTGTCGCAGTCGTACCTCTACAAGACCGACCGGGCCGGCGTGGTCACCGAGGTCGGCGTCGAGAAGTTGCGGGTGGACGTCGAGTTCGCCGGCGACCCCTTCGCGGAGAAGTCGGCGGTGCAGAACGCCATCCGGATCTTCCGGGCCGAGGACGCCTGGATCCGCGACTGCACGGCGCTGCGGTTCTGGCAGGTCGGCATGGAGGCGTGGGAGGCCACCCGGGTCACGGTCGACAACTGCCGCGCGCTGGAGCCGACCGGCTCGACCTCCGCGGGCGGCAACCGCTACAACTTCTGCGCCCACCCGTTCGCGCAGCTCGTGCTCTTCAAGGACTGCCACGCCACGAAGGCCAGGCACTCCTTCATCTGTAACGGCGCCGCCTCGAACTCGGGGATCGTCTTCCTGCGCGGGACCTCCGAGGAGACCTACAACACCAGCGAGGGCCATCGGCGCTGGAACACCGGCCTGCTCTACGACGGCCACCGCGAGGTGAACCCGCACCGCACGCTGACGCTCGGCCTGTACAACCGTGGCTGGTGGGGGACGTCGCACGGCTGGTCGGCGGCCCATTCCGTGGCGTGGGGGTGCGACATGTCCGGCACCCAGATCGTCGTGCAGAAGCCGCCCACCGCGCAGAACTACGTCGTCGGCGCCAGGAACGCCGTGGTGAACGCCAACGGCCCGTTCGCCCAGCCGATCGGGTACGTCGAGGGCGTCGGTGAGTCGGCCCTGCAGATCCCGTCGCTGTACGCGGCGCAACTCCACGAAAGAGGTTTCCGCGATGTCTAGGACCGACGCCTTCCGGGAACGGCGTTTCGGGCTGTTCGTCCACTGGGGCCTGTACGCGCTGGCCGCCCGGCACGAGTGGGTGAAGCAGCGCGAGCGGCTCTCCGACGACGACTACCAGCGCTACTTCGACCACTTCGACCCTGACCTGTACGACCCGGAAGCCTGGGCGGAGGCGGCCGAGCGCGCCGGGATGCGGTACACGGTGCTGACCGCCAAGCACCATGACGGGTTCTGCCTGTGGGACTCCGGGCTGACCGGCTACAACGCCGGCCGCACCCCGTACGGCAAGGATCTGGTCGGGCCGTTCGTGGAGGCGTTCAGGGAGAGAGGGCTGGGGGTCGGGTTCTACTACTCGCTGCTGGACTGGCACCACCCGGACTTCCCCATCGACGGGCTGCACCCGGCCTACGTCGAGGGCGGCGACTTCCCCGAACGCGATGTCACGAAATATGCCGACTACCTGCACGGTCAGGTCGAGGAGCTGCTGACCCGCTATAGCCCCGACACCCTGTGGTTCGACTTTTCCTACAGCGGGCGGATCCGGCAGGGCAAGGCGGTCCACGGCGGCAAGGGCAAGGCCGAGTGGCGCTCGGCGGAGCTCGTGGCGAAGATCCGCGCCCTCCAGCCGGACATCCTGCTCAACGACCGGCTGGAGCTGCCGGGCGACTTCACCACGCCCGAGGCGTACCAGCCGACCGGCCCGATCGGGGCGGTCGGGGAGGCGTGCCAGACCCTCAACGGGAGCTGGGGCTACTACCGGGACAACCACACCTGGAAGTCCCCGGAGCTGCTGATCAAGATGCTCGTCGACTCGGTCTCCAAGGACGGCAACCTGCTGCTCAACGTGGGGCCGAACGGCCGCGGCGAGTTCGAGCCGCGGGCGCTGGAGACGCTGCGCGAGATCGGCGAGTGGATGCGGCCGCACGGGCGCTCCATCTACGGGGCGGGCGCCAGCACGTTCCAGGCGCCCGCGGACTGCCGTTACACGCAGCGCGGCGACCGGCTCTACGTGCACCTCTTCTCGTGGCCGTACCGGCACCTGCACCTGCCGGGATTGGCGGGCAAGGTGCGGTACGCGCAGTTGCTGAACGACGGGTCCGAGATCCGCACGTGGGCCCCCGACCCGGCCTACGACAACGGCCACGTGCACTCGATCGCGATCCCCGAGGGCACGCTGACGCTGGAACTGCCCGTGGAGCCGCCGAAGGTCGCCGTCCCGGTGATCGAGCTGTTCCTCTAGGACTTCTGGTAGAGGTGGACGTTCTTGATGTAGGCGTCGTTCCTGCTCGCCATGCCGGCGCGGCCGTACAGCCCGCACTTGAAGTAGTGGGTGGCCGCGCCGTGGTCCTGGAACGTGGCGCGGAACTGCCGGTTGACGAAGACGTGCACGAGGCCGGGACCGGTCTCGTGCACCACGTTGAGCCGCAGGTAGGTGTCGTAGATCGGCCCGTATATCTGCGCCTGGTCGTAGTAGTGGAGGCTGTTGGTGTTCATGGCCAGCGTCATGAACGCCGTGGCCCACGTGGAGCCGCCGAAGACCTGCATCACGCAGACGTTGTGGGCGCCGGCCGCGACCTTGATGTCGCACTCGAACTGCGCGCTGCCGGAGGTGTAGTCGTTGCGGAAACGCAGCTCGCTGCGCGGCCCCGAGTCCTGTCCCGGGAACGTGCTGGGGTCTGTGGAGTAGAGCCAGAAGTGGTGCTCGCCGGTGGCGGCGTCGTAGGTGTGCCGGGTCAGGTCCGGCGGCTGGTGCACGGTGTAACCGGGGGAGATCTCGGTCCACCCGGACCCGATCGGCGCGGCGTACGCGGCCGACGGCCATCCCCAGGCGGTCAGGCCGAGCGCGCCGGTTCCGGCGATGAAGGTTCTTCTGCGCATTTCCCGCTCCCGATGGGTTGCGAAAGATTGCGAAACAAGATCTAGCGGCACCGTAGGCTAAACGTCGGAGGTCGTCAAGGGTCCCGGCGGGCAGGCAGACTTCTGATCGGCAAGACGTTCTAGTGAAGGGTTTGACGTGGACGACATGACTGTCCCCCGCCGCAGCACCATGGCGGACATCGCCGCCCGGGCGGGGGTCTCTCCCTCCACGGTGTCGAAGGTGCTTCACGGCAGGTCGGATGTCTCCCCCCAAACCCGCGGCCGGATCCAGCGGCTGCTCGGCCAGCACGGCTACACCCTGCCGGGCCACGGCGAGCACCCCGGCGGCCTGATCGAGTTCGTCATCAACGAGCTGGACAACCCCTGGGCCGTGGAGCTGATCCGCGGTGCCGAGGAGGCCGCCCAGGCCGAGGGCATGGGCCTGGTCGTGTCCGCCGTGCACCATCGGAGCAAGCTGGCCCGAGACTGGCTCGACGCGATCGGTAACCGGGGGTCGCTCGGCGCGATCCTGGCCGTCTCGGAGCTCTCCACCGAGCAGGAACGCGAGCTGAACCGCATGGGCATCCCGTTCGTCGTGGTGCAGCCGTCGGAGGACGAGAGCCAGGACACCCCCTCGGTCGGCTCGACGAGCTGGCAGGGCGGCTTCTCGGCCACCCGGCACCTGATCGAGCTGGGCCATCGGAGGATCGCGATGATCACCGGCCCGGTGGGCCGCCTGACCTCGCGGGTGCGCCTGGACGGCTACCGCGCGGCGCTCGACCAGGCCGGGATCGAGCCCGACCCGGAGCTGATCCGGCACGGCGACTACTCTCACGAGCCCGCCTACGGCCTGTCCCTGGAGCTGCTCAGGCTGCCCGACCGGCCCACGGCCGTGTTCGCGGGCAACGACCTTCAGGCGCTGGGCACGTACCGGGCGGCCAAGGCGTGTGGTCTGCGGGTGCCGGAGGACGTCAGCGTGGTGGGCTTCGACGACCTGCCGTTCGCCCAGTGGATCACCCCACCGCTGACCACTGTGCGCCAGCCGCTGGCGAACATGGCCGCCATGGCCGCCAGGCTCCTCGTCCAGCTCATCAACGACGAGCAGCCGGAGACCCTGCGGATCGAGCTGGCCACCCGGCTGATCGTCCGCGAGAGCACCGCCCCGGCACCATGAGCACCCCCGCTACGTCGCGGATCTCCGGGTCGCCAGGTTCCTGGCTGCTCGGAGGTAGCCGGGGATCAAAGTGGCGGCTTTCGCCGGTTTTCCCGTAGGGACGATGTAACGAATGTCCGGCATCAAGGCGTGGTCTTCCCCGACCCGAGCCACTTCCACGATGTACGCCGCTGACCGGTCGGAGGCTATGCGGACCGTGGCGACGCGCCACCCCTGAGGAGCGAAGACCACGAGTTCCGGGGGATACCGGTCGAGGTTGCTGCGCGGGGCGGCGGGGAAGGGCGCGGAGCGTGAGCTTGAGCCACTCGACGACATAGGTATGTACCCCGCGCCTGGTCAGCAGCACGCGTAGCTTGGCCAGGGCCTTGTCATGCTCGGCCGCGGCACTGTTGCTGATCGGCAAATGGCGTGGGTGAGGTTCTGAAGGTTCGGTCGTTTTCCCCAGCAGTTCGCGAGCCATTCCCTGTCACCGCCCATGTTCTGTCCCGGAATGCGCCGGGATTATCCAGTTTTTTAACCAGACAGGATGATGATGACCTGTCCGGATGGCCTGTCTGTGTTCCGAGAAACATCGCCAGAGTGCCGCTTTCCAGCTGGCTTTGTAGTCGGCAAGCAACTGTCCGTATTCGGACAGCTTCGGTATGCCTTTGTCTGTGCGATGTCGGAGAGAGCGGTCCGGAGCATTTCGAGGAGCGTGACCATGTCCGTGGATGAACAGGCCCCATCCCCAGACGAGCAGAACTCATACGGTGCGGTCCTGAAGGAAGCCCGAACAGCGGCCGGCCTCTCTCAGACGGCAATGGGGGCGCTGATCCCGTGCAGCGAGAGCCTGGTCGGCCTGATCGAGCGCGGCAAGCGGCACCCGACCCGGCAATTCACGCACGCGGCTGAGACCGCCCTGGATCTGAACGGGGAATTGCTTCGGCTGCTGCCCAGCGCCAAGGTGGTGTCGGCACCGAAGTGGTTCAGGGAGTGGCCAAGGGTGGAGGAGAACGCCCACACCATCCGAACCTGGCAACCTCTTGTCGTTCCGGGCCTTCTGCAGACGGCCGCTTACGCGCGAGCGATCCTCTCCGCCGAGCCAGGAGTCACCCAGGACTGGATCGAGGAGACCGTCGCGACCCGACTCCACCGTCAGGCGGTGTTCGACCGCGATAAGCCGCCGATGTACTGGGCGCTGCTCGACGAGTGCGCTCTGATCCGCCCCATCGGGGGTGCCGACGTCATGCGGGAGCAGTTCGAGCACCTGCTGAAGATGATGGCCACCCCCTTCATCTCGATCCAGATCGTCCCCATCAGCGTGGGGGCAACGCCGGGTCTGCTCGGCGGCTTCGCTCTGGCTCAAGGCGACGGTATGCCGGACCACGTCTACCTTGATGCCGCTGCACAGGGCTCCGTATCCGCTCGCGAGGAGATAGTACGAGCGGTTAATCTCAGATACGACGCGATTCACAAATGGGCGCATCCCATACATGTGAGCGAGCGACTAGTACGTGAGGTGGCGGCAACGTATGAAGATCAGTGATGAGCTGCGCGCCGAACTAGCGGCCGCTGCGTGGAAGAAATCCACACTCTCCGGATCAAATGGGGGAGACTGCCTCTACGCAGCCAAACTGAGCGGCGACCGATACGCGATCAGAGACTCTGAGCAGCCCGACGTCGAGCCGCTGATCTTGCGAGGAGGCGTCTTCCGCGCCTTCGTGGGCGGCGCGAAGCTCGGCGAGTTCGACATCTGACCTCTCTGCAAGAGGCCCCTGCAAACAACCAGACGATTCCCCTAACGACCAAGAAAAGGACCCGTCTACCCGAGGCGCCGTCATGGTGATTACCTGCGAGGAAGACGCCACCGCCAATCTCGTCATCACCGCACTCAACAAGCGAGGGGTGACTGTCGCACGGGTCGATCCAGCAGACATCGGCCCCGATCTGGTGTTCAGTGCGCAGATCGGGGCCGGCAAAAACCGCTGGGCAGCATCGGCGAACTACTCGACCAGGACGGCAGCCACATCGGCCCCCGCCCCCACCCCGCCAAGTCTCTTGCGCATCCTGCATGCCCGCAAGCCGCTGGTAACCCAGCGTCGTTGGCGCCGCATTTCATTCGAAATCGTGTGTGTCCGCCGCTACTGTCCCGGCCTCTGGCGAGCTGGCGCAGAGGAAATCCCGAAATAGCGCAACGCTACGGCCCGCGTACCGATATAGCGAGGAAGAGATTCGGCGGGCGGCCGTACACCGCTCATGGGGGGATGTCCCATGGCCAAAGTGCGTCAGAAAAAGCGTGCCCAACCTGCCCGGACCAAAGCCCCGCAGGCCGAGCAGCCGGCCGGGTCCGGGCGGAAGGCGACGTGGACGTGGCTGGCCGGGATCCTCAGCGCCGTGATCATCGCGGCGATCGGGGTCGTGTTCACCACGTGGTTCAACGCGCGCGGACCGGACACCTTCGACCGGATCAGCGGCGGACCCCCGATCACGGTCGGCTACGTGGCCATCGAATACGAGGGGCAGCTCACCGCCTTGAGGGAGCCGGTGACCGACCCCGACGAACGGGTGGCTCTGAGGGCGAACGCGGCCGGCGCGGCACGTGAGGCAGTCCTGACCAGCCACCACCGGGCCCTGATCGACACCATGAACGTCACCGTGACTCTCGTCGGTAACCGCAGCAGCCTGCGCATCGTCGACATGAAGCCGCGCATTCTCACCCGCGGGCCGGTGTCGGACGGCGCACTGCTGGGCGCCAGCGGCGCCGGGGAGATCGACACCATCGAACTCGCCGCCGACCTGGATCGGAAGGCTCCCCGCTTCACCACGGACAAGGATCTGAAGATTCCCTACTTCAGGAAGAAGCAGATCGACGTGAAACGGGACGAGCGGGTCACGCTCAGCATGACGATCAGCGGCAAGAAGGCGTATTACGAGTTCGATCTCCTGGTCACCGTGCTGGCGGAGGCCCGGACCGAGCAGATAGTGATCAACGGGCCGGGCAAGAGCCCGTTCCGGCTCACCGGGGCCGCCAAGTCCTACCGCTCCTACTACGGCGATACCTCGTTGGGCGGCTGGCAGCCGCTCTCCGGTGAGCAGGTCTGCGAGATGGAGCCGACGGCCAGGGGGTGCTGACGTGCGAGGGCTCCGCACGGGTTCCGTGCTGCTGGCGCTCCTGCTGGCCTGCGCCGGCCTGGTCGCCGACGGGCCGCGTCTGCCTCTGGTGCCGGTCGCGTGGCGCCCGGCCTGGTCGACGCCCACCGGCGACGACGCCGACAGGCCGCTCGCCGCGGTGTCCGACCAGGCCCTGGCCGTGGCGACGCGGCAGGGCACGGTGCGGGTCCACGATCCGCGTACCGGCGAGATCCTGCGGAACGTTCCCATCGACCCCCGCTTCCCCGCTCCCATCACCGGCGTCTGGGTGACGTCCGGCACGCTCGTCGTGTCAAAGGGCGTGACCGACAACCCCGGTCAGGCCCTGTACGGCTACGACCTGGCCACGGGCGCCGCGCTGTGGCAGCGAACGATCGTCGTCTCTACTCAGGAGATATCTGAGGGTGTCGGTACGTACCATGGGCCGCAGGTCATGGTGACCCGCCGCGGCATCGTCATCGTCGAGCGGACGGCAGAGCCGTTCGACCTGCTCTCCCTCGATCCCCGGTCCGGCAGGACGCAGACGCGCGCGGCCCATCCGGGACACTGCGACCTCGTGGGCGCCGCGACCGATCAGTCGCTGATGTTCCTCAGCTACTGCGCCGGGAACCGCGTCCAGCTCGCCTCCGTGGATCCGCGCACCCTGCGACCGGAATGGACGCGCCCGATGCCGTCCACCTTCTCGCTGCTGGACGTTCCAGAGGTCGGAACCCCGCCGCGGCTGGACGTCCAGGCCGGTCCGGAAGGATATGTCTATGCCATCTCGGGGGACGAGGGTTTCTTCTTCGCGCCGGACGGTCGGCGGCTGTCCACCGTCCGCGAAGCCGTCGCGGCCACCGGTCCGACGCGGGGGAGCCGGCCGCTGTTCGTCGGCGCGTATCCCACGATCGGCGAGTTCGGGGAGCTGAACCTGTACGAATCGTGGCCAATGCCCGCCTACCTGCTCTCGCTGGACACCGGCACCGGCCGCATCGGCGGACTGCCGCTCGCCCTGCCCTCGGACACCGCGTCCCTCGTCGGAACGATCCGCGACATGGCCTTCGTCCATCACCAGGGCCTGATCACCGCCTACCGGCTCGTCCATGGGCTCTCCACCGAACGCGCCCTGTTCGGCGGTGTCCCCGTGAGCGCCTGGCCGGACGCCTGCTCCCTGCTGACCGCCCGTGACCTGGGCGTCCTGGCGGATGGCTACCGCGCTGTCCCCACGGCGAAAACGCTGGCCGGAGTCACGTTGCCGAAACCCGGAGCATGCGACTGGGTGCCGCCCACGGACGACGCCCCCGTCCTCACACTCTCGGTCGACTGGGTGTCCTCCTCGACCACGGACGCGCGTGACCTCTTCACCGGGGCGGCCACCTATGCCAAGGACACCTACGGTCTCGATCCTTTCGACGAGAGCAGCCGGCATTTCTCCTATGCCGAGTTCCCGGCGTCCGGGGCCCTCGGCGTGACGGTCGTCAACGTGGGCCCGGTCATCGTCCGGCTGAGCTCCGCCTCGCGGCGGGCGCTGCGGCTCGTCGGCCCGCTGCTGCGGGACAACCTGCTGGCGCGCTACCAGCCGGGCGTCCGCGAACCCCTCCCCGCGCGCAGGGGCGGCTGGAGCCACCCCACCGACGGGACCGTCTACACCGAGCCGGTGGTGGTCGACGGCGTCGTCTACGCCGGCAGCGGCGACGGGACGCTGCAGGCGCTCGACGCCCGCACCGGAGCGGCGCGATGGATTGTCCAGACGGCCAGCCCCTTCTTCAGAGGGCTGGTGGTGGTGAAGGGGACCGTGTACGCCCAGAGCGGAGGCAAGGTCGTCGCCGTGGACGCAGCCTCCGGCCGCAGGCGGTGGAGCCGCATGATCGAGGCGGACTCCGGCCCGGTGGTGGCGGACGATGTGCTCTACACGGTCACCGACGACTTCGAGGTCGTCGCCCTGGGTACGACCAGCGGCAAGGAGTTGTGGAGGTTCCGGCCCGACGGCTTCGCGCTCAACACCGATCTCGTGGTGACCGGCGGCGTCGTTCTCTTCGGCAGCGACGACGGCGCCGTGTACGCCTTGGACGCCTCCTCGGGCGAACAGGGGTGGCGTTTCCCGGCCGGCGGCGGCGAGGAGCGCATCGAGCTGGTGGTGGCCGACGGGGTCGTGTACGCCGCCGGCGCGAGCGGCCAGGTGCACGCCCTGGACGCGGCCACCGGAAGGGGCCGCTGGGCCTCCCGGGTTGACGGGGCCGTCGTCTTTCCTCCGGTGGCGGCCGGCGGGGCCGTCTATGTCAAGGTCAGTGGCGGCGCTACGTACGCGCTGGACGCCGCCACCGGCAGACGGTCGTGGAGCTTCCTCGCCCCGAGTGGCGATTTCGCCTTCAGTTGGGGCCTCTCGGCCGCCAAGGGACTGGTGTACGTCGGCGCCGCCGACGCCCGGGTGCACGCCCTGGACGCGGCCTCCGGGACGGAACGATGGAGCTTCCCGGTCGGCGAGGGCGTTGCCTCCGGCCCCGTAGTCACCGCAGGGGTCGTCTACGTCGGCGGCGGCGACGGGTCGCTGCACGCGCTCGACGCCGCTACCGGAGCGGCGCGATGGAGTTTCCGGGTCGGCGGCGACATCTGGACCACGCCCATGGTGGCCGACGGTCTCGTTTACGTCGGCAGCACGAACGGCAACCTCTCAGCACTGCCCACGGCTGGCGGCTAGCGTCCCAGGCCACTGAAGACCACCGCGCCGGGACAACTGTCTGGCTGTGGGACGAGGTCGAGAAGGCCATCGTGACCTGGCAGGAAGCTGGTCGGCCTCACCAGCCGGATTCGGCCTCACCGTCACCCGAGATGGCCAACAGGTATGGCCTGGCGATCCCGATGGACCGCGCTGGGACCTTCCCGTATAGCGTCGCGTTCGTCCCACCGGGTCAGAGCGCGGCGGGCTGTTTCTTCGACGACGGCTTGCTCGGGGTCCTTGCCGGCGAATGCGCGTACGTCGTCCATGCCGGTGAAGAAGGTGATCGAGGTGAACATCACTTCTTCGCCGTCCTGGCGACGTAGCAGGCGGGCGCCGCGGAAGCCGGCGACTTGCTGGAGATGCTCGGCGACCTCGGATTCGTAGTGGTGCTGGTAGTCGTCGGCTGTCGTTGTCGAGGCCCATCCTCGCCATATCCGCGCGATCATGCGCTGCACCTGTCCCTTCCTTGTCTGCCGGCTCCTTGTCTGCCGGCGGGTCTGAGCCGATTCGATCAGCTTGAACGCCATCGCAAGCCCGCTACTCACACATAGACGGACAAAAGTCAAGAATGGCGACGAAGATCGTCAAATGCTATACAGGGGAAGATCGTCGGAAGCGCCGTGGCGGCGCCACGGAGAGGGAGTTACGTTGAACAGTCTGCTTGCTCTGGAACCCCGTGAAGCAGGAACGAACGTGCTGGAGCCGACCATCGGCTTCCTCGAGACCGTCAAGGCGCAGGATGGGCGGCTGCAGATCGACAGCTCCTGGGGCCAGGCGGCTGACAGCTCCTGGGGCCAGGCGCCTGACAGCACCTGGGACCAGGCGGGCGACAGCACCTGGTCGTAGGCGGCTGACGGCACCTGGCCCGCTGTCGAGGCCGTGCTGAACGTCCTGGAGAAAGAGGTCCGGCATGCTCTTCTGGCGTGATGGCGTCAATGTCTGAGGTGTCAGCGAGGGACTCCGAAGCCATCGAGAAAATCGTCGGAGAGCATGTCCGGACCGGCCATCGCATACACCTCGGACCGACGTGGCTGACGGTGTATCCCGACGGTGTCCCGCTGCTCGAACATGGCTGGAAACTGCATGTCTCCTCTCGGTCGGCGACCTACTCGGAGCTGGTCGAGAAGCTTGTTCCCCTGCTTCTGGCCGAGGGCTGCGTGTTCAAGCTCGCACGCTCGCACCAGGTCCTCGACAGGCTGAACAACGGATACAGCGCCCCGGCGAGCGTCGGGAAGGCGTTCACGATCTACCCGGACCAGCGGCATGTCCGTGAACTGGGCCTGCGGCTGGCCGAACTCCTGCGTGGCCATCTGGGGCCGCGGGTGCTCAGCGATCGGCGGGTGCACCAGGACTCCCCGGTGTACTACCGATATGGTCCGTTCAAGAAGCTCGACGATTCCGACGCGCGGGGATCTTTCGTCGCCCGGATCGAAGGGCCCGGCGGGGAAGAGTTCGAGGGGCTCGCCGGGCTGCACTACGAGCAGCCGGCCTGGGTCGTCGATCCGTTCACCGGCCCGCGCCCGGACGAAGAGAGCGCTCTGGAGGAACCGGCGGTTCTCGGCCACCACTACCGGGTCGTCGCGGGAATCTTCGAATCCGCGCGTGGCAACGTCTATCGGGCCGTCGATCAGCGCGACGGGACGAACGTCGTCATCAAGCAGGCCCGTGCTCTGGTGGACGAGACCGCGACCTCGGGCGACATCCGCATGCGGCTGCGCAACGAACGCCGTGTCCTGGAGGCTCTCAAGGATTGCCCGGGTGTCCCGCGATTCCTGGATCACTTCCGGCACGGCCAGGACGAGTTCTTGGTGACGTCCGACGCCGGCCCGGTCAATCTCGCCGAGGACATCGCCCAGAATGGTGTGTATCCGCTCGATGCGCAGCATGGCGCCGGAGATCGGCGTTGCCTCGAAACGCTCGGCAGGCGACTCGCCCAGATCCTCCTCGATCTTCATACGCGCGGCATCGTCATGCGCGACCTCGCACCGAAGAACGTGGTGATCGACGGTGACCGGGTCAGCGTCGTCGACTTCGGCGTGGCCTGTTACGACGGCCTGCACCTCCCCGGAGGGACGCATGGCTACGCACCGGCGCGGCAGTGGCGCGACGAGCCGCCACGAGACACCGACGACCTTCACGCCCTGGCCATGACGCTGCTGTTCGCGACGTGGTCCATGCGGCCGGTCACGCTGGGGGACGACTCCGATCTGCCCCGCGAGCGCGCGCTCGAGGCCATCCGGCCCGCCCACGGCGAGGAGCCGACCGGAATGATCGGCATCATCGCGGACCTGCTCGGCGACGAACACGCCGCCCGAACCGCACTGCGGCGGCTCGCGGCGGGGGAGATCTCGGTCGGGCGGACCCCCGAGGAGAGCACACAACTGCCTGTTGTGAGGTGAAAATGCGCCGCCATGAAGGACCCCGAAGATCTGCCCCAGTTCCGGCCAAGGAGACACTTTGCACGCTCCCGACCTCCGTACTCTTGGCGATCTCGCGGAAGAAGAGCCGCGGGACCGCCGAGGAGCCGAAGACCGCCAGGAGGATCATTCCGGTCCTCGCATCGGTGACGCGATCGGGGACATGCTGCGCGATGCCTACCGGGCATCTCTGACCTCGGACGCCGCGCCGGTCCTCCAGATCGTGGAACGCGACGACGGACTGGTGAAGTCCCTTCCCGTCGCGCCCTGGATCGCGCCGATCGAGCAGTGGCCGAACGCGGAACGCCGAGCATTGGATCTGCTCAAGGGCAAGGTCCTGGACATCGGCGCCGGCGGAGGTCGAGCCGCGCGCGTGTTGCTCGACCGAGGCCACGCCGTCACCGCGAGCGACATCTCCCGTGGCGCGCTCGAGGTGTGCGGGCAGCAAGGGATAGGGTCAACCGTTCTCGCCACGGTCGACGAACTCGCCGCGACCGGGGCGCGTTACGACAGCTTCCTGCTCCTGGGCGCCAACCTGGGCCTGCTGGAAAGCCGCGAGCGGGCACCGCGGTTCCTGCGGGCTCTGGCCGCGATGGCCGCACCGGGTGCCGTGATCGTCGGCCGAGGCAACAACCTGACTGATTCCGACGATCCGCTGCACCTGCCCTACAACGAACGGAACCTGCGGGCAGGCCGCATCGCCGGACAGCGCACCATGCGGATCCGCTATCGCGACGTGGCGACACCCTGGTTCCACTACCTGTGCCTGGCACCACGCGAGCTCGACGAACTCGCCTCCGGCACCGGCTGGGAACTTACCGACACCACGTATGACGAGAACTCGACGGCCGCCTACATCGTCACCCTCCGCCGAGAGGGCTGACCGGTTTCGGCGTCCCTCTGTCCCAGGGCTCGGGTGTCCGCCCAGGCCCCGGTTCCGGCGGGTGCCGCGAACCGGGGCCTGGGCGTCAGTCGGTGAGGAACAGTTCGATGACCGGTACGGCGACGTCGGGGCGTTGAACCGGCAGGTCGACGGTCAGGATGTCCGGGGTCAGGGCGCCGATCGTCGTGTTCCCGGCCGTCTGGGCAGGGTCGATGACGCGCGTACGGATCTCCGACGCGTCGTGCAGGAACTGGGCGTACTTCACGCGCCCGGCCAGCCCCGGCAGGTGCAGGTGGCGGAACGGCCAGGCGAACAGGTGCAGATAGAGCCGATCACCCCGCTGGGTGTAGCGGCAGTCGGGAGGCGCGGTGAAACCGCTGGGACCGGCGCCGTAGACGGAGCGGGAGTTCAGCCGCATCCAGTCGCCGATGTCGCCGAGGGTCTGGCGGGCGCGGGGGTCGATCTGGCCGCGTCCGTCAGGGCCCACGTTGAGCAGCAGGTTGCCGCCCTTGGCGACGCTGTCGATCAGCATGCGGACGAGCAGGTCAGGGGATTTGTAGTCGAGATTGTCCCGGTCGTATCCCCAGCTGCCGTTGAGGGTCTGGCAGGCCTCCCAGGGCACCTCGCGGCCGTCGACGGTCATCGGGCCGGCGGGCTGGTACTGCTCGGGGGTGACGAAGTCGCCGGGGATGTCGAGCCGGTCGTTGACGATGATCCCTGGCTGGAGCTCTCGCACCATCTCCAGCAGTTCGGGAGAGCGCCAGTCGTCGGCGCCCTTGCCGCCCCACTCGCCCGGCCTGTTCCGGTAGGAGAAGTCGAAGAACAGGTAGTCGATCTGGCCGTAATCGGTGAGGAGTTCGCGTACCTGGGCGTGCAGGTAGTCGGCGTACTTGGAGACGTCGCGGCCCGCGGTGGCGGCCTTGTACGCCTCGTCGTCGCGCTGCGGGTGGCGGGAGTCGACGGGGAACTCGGGGTGATGCCAGTCGATCAGCGAGTGGTAGAAGCCGACCTTCAGCCCTTCGGCGCGTACGGCCTCCACGAACGGTGCGATCAGGTCCTTGCCGTAGGGGGTGCGGGTCACCTTGTAGTCGGTGTGCGCCGAGTCCCACAGGCAGAAGCCTTCGTGGTGCTTGGTGGTGAGGACGATGTAGCGCATACCGGCCTCCTTGGCCAGCCGCGCCCACCGCACCGGGTCGTACAGGTCGGGGTCGAAGTGGTCGAAGTAGCGCTGGTAGTCCTCATCGGTCAGCCGCTCGCGGTTCTTCACCCACTCGTGGCGGGCGGGCAGAGCGTACAGACCCCAGTGCACGAACATGCCGAACCGGGATTCGGCGAACCAGGCGTGGTCCAAGACATTCCTTTCATGAGTTTTCACCGGCCGCCGAAACCGCTGGTCGCGATCCCGCGTACGAGATGTTTCTGCAGGAGGATGAGCAGTCCCGCGGTGGGCGCCATGGAGATCACCGAGGCGGCCATGATGAGGTTCCACTGAGTGCCCTGCTGGCCGAAGAACATCTTCAGGCCCAGCGGGACCGTGGCCTTCTCGTCCACCGAGTTGATGATGATCAGCGGCCACATGAAGCTGTTCCAGAAGTTGATGAACGTGAAGACCGCCAGTACCGCGAGCGCGGGCCTGATCAGCGGCAGCATGATGCTGGTGAAGACGCGCACCGCTCCCGCGCCGTCGATGCGGGCGCTCTCGGACATCTCTTCGGGGATGGTCAGGAAGAACTGGCGCAGCATGAACGTCCCGAAGGCGGTGAACGCCCAGGGGAAGATCAGCGCCTGGTAGGAGTCCACCCAGCCGAACCATTTCATCAGCATGAACATCGGCACGACCAGCACTTCCTGGGGGATCATCAGCGTGGCCAGGAAGACCAGGAAGACGCCGTCGCGACCGCGCCAGCGCAGCCGTGCGAAGGCGTACGCCGAGGTGGCCGAGGCCACCAGCACCACGAGGGTGCCGCAGACGGCGACGGCGAACCCGTTGAGCACGAACCGCCCGAACGGCAGGTACTCGAACGCCTCGGTGTAGTTCTGCCACCGGAACGCCGACCCGAACAGGCTCGGCGGCGACCCGAACACCTCGTCGGGCAGCTTGAACGAGGTGGCCAGCATGTACACCAGCGGCGACAGGAACGCGGCGGCCACCAGGTAGAGCGCGATGTGCGAGATGACCAGCCTGACGCGGCGGACGGCGTGATCAGACATCGTAGTTCACCCACTTGCGCTGGCCGGCGAACTGCACCGCGGTCACGCCCAGGATCAGCACGAACACGATCCAGGCCCCGGCGGACGCGAGTCCGAACTGATAGATCGAGAATCCCTTGTCGAAGACGAACATCATGAGGGTCTCGGTGTCGTTGCCGGGCCCGCCGCCGGTCATCAGGAACGGCTGGGTGAAGATCTGGAACGACGTGATGAGCGTCATGGTCGTGGCGAAGAACAACGCCGGGGAGATCATCGGCAGCATGATGCGGAAGAACTGCCGCCATGGTCCCGCCCCGTCGATCTGCGCCGCCTCCAGCAGGTGCCGGGGGATGGCGTCCAGCGCGGCCGAGAAGACCAGCATGTTGTAGCCGAACCCCTGCCACACGCTCATCGCGACGACGGCGAACATGGCCCAGCCCTGCTCACCGAGGAAGTTCGGCGCGTGCGTGCCGGTGGCGGCGTACAGCGTGCCGTCGATGAGCCCGTCCGGCTGGTAGATCATCCGCCAGACGACCGCGTTGGCCACCATCGGCGTGACCACGGGCAGGAAGAACACCACGCGCAGCGCCTTGCGGCCCTTGATGCGCGGGCCCATCCACACCGCCAACCCCACCGAGACGATGAGGTTGAGCGGCAGGTAGAGCACCACGAACAGCAGCGTATTTAACAGCGCCCGCCGGAAGACGGGATCGGTGAACAGCGTCGCGAAGTTCTCCAGCCCGGTGAAGGTGCGCTCGCCCACCGCGGGCCACTGGAAGAACGCCATCACCAAGGACAACACGATCGGGAAGAGGGTGAACACCGTCAACCCGATGAGGCTGGGCCCGGCGAACAGGGCCGCGGCCCGCCCATCACGGCGCAGGCGCGGGGGTTTGGCGTCGTGGTGCACGTCGCTCCCTACGCCGGTGCCTGCTGTTGCACCTGGCCGAGTACGTCCGCCGCCGTGGCCTGCCCGTTGAAGGCCTGGATGCCGTACTGGGCCAGCAGCTTCTCCACCGGGTCCCAGTTGCTGGTCGTCCGGAACGGCTTCGCGGAGGCGTTGGCGGCGTCGAGGACCGGCTTGGAGCCCTCGAAGGCGTTCTCGTACCACTTGTTCTGTACGGACTTGCGCGCCGGATAGGCGCGCCCGACCGAGCCGAGCTGCCCGAGCACCTCGGCGCTGGTCATCGTGCTGACCGCCTTGAACGCCTCGTCAGGGTAGGGGCAGGACTGGGAGATACCGAAGCCGGACCCGGCCGAGTAGCTCTTGGTCCCGTTCGGACCGGCGGGGATGGTGGCCAGGCCCACGCCGAACTTGGCCTTCGCCTTGAGCTCCAGAACGGACCAGGGGCCGTTCACCGACATCGCCACGTTGCCGTTGAGGAACTGGGTCTCGGTGAAGTTGTTGTCCACACCGGGCACCTTGGGCGCTACCCCCTGCTTGGCGACCAGGTCCGCGTACCACTGGAAGCCGGTCTTCATCTGCTCGGTGGTGAGGGTGAGCTTGCCGGACGCGTCCATCGGCTCCGCGCCCGTCTTGGACAGGATCATCGAGAACATCCCCAGGGCCGAGGGGTAGGCCACGAAGCCGTACTTGCCGCCGGTGGTCAGCTTCTTGGCCGCCGACTCGAAGTCCGCCACGCTCCAGCCGACCTTCGGGTCCGGCACGCCGGCCGCCTTGAACATGTCCTTGTTGTAGGTGAGGATCAGCGAGCCGACGTCGTACGGCAGCGCGTACTGCTTGCCGCCCGAGGCCAGCCCGGCCATGATCGAGGAGTCGAAGTCGGCGATGTCCAGGCCGCTCTTCTTGATCAGGTCGTCCAAAGGACGCATGCCGCTGACGTAGCCGCCCGTGCGCAGGCTCTGCATGGACACGATGCACGCCGCGCTGCCGCCGGCCAGGCGGGTGCCGAGTTTGCTGAAGTAGTCGGCGAACGGCGCCGTCTCGAGGGTGATCTTGATGTTCGGGTACTTCTGGGTGACCTGGTCGGCCACCTTCTGCCAGGCATTTCGGTCCTCAGTTCCGGACGCCCACATCGACCAGGTGAGCGCCACCGCGCCGTTGCTCGCCTTGGTGCCTCCTGCCGAGTCCTGGCCGTCGCCCCCACAACCGGCCGTTAATCCCCCCGCGATGACCACCGCTGTTGCGATCGCCAGTGATCTCCGACCGCCATGCATCTGCCTGCCCATCGCAGCTCCACTCAATAAGCTCGGGGCCGAGTTAATTGTTTCGAAACTAGGGCGTAGCAATCCGTAATGTCAATGAGCTCGTGAGAGGAAATATCCGATGACTTCTCGCCGAACGGCTGGTCGCGGCGATCTGACTCGCGTGGAGATCCTGGCCCTTCTCGGCACTGCCGGCGCCCTGGACCGCCGCCAGATCGCGGCCCGGCTCAAGCTCGGCGACGCGACCGTGCACGAACACACGAGACGCCTGTTGGCCAGCGGTTATCTACGGATTCTCGCCCCGCAGGCCGGGGTGGTCGGCCGGCCGCGCATCCCCCTTCAGGTGGTGCCGGAGGCCGCCGCGACCATCGGCGTACGGGTGGCCACCGACCACCTCGTCACCGTCGTGGCGGGGCTGGATGGAGGGCTGCTCACATCCGATGTATCGCCCTTCGACTGTCACGCAGACCCGATCCCTCAGCTACTCAGGGTCATCAGCCAGCGGCTGGCCGACCCTGCCGTGGGCCCCAGGCTCAAGGCCGCGGGCGTGGCCGTGCCGGCCTCCGTCGATGCGGGTTATATCCGGTTCTGTCCACGCTTTGGGTGGAGCAACCTTCCCCTCGGTGAACGGCTGCGCGCCGAGCTGCCGATCCCGGTGCTCGTCGACAACGACCTCACGGCCAGCACCACCGCCGAACTCCTGTACCTGACGGGACGTGAGCAGGACGACTTCCTGGTCCTCGGCCTCGGCGACGGGGTGGGGGTCGGGGCGGTCCTGCGGCGGCGGGTGCACCGCGGTCCGAGCGGGCTGTCCGGCGAGTTCGGCCACACGCCGGTCGCCGCCACCGGCCCGCGCTGCGCCTGTGGCGCCCGGGGCTGCCTGGAGACGTTCACCGGCGACGACGGGATCCTGCGCGCCGCCCGTCGCGAGGGCCTCGCCGAGGCGTCCACCACGATCGAGGAGCTCCGCTCACGATGGGTCTCGGGTGACCGGTCGCTGGCCGGAGTGCTCGCCAAGGTCGGCGCCATACTCGGGCGGGCGGTCGCCGGCGTCGTCAACCTGCTCGGCACGCCCACCATCGCGGTCATCGGCGAGAACCACGTTCTCTGGCCGGGTCTGGAGCCCGGGTTCTCCGCCGTGATGCGGACCAGTCAGGTCACCGCGGCCTACCGCGTCCAAGTGATCGTCCGTCCTTGGAGCGACGCCCAGCACGCGCTCGGCGCCGCCGGTCTGGCGCTCGCCGCTCCGGAAACGCTTTCTGCCGGACCACCCGGTACGCCAGGCGGATGACCAGGCGGGTCGCCTGTCAGACGCGGCTTGCGGCTTTGTCATCATTCACAGTGATCATTCGGCAGACGAAACTGATCTTGCGCCGGTAATCTTCCCTCGTCGTTCGCCGGACGCCGGGGAAACCCCGGTAGGCCGGTGACGTCTTCATCAACACAACGAAGATGAGGAATGCTCGTGATCCGACGCTTCAGGGCTCTGTTACCAGCAGCGGCCATCCTGCTGACCGGCACCGTCGCGCTGCCCGCCGCCGCGGACGACTCCGCGACCGCCGGGCCCGCCGTCGTACGGCCGGTCTCGGGCATCAGCCCGCTGGCCGCAGGCTGTGGACTTCCCCCGGCCGACGGCTACACCCTGAACTCCAACACCGAAGTCCTGCCCATGCTGGCGCGGGACCCGAACCGTCCGCAACACCTCGTCACGGTGTACCAGCAGGATCGCTGGAACCGCTACGGCAGCAACGGCGCCGTCACCGCCACGTCGGACGACTACGGCCTGA
This sequence comes from Nonomuraea sp. NPDC026600, assembly GCF_040638335.1. Classification (NCBI taxonomy): domain Bacteria; kingdom Bacillati; phylum Actinomycetota; class Actinomycetes; order Streptosporangiales; family Streptosporangiaceae; genus Nonomuraea; species Nonomuraea sp. NPDC026600. The sequence continues at coordinate 308,844 of NZ_JBEZYD010000009.1, forward strand.
CCTGGCAGCAGTCCACGAACCTGCCCGCCTTCTCCCAGTGCAACGGCGGCACGAGTGCCAACGGCGGAGACTACGCCGTCACGACGGACAACTGGGTCACTGTCACGCCATCGGGTGCCGCGGTGGCCGCGTCGCTGTCGATGTCCCGCGCCGGTGACGTGACCGCCATCCTGGTGGCCCGCTCCGGCGACGGCGGCCGGACCTGGGACGCGCCGTCCACCCTGCAGCGGGACGACAACCCGCAGTTCTTCAACGACCGCCCGACGGTGACCGCGGACCCGTACCACCCGGGCGTGGTCTACGCCGTGTGGGACCGCATCGACAGCACGGACGCGGGCTGGGTGCAGCCGATCTACCTGGCGAAGTCGACCGACGACGGGCGCACCTGGACCACGAGCAAGGTGTACGACGTGCCCAACAACAGCGGCGTCATCGGCACCCAGCTGGTGCCGCTCCCGGACGGGACGCTGCTGATCGGCATGCACCACGAGACGGACACCGAGGGTGCGACCCAGGTCATCCGCTCGACCGACGGCGGCGCGACCTGGTCGGCGCCGACGCTGAACGTCCCGGCCCCGCTCGCGGTGGGCCCCCGCATCCCGGACCCGGACAACTCGGGTGACCCGGTGCGCAACGCCTCCCTGCCGCTGCTGGCCGCCCAGCCGGGCACCCAGGTGGTCAACGCGACATGGCAGAGCCAGGAGGCCGACGGCACATTCCACGTGGCCTACTCGCGTTCGGCGGACGGCGGGCAGACGTGGTCCACCCCGATCCGCCTGGACAAGACGCCCACCGGTTCGGCCGCCGTACCGGCCGTAGCCGCGTCCAAGACGGGCACCGTGGCGGTCACGTACTACGACTTCCGCAACAACACGACCGACCCGGCCACCCTGCCCACCGACATGTGGGCCGTGACCTGCTCGAGCAACTGCGCGAAGGCGAGCGCGTGGCGCGAGCAGCACATCGAGGGGCCGTTCGACGCGCGGAAGGTCCCGTTGACGAGCGTGGGACGCCTGCTCGGTGACTACACCGGCCTCGTCTCGGTCGGCAACGCCTTCACGGCCGTGTACGGCGTCTCCACCGGAGATGCCGCCAACCCGGTGGACGTGCACAGCGCGATCTTCACCGGCTGAGCGGTCGTACGACGGCGGCGGGGTCCGGGCACACCGGGCCCCGCCGCCAGGACGTGACCCTTCAGGCCACGTCGCGATGGAGCAGGGCCAGCGTCTGTTCCAGCTCCGTCTGCAGGATGCGGCTCGCCGCCTCCCCGTCCCCCCGCCTGATGGCGTCCACCAGCCCCGCGTGCGCGTCGTCGCCCGGGTTGGGGTCGGCGTGCCGCAGGCCCAGCAGTTCCACCACGTCCACCAGTCGTCCGCGCAGCCTAGGGGCGAACTCGGCGAACAGGTCGTCGAGCACCGGATTGCGCGCCGCCGCCACCACCGCCGCGTGCAGCGCGATGTCCGCGTCCACGAAACCCCCGTCGTCGCCCCCGGCCGCCGCCCGCCGTGCCCGCAGGGCCGCCTCCAGTGAGACGAGGTCCTCGTCGGTACGGCGGGTCGCGGCCAGGCGGGCGGCCTGGGTCTCGACCATCATGCGCACCTCGTACACGTCCGTGATCGCGGCCCGCCGGAGCCGGGTGGACCAGTCCTCGGCCGGTTCGGTGGCGATGACGAACACGCCGCTGCCCTGACGGGCCTGCACCAGCCCGGCGCCCGCCAGCGCGCGCAGCGCCTCGCGGACGGTGGAACGGCCCACGCCGAGGGTCTTGGCCAGGGCGTTCTCGCCGGGGATCCGGGTGCCGATCGGCCAGTGCCCGCCGGTGATCTGCTCGCGCAGGTGCTCGGTGGCCTGTTCGACCAGGGGAGTGGGGCGGAGCATGCCGAGCGGCATCGGATCAACCTCTCAGGTTGTCTGAGGACCTGTGTTGTGGTTAGTGTACCCGGCATGACATCACGCGGTCTCCTTCTCGGCTGCCGCGGCGGGGCCTGAATCGACCGGCACCCCGCCGCGGTGGCTCCGCGACGCCGGTCGAACCCCGTAGAACGACCGGGAAGGAAACCCCGTGCACGACTGGAACAGGCAACGCCCCAGCGCCATGCCGTACCACCGCTACCAGCCCGCCCACCGGCGCGTCGAGGTGCCGCTGACCGAGCGCGGCTGGCCCGCGCGGCGCATCGAGCGGGCCCCGCTGTGGGTGCCCGTGGACCTGCGCGACGGCAACCAGGCGCTGGCCGAGCCGATGGACCCGGCGCGCAAGCGGCGGATGTTCGAGCTGCTGGTGGCCATGGGCTTCAAGGAGATCGAGGTCGGCTATCCGTCGGCCAGCCAGACGGACTTCGACTTCGTTCGCGACCTGGCCCGGCCTGGCGCGGTGCCGGAGGACGTGACGGTCGTCGTGTTCACGGCCGCCAGGCGCGACCTGATCGAGCGGACCTTCGCGTCCGTCGAGGGGCTGACGCGGGTCGTCGTCCACCTGTACACGGCGACCGCCCCCACCTGGCGTGACGTGGTGCTCGGCCAGGACCGGGAATCGTTGCGCGCCCTCATCAGGGACGCGGCCGGGCACGTCGCCCGGCTGGCCGACGCCCGTCCCGGGCCGCCGATCAGGTACGAGTTCTCGCCCGAGGTGTTCAACCTCACCGAGCCCGACTACGTGCTGGAGGTGTGCGACGACCTGACGGCCCTGTGGGACGCCAGCCCGGACCGCCCGGTGATCCACAACCTGCCCGCCACGGTCGAGACCGCCACCCCGAACGTCTACGCCGACCAGATCGAGTACATGCACCGCCACCTGGCCCGCCGCGACTCGGTGATCCTCTCGGTGCACCCGCACAACGACCGCGGCACCGGCGTCGCCTGCGCGGAGCTGGCGCTGCTGGCCGGGGCGCAGCGGGTCGAGGGCTGCCTGTTCGGCAACGGCGAGCGCACCGGCAACGTCGACCTGGTCACGCTCGCGCTCAACCTGCACTCGCAGGGCGTGGACCCGATGCTGGACCTCTCCGACATCGACGCGATCCGCCGTACGGTCGAGCACTGCAACCGGCTGCCCGTGCCCGACCGCCACCCGTACGCCGGTGACCTGGTCTACACCGCCTTCTCCGGCACGCACCAGGACGCCATCGGCAAGGGCCTGGCCCACCACGCCAAACGGGCCGCCGAGCTGGGCGTGCCCGTGGAGCAGGCGCCCTGGGAGGTGCCGTACCTGCCGATCGACCCCGCGGACGTGGGCCGCGACTACCAGGCGGTGATCCGCGTCAACAGCCAGTCGGGCAAGGGCGGCATCGCCTACCTGCTCAACACCCACCAGGGGCTGGACCTGCCGCGACGGCTGCAGATCGACTTCTCGGCGGTGGTCCAGCGGGCCACGGACGGCAGCGGCGCGGAGATGACGGCCGAGGAGCTGTGGCGGCTCTTCCAGGACGCCTACCTGGATCCGGCGGACGACGGGCCGTACGCGCTGGCGGACTGGAGCACCGCGGAGGGCGGGCCGGGGGTCCACGAGTTCGCCGGCACCCGGCGTGACGGCGGTGGCGAGCTGCGGGGGACCGGCAACGGCCCGCTGTCGGCGCTGGCCGGGGCGCTGGGCGGCATCGACATCCTGCACTACGCGCAGCACGCCACCGGGCCGGGCCAGGACAGCCAGGCCGTCGCCTACGTCGAGGCGCGCATGGGCGAGACGATCCGGTGGGGAGCGGGCCGCGACACCTCTGTCCTGACCGCGTCCGTCCGCGCGCTACTCGCCGCCGCCAACCGAGCCGCCGTCGACCTGGTGGTACGAGCGGATTCGGTCCCCTAAGCGACGCGGCGCGGCTTGGGGACCAGGGTCAGCGTGGGGGCGAACCGCCCATCGCAGCCCGGCACCGCGGTCACGTGCGCGGAGACCTCCCTGTCGCTCCGGACCCTGATGCTCGCGATGTAGAACGGCGTGAGCAGCGCCTGCGGTCGCCGGCGCCCGAGGCTCAGGTAGCCGAAACGGAACCACTGCGGCGTCAGCCAGGCCTCCATCCCGGCGAAGGACTCCGCCAGCCGGGCCACGACGTCCCGCGCGGCCTGGATCGGCGTCCGCACCCGCGGCTCCGCGACCACCGGGCCGCGCCCGTCGTCGGCGAAGCGGCGGGTCGACACGCCCAGCGACGCCACCCCGCCGCTCGCGCCCAGCTCCACCGTGGCCGACGCCCTGCCGTACACCGGAAGATCACGTACGTAGTGGCGGAACGCGCCGAGCGCCCGGCACAGGCCGGGCTCGGTCCTCGTCCCCGGCCAGTGGTCCCCGCCCGCCTTGATGCGCCACAGGCGCTCGAACAGCAGCCCGTCCTCGGCCGGGACGAGCGACGGCAGCCCGATCCGGTCCGCGGCGGCCCGGAGCATGCCGGTCAGCTCCGCGTCGCCGGGGTCGTTCTCGAAGACGTCCTCGAAGGCCGGCTGGTCGAGATGGACGGTCATCGAGCCAGACGCGTGGAACCCCACGGCCCGCAGCCGGCCCGGCAGCCACACGGTGGTCCGGTCCTGGTGGGTCACCACCTCCAGGCGTTCCTGGCCGTCGTCGCGCAGGCCGGCGACGGCCAGGACGAGGTCCTCCAGGCGGCGCTGGACCATGCTCGGCTCGGGCGCGGCGAGCCCCAGCACGCTGACCTTGTCCGGCACCTCCCCGGCCATCGAGGCGAGGTCTTCGGCGAGATCGTCGGCGTACGGCAAAGCGGGCATGAAGGCTCCTCGACTCCGGCTGTTCTGATCAGCCCGGGGCGGGCAGGGCTGAGGTCACCGCGTCAGACCCTCAATGATCAGTACGCCGGAACACGGGCCGCGTCAGGACGGTACCTAGGGATGTCCCTAGTCCGGGCACCCTGCCGAGGCTTCTTTCGTTCTCCGAGTACGAGGCGGTTCTCCGGCGGGGGAGGTCACTGAGCCATGGATCTCCATGACTTTCTGGATCGCCACCCACATGCGGCTTTTCCGCTCGCCGCCACGTTCATCGGAATTCCTCCCGCGTACTACTTGCCCGAGCTGGCCTGGTATGGAGCAAGGTTCTGGACGGGCGTGGGGATCGGAACCGTCCTCGCGATCGGGCCGACGGTGTTGCTCTGCGTGCGCCGGACCCGCATGTGGGGAGGGGCCGTCCTTTTCCTTGGCGTCGGAATTGCCGCCTTTGTATGCCTGGCGCCGAGTGAGAACCCCTACGAAGTTGCGGGCGTCGTGGAGTTGCGGAGCTCGGCTGCCATATTCCTGATCTGGAGCAGTGCCGTCGCATTCGGCATCGGCATCGCCGCGGCCCTCAGGACGGATCGTGGCGCGGGGCACCTGGCCTGGGTGGAGACTTCCGGGACGGACTACAGGGCGGCGTGCGGCTGCGGCTGGCGCGGTGAGGTCGGTGCGGAGACGGCGGCCTTCGGTGCGGCGGGCGACCACGCCAACCGGGTTTCGCTCCAGGTGAGGCCGCCTCAGGACCCCTGGTAGAGGATGCTCGCCCCGTCAGGAGGACAGGTGGTGGGCGCAGTCGTCGCGATAGCGCAGCACCAGCTCGCGGATCCGCTCGGGGTCGGCGAGCACGGCCCGCGACACCGAGGGGACGACCGCCTGCCGTACGGGAGCGAACAGCCGGGCCAGGTCGGCGGGAGCGGCGCCCTGCGCGCCCAGGCCCGGGGCCAGGATGGGGCCGTTGAGGTGCTCCAGCGGATGGTCGAGCGCGGAGAGGTTGGCGCCGATGACGACGCCGACCGGGCCCAGCGGGGTGCGCCCCGCGTTCGCCGCCGCGGCGCCCGCGAAGATCTCGCCCGCGACCGCCGTCTGCAGCGCGACGGCCTCCGGATTGGAGGTGCGCGCCAGGACGAAGACGCCGGCGTCGTTGGCGATCGCCGACGTGATCGCACCCTCCAGCGAACCGAAGCCGAGGTATGGGCTGAGCGTCACGGCGTCGACCGCGAGCGGGCTGCCCCGGTCGAGGTAGGCCTCGGCGTAGGCGGCCATCGTGCTGCCGATGTCGCCCCGCTTGACGTCGAGGATCACCAGCGTGCCCGCCTCGCGCAGGTCGGCGATGACGCTCTCCAGCACGGCGATGCCCCGGCTGCCCCAGCGCTCGTAGAACGCCGACTGCGGCTTGACCACCGCCGCCACGTCGCCCACCGCGTCCACCACGGTACGGCTGAACCGCTCCAGCCCGGCCGGGGAGTCGTCGAGCCCCCACGCGGCGAGCAGCGCTGGACTGGGGTCGATGCCGACACAGAGCGGGCCGTACTTGTCGAGCCTGGACAGCAACCGGATCCCGAACGACTCATTCACCACTGGACTCCCCTCGCGACGTACGCAGACTATTCGCGCCGGTCGAAGGCAGGAAGCTTTTCGACCATGGCGATATGGGTCGCCTCTTCCCGCCGCCAGTCTTCCAGAGTCCGCCTCCGGGGTAGATCAGCAGACATGTACGAGATCGCCCACCGCACGCTGACGCTGCGCACCGAGCCGCTACGCGAGGTCGTCGTCACGATCGGGCTGCCGATCGAGGAGCCGACGGGGGAGTGGTCGTGCCCTTACCGGATCGACGGGCTCGCCGGGTGGGAGCACGATCGCAAGGTCACCGGCGTCGACTCTTTCCAGGCGCTCGAACTCGCCATGGCCATGGTCCGGGCCGCGCTCGGCGGCTCGCACGAGGCCAAGGAGGGGTGGCTGAGCTGGGACGAGGAGCCCGCCGACCGGCGCCCGCACACGGTGTACGTCCGGTGGGAGAAGGAGCACGACGTCGCCTACATCGCCATGAAGCACGAAATAGTGCCAGGAGAGGCGGTACGGCAGACCGTACTGGAAGACGTCGTGCTCGACTACGGAGAGTCGGGAGAGCTGCTCGGCGTGGAACTGCTCAACGCGACCACATCGATGCCGTCCGAGATGCGGATCTGAGTGCCCGATTTAATGGTGGCGTGATCGCACCTCGTATCGTGGCAACAGACCTGGACGGCACCCTCCTCGACTCCACCGGCACCGTGTCCTCGCGTACCCGCCGCGCCCTGCGCCGCGCCCGCGAGGCCGGTGCCGACATCGTGTTCGTCACCGCCAGACCGCCACGCGGCGTGGACCCGATCGCCGCGATGGCCGACGTCACCGGCACCGCGGTCTGCAGCAACGGGGCGATCGTCTACGACCTGGGCACCCGCGAGATCACCAGCACGTACGCGCTCGACCCAGCCGCCGCCAGGAAGCTGACCGAGACGCTCCGCGAGGTTCTGCCCGGTGTGGCCTTCGCGGTGGAGACGGGCCGGCAGATCCTGGTCGAGCCCGGCTACACCAGGCGCGTCCTGCCGGACCTGCCGTACACGCGGGAGGTCCTCGTCGCCTGCGACGAGGACGAGCCGATCGTCAAGCTGCTGGCCTGGTCGGCGACGCACGCGGTCGACGAGATGTTCGCCGCCGCGGTGGCGGCCGTGGACGGCGAGGCCGAGGTGACGCACTCGGGCGGCACCGGGCTGCTGGAGATCAGCGCTCCCGGGGTGACGAAGGCGGGCACGCTGGCCGGGCTGTGCCAGGAGCGGGGCGTGGATCCGGCCGAGGTGGTGGCGTTCGGCGACATGCCCAACGACCTCGCGGTGCTCGTCTTCGCCGGGGCGGGGTACGCCATGGCGAACGCCCACCACATGGTGATGGCGGCCGTCGAGCGGCGCACCCTGTCGAACGACGACCACGGGGTGGCCGCGGTCCTGGAGCGCCTCTACGCCTGACCACGCGCCCGCTTGGCGCTTGTGACCCGCTTGTTATGCCTCGCGTGTATCACCGCAGTAGGGCGTGACTCTTTCTCCATACGGGAAAGAGACGGAGGCCACCGGATGCTGACCATCGACTACCAGAGCGAACCGTACGCCGCGGGTGACGGGAACGGGCTGCCGTCGCGCGACCTGCTCTTCCCCCAGCCGCTGCTGGACCGCTACGGAGCCAAGGTCCTGGACCCGGCCACGGTCGAGCTCGACGCCGGGGAAAGCCGTCCCGACCCGACCGTCTACCGCTCGGACGTGCTGCTGGTCCCCGTCCAGGTGCTGAACTCCGACGCGGGGTTGGCCTGGATCACCGGCACCCTCGCGCAGATCCATCTCACGATCGAGGTCTCCGGCCTGCGGGACGATCACCGTCCCGCGGGCGAGCCTGAGCAGGGTCGCGGTGGTGAGCCTGAGCAGGAGCTTGAGCAGGGTCGCGGTGGCGAGGCGCCGAGCTGGCATCCCGCCGTGCTCAAGGTGGCCGCCGGCGAGACGGATGTGGTGATCGACGCGTGGCGGGCGCTGCGGACGCTGCGCCGCGCGCTGCCGGGCTTCTCCGACGCCCCCGGACAGGCGCCCGTCAAGAAGCTCCTGTCCAGGATCGCGCTGGACCACCTGCTCGTCGGGTCCGCGTTCGTCGGCGTCGGCGCGGCCCTGGACATCGGCGGCGAGCCCGCCACGAGCGGCCACGGAACGACCGGCGGCGCCTACGCCACCCCCATGGCCGGATACGCCAGAACCCCGGTGAACGTCGTGGGCGGCCCACCGGCACGCAGACCCGCCGCGAACATCGGCGGCCGGCGCCCCGTGATGGTCATCCCCGACACCGGCCTGCCGAAGCAGCGGCACGGCTGGTTCCGGCCGGTGACGGACCCCGACGCGTTCCTGTCCGTCAGTGACGCGGCACAGCAGCGCATCCAGCTCGCCGTCGAGGCGAGCCGGCCGAACCCGGGCGCCGAACTCGTCGGCTACAAGGAGAACGCCGACCCGCCCAACCCCCTGCTCGGCACGCTGAACACGCACACCGGGCACGGCCTGATGGAGGCGGGACTGGTGTGCCAGGTCGCCCCCGACTCGCGGGTGCTCATGATCAGGATCATGCAGGCAGACGGCGTGGTGCCGGAGGAGGCGCTGCACGCCGCCCTGGACCACCTGCTGGACGAGATCGCGCAGGGCGGCTTCTACGACGTGGTGTCCCTGTCGCTCGGATACACGCACGAGACGGCCGACGACCCGCTCCACACGCCGCCGCTGCTGGCCAAGCTCACCCAGCTCCGGCGGCGCGGCGTCATCGTGGTCGCCTCCGCGGGCAACTACGCGTCGAGCCGTGCGTTCTGGCCCGCCGCGGGCGCCCTCGACGGCCAGGACGACCCCGAGCTCGCGCCGATGCTGGGAGTGGGCGCCGCGAACCCCGACGGGACCATCGCGATCTTCAGCAACGAGCACGAGGCCATCCGGTGGCACGTCTCGGGCGCGGTGCTCGTCAGCACCTTCCCGCCCGGTGTCAAGGGCGCCAGGACCGCCTCGCTCGAACTGACCGGCCGGGCCTCCTACGACGGCGACAACCACCAGAGCCAGTTCGCCACGTGGAGCGGTTCGTCGTTCGCGGCGCCCGTACTCGGAGCCACGATCATGCAGCTGTTGATCCAGGACCACCAGGCCGTCGACCTGGCGAACACCGACCGGCAGGTGGCGCTCAAACGCGCGCACGCCGTGGTCGCCAGGCTGAAGAACGGCGACCTCCCGACGATCACGCCGGTGTGATGGCCGCCGACCTGAGACCGGAGCCCGTTCCCGCCGATCGGCGGGAACGGCTGGCGGGCCTGCTCCAGGAGGCCAAGGACGGCCGGCGCGAAGCGCTGAACCTCATCGCCGCCGACCTCACACCGCTGCTGTGGCAGGTGGTCAGGCGCCAGGGACTGGACCGGGAGGCCGCCGAGGACGTCATCCAGACGACCTGGCTGAGGCTCCTGCGCCACCTGAAGTCGATCACCGCTCCCCGCGCCCTGATCGAATGGCTGGTCACGACCGCGACCCGCGAGGCGTGGCGGGTCCAGGCGACGCAGCGCGACGCCCAGCCGGTGAGCCCCACGGCGTTCGACGACGTACCGGATTCCGACATCCTGCCGGAGGAGCTCGTCCTGCGGAACGAGCGGCACCAGGCGCTCTGGAACGCCATGGCGCGGCTGTCGGACTCCTGCCGCGATCTGCTGCGGCTCGTCGCGTTCGTCCGCCGCCCGAACTACGAGGCCGTGGCCCTCACGCTGGGCATGGCGAAGGGCAGCGTCGGCCCCACGCGCGGCCGCTGCCTGGCGAAGCTGCGCCGACTGCTCGCCGAGGACCGTGGCTGGAGCGTTTCATGATCCCTCCGGATGACCTTGACCCCACTGACGAGTTCATCCTCGACGAGATCAGGAGGATGTTCTCGGTGCTCGACCCCGTGCCCGAGACGCTGGTGGAGCGGGTCCAGTTCGCCCTGGACCTCGAATCGGCCGACGCGGAGATCCTGCGGCTGAGCGAGGAACTCGGGCTGCGGGCGGGCGTCCGCGGCGGTGAGGAGAGCCGGACGATCACCTTCGAAGGCGACGCCCTCACGATCATGATCAGCGTCAGCGTCCAGACCCAGCGCCTGGTACGCCTGGACGGCTGGCTGGCCCCGCCCGGTGACCACCTGGTCGAGCTGCGCACCGCCGAGGGGCCGGTCGTGGTCAGGGCGGACGAGCAGGGCAGGTTCGTCGTGGACGAGGTGATCCGGGGCCTGGCCCAGCTCGTCGTACGGCCGGCACTGGACGTTACGGGGGAGGCCGCGATACTGGCGGTGACGCCCTCCATCGTCCTTTGAGCACCCGTGAGCGCTGGTGAATCCCTCCGTGAGCAAGGTCACCGCAGAAGGCTCGGAGATCTACGAGCGGGCGGCCCGCCTGCACGGGCTGGCCGTCGCCGCGACCGACGACGGCCACCCGGGGCTCGCCGCGCGGCGGCTGCGGCAGGGCCTGGCGCTGCTGCGCTGGGAGGCAGGCGCGCCCCCTGAGGCCGGGGATCCGGAGCGGGCGGCGCTGCTCACCCGCCTCCTGACCAGCCTCGCCCACGCCGAGGCCGAACAGGGCCACTCCGCCCGCGGCACGGAGCTGCTCGGCGAGGCGCAACGATGGGCGCCGCCCGCCGAGCTGGCGATCGTGCAGGGGCAGCGGGGGCTGATGTACCTGCGTACCGGCCGTACCGCCGAGGCGCTCGAACTGCTCGACCTCGCCGTGCCGCGGCTCGCCCGCAGCGTGGAGCTGGCCAGAGTGCTGCTCAACCGGTCGGTCATCCACCTCATGACGGGCAAGGCCGGCCTGGCCCGCGCGGACGCGCGCCGCAGCGCCGAGCTCGCCAGGGCCCACGGCCACGAGGTCATCGAGGCCAAGGCGCGGCACAACGACGGCTACTGCGACCTGCTGCTGGGCGACATCCCGACGGCTCTGGCGGTGTTCGGCGAGGTGGAACGCGCCTACCGCCGGGTCAACCCGGGGTTCCTGCCCGTACTCGCGCTGGACCAGGCCAGGGCGCTGCTGGCCGCCGGTCTCGCCGACGAAGCCGGCCGTACGCTCGACGGGGCGCTCGACGGGTTCCGCAAACAGCGGCTGATGCAGGACTACGCCGAGGCGGAGCTGGCCCGCGCCCAGGCGGCGCTGCACGCCGGGCGGTTCGCGGAGGCGCGCGCCTGGGCGCGGCGGGCCGAGGACCGCTTCCGCCGCAGACGCAGCCCGGCCTGGGCGCTGCGAGCGGAGCTGATGCGACTGCGCGCGGAGTTCGCCGGCCCGGCCCGGGATCAGGGCGCCAGACCAGGGGCTGTCGCGCGCAAGGCTGGGGATCTGGCGGCCAGGTGTGCCGAGCTCGGCCTGCGGGACGAGAGCGAGACGGCGGCGCTGCTGGCGACCAGGGCGCTGGTCGCCGCCGGGAGCCTCGCCGAGGCGGAGGCGCTCTGGGGCCGAGCGGCGCCGCTCGTGGCGCCGCCAGGCTCCCACGGCGCGCCGCTAGAAGTGCGGCTGGGCTCCGATTCCAGCGCCGCGCCGATTGAAGTGCGGCTCGGCGCCGGCTCTCGCGTCGCGCCGCTGGAGGTGCGGTTGATGCGGCGGCTGGCCGAGGCCGAGCTCGCCAGTGCGCGGGGGCTGCGCGGCCAGGCGCTGCGGCGGGTCCGTTCGGGGCTGGCGCTGATTCACGCGCATCGCGGCCGGCTGGGCAGCCTGGACATGCAGACCGGCGTCACCGCGCTGGGGTCCGACCTCGCGGCCGCGGGCCTGGCGGCGGCGCTGGCGAACGGCTCGGCGCGGCTGGTGTTCGAGTGGTCGGAGCGGTGCCGGGCGCAGGCGTTCCGCTTCCCGCCGATCCGCCCCCAGCACGACGAGCCGACGGCCGAGGCGCTGGCCGAGCTGCGCCACCTCGCCCAGCAACTGCACGCGGGGGAGGCGGCGGCGCGCCGCGACCCGGAGATCCGCAGGCGCTGCCTGGAGCTGGAACGCCTCATCAGGGAACGCGGCTGGCAGCTTCCCGGGGCACGCGAGAGCCTGGCCCCCGCCTCGACCGGCGTGGTCGAGGCCGAGCTGGCCGCCGCCGGTCTCGCGCTGGTGAGCCTGCTGAACGTCCGGGGCAGGCTGCTGGCCCTCGTCCTGGGCGCCGGGAGGTGTCGTCTCCTGGAGCTCGGGGCGTACGCGCCGCTGGCCGAGGCCGTACAGCGGCTGACCGGCGACCTCAACGCCCGCGCCGGGCGCAACCTCCGGCCGAACCTGGCGGCGGTGATCGACGCGTCCCTGCGACGGCAGCTCGCCACCATCGCCGACGGGCTGCTCACGCCGCTACTGCCGGCGCTCGCCGGGGCACACGGGATCGTCGTCGTCCCGACCATGGCCCTGTCGGCGATCCCCTGGGGCACGCTGCCAGGCCTCGTCGGCAAGCCCGTGGTGGCGGCACCCTCCGCCCAGGTCTGGGCCGCCGCCCAGCGGGCCCGCCTGGCCGGCGTCGCCGACGGCGAACCGCCGCTCCTGGTCGCGGGCCCCAACCTCACGTCAGTGGAACCCGAGATCGAACAGATCGCCGCCCTCTACCCCAAGGCGCGGCAGCTCACCGGCTCGGCGGCGACGGTCGCGGCCACCCTGGAGGCGCTCGACGGCGCGTCCATCGCCCATCTGGCCGCCCATGGGCACCACGAGCGGGAGAACGTCCTGTTCTCCCGCCTCGTACTGAGCGACGGACCGCTGATGGCCCACGACGTTCAACGCCTGCGTACGGCGCCGCGGCACGTCGTCCTGTCCGCCTGCGACATCGGACGGCTGGTGGTACGGCCCGGCGACGAACTGCTCGGTTTCACCGCCGCCCTGCTCTACATGGGCACGCCCACCGTCGTCTCCAGCGTGGCCAAGGTGCCTGACGAGACGGCCATAGCGGTCATGGCGGCCTACCACCGGCAGCTCGCGCTCGGCCTGTCACCGGCGGCCGCGCTGGCCGCCGCGTCGGAGTCGGCGTCGGTGGGGGAGTCGTTGTCCACGTTCGTGTGCTTCGGCGCGGGCTGACGCGCCGCGTGTGAGCTCACTCGCCCCTCCAGTCCTCCTCACGCGGTGGATAGGTGAACGTCTGGGTATCGGCCCAGCCCTGCCCCACGATGTGGTAGTCGTGCGCGGCCTCGCTGGCGGTGTGGTCAGGGCCGATGTCGACCGTGTCGGCGATCGACCAGGCTCCGTTGATCTTCTGTTCGATGATGTAGAGGAACTCGTTGAAGCCCAGGGAGGAGGACACGAACGTGTTGACGATGGTGAGAGAGCGGCGGCCCGCGGTCAGGGTTGGCGGGATTTCGACGGCCTGCTCCCTCCATTTGTAGGTGCTGTCGCCGGGCAATTGCCGCCATGCCCCGGCCGGATCCCCGTTCACGGTGATGGTGGCGTACTGCCGGGCGACGCCCGCGTCCAGGCGGCGGATCAGCCGCACTCCGCTGTTGGCGGGATCGACGGTCGCGGTGAACCGGCTCGACCCGCCGGCGCTGAACGCCCGGCCATCGTCGCTGACGATGCGGCCGGGACTCACCGGGCTGCCGGAACCGTCGGACGCGATGCGTTGCGACGATCCCCGCTGATCGATGATGACGCTCAGCGCCCCCGCGGCCGCCAGCGCGGCCAACGCCGCCGACACGGCGGCTGGGCGCCAGCTTCGGCGGGGGACAGGGGTCTGCTCTGCCTCGCCCGGCCCTTCTGTCCGGGTGGCGGGCGCCGCGCCGCCGGGGCTGCGATCCGGCTCCGTCCCGGCGGGCATCCGGGCGACCCGTACCCGCTCCCATGCCCTTTCCCACGCCGGAAGCTGATGTTCGGGCACCCGGCACGCCCGCAGGAAGACCACCATCAACGCCTTCTTGGGGAAGCGCCGACCGGCCAGCATGTCCGCACAGGTCGCCCGTGGCAGCCGGGTGCCGCCCGCCTTGTCCGCCCGCAGTTGCAGCTCCCGCAGTGACGTATCGGCCCGCGCGAACTGCTCGGCCAGCAACCTCACCAGATCCTCGTGGCAGGTCACCGAATCCAACCCGGATCGGGGCGCCTGCCTGACGCTCTGGGGAGCCTCGCCACCTTCCGGATGGTCGCTCATCGCCGCCAACCCTCGCCCCCTGTCCGGACCGTTCACCAGTTCCTGTCGAAAAGTGTACGAGTGATTACCCTGCGTGTCCGAGGGATGGCGGCGGCGGTGATCGGCCGTCCGAGCCTGGCCGCCGGGTGGCTCGATTCCGTCCGAGTCCGTCCGAGGTCCTGTTGGACACCTCGGCCGTGCGAGTTCGCTGGCTCTCAACGCGGCGAACCCGCCGCACCTGACGGAGCAGAAAGGCAGACCACCACCATGATGATCCGCAATGTCGCGGCCACCACCCTCCTGACCGCGGCCGTGTTCGGTGCCCTCCCGGGGGCCGGGGCCGTCGCCGCCCCAGCCCTGGCGGCGGCCGAGGAGTGCGGGGTCCGGAGCGACGGCAGGCTCTGGTGCGGCAACACACCGAACATCACCCTGTCCTACGACGCCTCCTACCAGACCGCGGAGACCGGCGTACTGACGAGCGGCTTCAGCTGGTTCCAGTGCTGGGTCGAGGGTGGCCCGCACGCGGGCGGCAACAGCATCTGGTACCTCGCCGCGGGTGACAAGGCGATATCGCCCTACCGCGGCTGGGGCTTCCTGCCCGCCGTTCATGTGGCCACCGCCCACGACCCCGCGCCGGGCCTGCGCGAGTGCACCTTGGCCGACTACAACCTCATCGGCCCGTGACGTGTTCTCGAAATTCCGGATTTCACCGAAGGAGATATACCGATGAACAAGCGTCAGGTCATCGCCATGACCATCGCCACCGCGGCATTCGCGCTGCTCGGGCTCGCCCCGTCCACCGCCTCCGCCGAAGCCTGCGGAGTCGATCCGCACGACGGCAGGCTGCACTGCACCAACGAAGGCGGAGCCCCTCTGTTCCACGAGCCCCGGCCCGTTGACGCCGTGGACTTCCTCGACACCACGTATAGCTGGTTCACCTGCTGGACACAGGGTGAGCTCCATCCGGGGGGCAACACCACCTGGTACGGAACCGTCGGCGACAGGTTCGGCGCCTTCGGGTACGTGCCGGCCTCCGTGGTGCACACACCGAGCGCCTTCGACGCCGACCCCAGCAGGTACGGCCTGCGCAGGTGCTGAACCTGCTCCACCTGAACCGGTAAGTGAGCGGACCGGCGGCTGGTGGGACGGCCTGAGCCGAATCGCTCAGGTTCACCAGCCGCCATCTAAGATCACGTCATGCCTGACCTCTCCGTTGTGCCGTTATTCGTCTTCGCATTGCTCTTCGTCGCGTTTTGGATCTCATTTGTCGTTGTCGCGGTCAGGGGCCTCCGGCAGCGCCGCGTGCTTAAGTACACGGACGCGGTGCGGGCCACGGAACTCACCGGCCGTGTCCGCCAGCTCAAGGTGCGTGGGCGTGAGGCGTACGCGATCCAGCTTGTTCAGGACGAACTCGCGATGCCTGAGAAGCTGGCCCGTTCATGGGTGAAATCCATCTAGGAGCACAGTTTGACGGCGGGCTGCCGTGGCGTACGACTCCTGGCGTAGAGAGGATGACGACGGGCGGGGGATGTCGCGCTGCCGCGGCGGCAAGATCCTTGAGACCTCACAAGGTCGAAGGAGAGTCGAATGGTCACCCAGGTCGCCAAGGGGAGCGGATATCTGACCGCCTTCAAGATCCTCGCCGCACTGAACACGCTGTCGATGCTCTTCCAGGCCGTGACGGCCGGCCAGTTGCTCAGCGGGGCGGCGGCGGGGTCGCACGGGATGGGGGCGGCGGCCGTACACGTGCTGGGGCTGGCGCAGCTCGTCGCGGCCGTGCTCGTCTGGCGGCCTGGACGCGGCGCGGGGTGGCCCGCGCTGGTCGGGCTGGCGGTACTGCTGCTCGGGTTCGTGCAGTCCGCCATGGGCGGGTCGGGCGTGCTGACCGTGCACGTGCCGCTCGGGATGCTGGTCTTCGGGCTCAGCGTATGGCTGCTGGTCTGGGCTTGGCGCCGCTGACCTTCACCACGAACCTGCCGTTCCGGCGGCGGGTTGGAATCAAGGGGCGGAGGTCCAGCGGCGCTTTCGCCACGAGAACGGCGTGATTTCGATACGCGAGTGAACGGAGCCGTCCCACTTCACCCGCACCCCGTGAGCGACGAGAGTGTCACACACTTCTCGTGCTATGGCGGTGCTCGCCGCTTCGCTCTTCTTCTCGTCGTTCTCAAAGGCGCCGAACGCCAGCATCAGCCCTTCGCCTTGAATCCCGGACTCGAGGTCCTGGCCGTGATAGAAGACCGCGCCGCGTGGTTTATCCGGCAACTCCGAGGCGGCCTCGTGCGCGTCGCTCCAGCCGTCGGACATCGTGTGGCCCGCGTTCTGCAACGCGACTATGCCGTGTTCGTTCAACTGCTCGAAAGCCTGGTCGATGGCGTCGTTCACGGTGGGGGTGCGCCAGGTGTTCTCACGTGTCTGCTGCTGCCGGAACAACTCTTCCGCGTACGCCTTCAGCTCATCCAACAGATCTGCGTCGGACGTTTCGTCCGCCAGCCAGTCCTCTATATCCCATTCGTCATCAAAACCACCTAAAACCGCAAGTTCGATCTGCTCCCGCAAGAATGCGGTTTCCGAGTCTGACGCGTCCAAGCCGTCGTCGCCGTTTTCACTGCTGTCGTCATGCATGCCAGGAACTTACATGATCACGCCGACACTCCGCGCCTTGCGACTGCGGGGACGGCCGGACTTACGATGTCCCTCCGCCGACGCGGAGTAGGACGCGGCTCGGCCACGTCCGTAACAGTGCACCGCTGAGCAGGCGCGGGGGAGCTGGGTCGCCGGTCACAGGTCGCCGTGTCTGGCCAGGTGGTCGGCCTTGCGGATGGGCTCCGGCAGGCGGTGGTAGGGCGAGAGCCGCAGGACCTCGGCGCAGGCCGTGTCGAGGGTGATGCGGTGCCCCTGCGACACGTACACCGGCTTGACGTCCTGCTGCGTACGCAGCGCCCGGCCCACGGTCGAGCCGTTCAGGTCGATCGGCGTCCACGCGCCGCGAGCGGGGGCCGGGGCGTCGTGGGTGCCGACGAAGTGGGTCTTGCCCACGCCGATCGCGGGCAGTCCGGTCAGTACGCCCAGGTGGCACGCCAGGCCGAACCCGCGCGGGTGCGCCAGACCGTATCCGTCGCAGACCAGCAGGTCAGGGGTGACGGTGAGCCGCTCCAGCGCCTCCACCAGCGCGGGCAACTCGCGGAAGGCGAAGAGCCCCGGCACGTAAGGGAATCGCGCTTTGCCGCGCACCACCACCTGCTCGACCACCACGAGACCACCCGCGACGCCCGCTGCGCGACCGTCCGTGGCGCTGCCTGTGGGTGCGGTTGTGGAGAGCACCACCACGGCGGCGGCTACGTCGTCGTCGCCGTGGTAATGCACGTCAAGGCCCGCAACCAACGTGAACTCGGTCGGGCCGGTCAGCTCGACGTGAAGCCGGAGGCGCTCCTGGATGGCCTCTGCCTCCTCGGCACTCGTCGGCCAGGGGTGAAGCTGGTTTACACGCACGCGGCCCAACCTATGCCGTGTCGGGCAGGGTCGGGGATCGTCGCCCGAACACGGGTCTGGTGCGTACGGCAGGACGCGGCCGACACTGTGGACATGCAGTCGTACTCGAGTGCCACCGCGCCGACCCCCCTCCTGGGCGAGACCATCGGCGAGAACCTCGAACGGACCGTCGCGGCCTTCGGCGACCGGGAGGCCCTGGTCGACGTTCCCAGCGGACGCCGATGGACCTACGCCCAGCTCGACGCCGACGTGAACCGTCTCGCGCTCGCCCTGCTGACCAGGGGCATCGCGAAGGGCGACCGGGTGGGCATCTGGGCGCCCAACCGCGCCGAGTGGGTGCTCGTGCAGTACGCCACGGCGAAGATCGGCGCGATCCTGGTCAACGTCAACCCGGCCTATCGGAGCCACGAACTGGAGTACGTGGTCAAGCAGTCGGGCATGCGGCTGCTGATCAGCGCCCAGACGCACAAGACCAGCGACTATCGCGCGATGGTCGAGGAGATCGGGTACGCGAACGCCGTCTACCTGGACGACCCGGGCTGGGACGCGCTCCTGACCGAGACCGTCGAGGAGGACCGGCTGCGGGCCCGCATGTCGGAGCTGGCCTTCGACGACCCGATCAACATCCAGTACACCTCCGGCACCACCGGCTTCCCCAAGGGCGCGACCCTGTCGCACCACAACATCCTCAACAACGGCTACTTCGTCGGCGAGCTGATCCACTACACCGAGGCCGACCGGGTCTGCCTGCCGGTGCCCTTCTACCACTGCTTCGGCATGGTCATGGGCAACCTCGGCGCCACCTCGCACGGGGCCTGCGTGGTGATCCCCGCGCCGAGCTTCGAGCCGGAGGCGACGCTGCGGGCCGTACAGGACGAAAGATGCACCTCGCTGTACGGCGTGCCGACCATGTTCATCGCCGAGCTGGGGGTGGCGAAGGGATACGACCTGAGCACACTCAGAACCGGCATCATGGCCGGGTCACCCTGCCCGGTCGAGGTGATGAAACGCGTCGTCAGCGAGATGAACATGCGCGAGGTCGCCATCTGCTACGGCATGACCGAGACGTCCCCGGTGTCCACGATGACCAGGTCCGACGACGACCTGGCCCGCAGGACCGAGACCGTCGGCCGGGTGCTGCCGCACGTCGAGGTGAAGATCGTGCACCCGGAGACCGGGCTGACCGTGCCGCGCGGCGAGCCCGGTGAGCTGTGTACACGCGGGTATTCGGTCATGCTCGGCTACTGGGACGAGCCGGGCAAGACCGCCGAGGCCATCGACGTCGCCCGCTGGATGCACACCGGCGACCTGGCCACCATGGACGACGAGGGCTACGTCAACGTGGTCGGGCGGATCAAGGACATGGTCATCCGCGGCGGGGAGAACGTCTACCCGCGCGAGATCGAGGAGTTCCTGTACCGCCACCCGGACATCGCGGACGTACAGGTGATCGGGGTGCCCGACGAGAAGTACGGCGAGGAGCTGATGGCCTGGGTCATCATGCGGGAGGACACTGAGCCGCTGACGGCCGAGGCGGTCAGGGAGTTCTGCGCGGGGCGGCTGTCACACTTCAAGATCCCGCGGTACGTGCACGTGACGGACGCCTTCCCGATGACCGTCACCGGGAAGATCCGCAAGGTGGAGATGCGCAGGCGATCGGTCGATCTGCTCGGGCTTGGCGGCACGGAGTCCTGACCGGCCCGGATACCCGGCGTCGGGGACAAAACGGACACGGCCTAGCATGGCCAGGTGATCACCGGTGAGGTACTCGGCCTGCTCGTGGCGGGGGTGGTCGCCGGGGTGGTCAGTACGGTGGTGAGCCTGGCGTCGATCGTCTCCTACCCGGCGCTGCTCGCGTTCGGCCTGCCGCCGTTGACCGCGAACGTCACCAACACGGTCGCGCTGATGTTCACCGGCGTGGGCGCGGCGGTCGGGTCGCGGCCCGAACTGGAGGGGCAGGGCGGCCGGGTGCTGCGGCTCGGCTGGGTGACCGCGCTGGGCGGGGCGGCGGGCGCGTTGCTGCTGCTGGTGACTCCGGCGCGGACGTTCGAGCTGATCGCACCGTGGTTGATCGCCGGGGCCTCGCTGCTGCTGATCCGGCGGCCGGCCGTCAGGCCGGGGGGTGAGCACGGGGTGTTGTTCCGGGTGGCGCTGTTCGTCGTGTCGATCTATATCGGGTATTTCGGGGCGGCGGGCGGGATCCTGATGTTCGCGGTGCTGTCGGGCTTCCTCGACCAGCCGCCCGCCAAGCTGAACGCGATGAAGAACGTGCTGTCCGGGCTGGCGAACGCGGTGGCCGCGCTGGGGTTCGCGCTGTTCGGGCCGGTGGACTGGGGGGCGGCGCTGCCGCTGGCGACCGGGTTCCTGCTGGGCGGGTGGCTGGGGCCGAAGATCGCCCGCCGGTTGCCCGGCCAGAGCCTGCGGTATCTGGCCGCGGGGTGCGGGGTGGCGGTCGCGATCAAACTCGGGTACGACTCGTACGTGAGCTGACGTGCCGGGGAGCGCGAGAATCTGATCACCACCACCCACGGACACGGCCCTGCCGACACCGCCGAACGACGGGCACGATCCCGCTGGTACGCCACCAAGACCGAACCGTCCTTCGAAGACATGGCGATCAAGCTCCGCCGTGTCATCATCGCCGAACGTTTTCGGCCCCAAGCCCCCTACCAGGCCGCACCCGAAGAAACCCATGCCGTCATCGCAGCCTGGGCCGCCGCCGAAACATGATCACCCACAAGTGCGAAACACGAGCGGTGTTCACGGAACCGCAGCAGCGCACCAGGACCTCTTCCGCGCCGCTGCGCGACCTGTTGCGCCACAACAGCAAGAACTGGATGATCCCGCTCTTCCTGCTGATGGAGACCCGCGACGACATCCTGGGCGGGGCTTTCGCCCCCACGATCGCCCAGGCTCTGGTGCAGAGCACGGGATCCGCTCTGTCCGTCGGCGCCTCCATCATGGTGCTCTGCGTGATCTCCCTGGCCGCCGTCATGGCGGTCAAGGAACCGAAGCCTCGGTGGCGAGCGCACGCGCCCCCGGTTCGATCCTGACGGCCGGGGGTGCGTGCGTTTCACCGGGTCACGCGTAGAGGAAGTAGTAGCCGTACCGGGGCTCCCATACGCATGAATAGTCGTCCCACCAGTTCTGGGTGATGCCCTTGGTTCCGATCCGCTCGCACTCCGAAAGGTCTGTGAAGACACCGGACAGTCTGGCGGCGCCGTCGGCATGCGCCGGGGCGGCGCCACTCGTCAGCGACACTCCGAGGACCATGACGGCCGAGACGAGAACAGCGCGTACCTTTCGCATTCATCCTCCTGGGGCTGGGGAGATCATGAAGCTGGACACTAGCACTCAAAACCTGCCACGAAAATTGTCAGGGACGAATCGGTCGCGGAAGGAGCTGAAACTTCCATCGGCGTTATCGCGGAGCTGTGCAGGTTTCACCGACGTTTACCGTCAGTAAGACCGCCGTCACTTCTTGGGGTCGCTTTTTCTGGCTGCCTGTGCATGCCATGGATGATCTGAGCCTGTCGTCGCTCTATCTGCCTATAAAGTACGTTTTATGCTTCTTTTCCTGGTCGGTTAGCGCGATGCGGCGAAAACTTTGACCATCGTTACTTAGGTGCCATATCGTCTCCCCGTCCATATCGATGTGAGCCACGGCACTCGAGCGGGACGTTCGTTCTCGCAGGCGCCACGGTCGGCGTGCTGATCGCGGCTGCCCCGGCGTCGCAGGAGACCACGGACGGCCACTGGGGAAGCGGCGATCATCCGACTGACCGGAGTCGCACCATGCAAGCTCGAACCCGCACGGCCATGCTCGTCGGCGTGGTGATGACCGTGCTGGCCGCCGTCGGTGTGCCGGCATCCTTCGCGCCGCCGGCCCACGCCATGACGGCGATCACCGACATCGCTTACGCGCCCGCACAACCGGCCGGTAGCAGGGGGCATCTCCTGGACCTCTACCAGCCGTCCACCGGCATCACGCCCCGGCCGCTGCTGATCTGGCACAAGGGCTCGGCGTGGACGGGTGACAACGGCAAGGTCGGCGCGGACGCGATCGCGGCCATCTTCAACCCGCTGGGCTTCGCCGTGGCCGGCGTCAGCGTCCGGTCCAGCTCCCAAGCCGTCTTCCCGGCACAGGTGCACGACATCAAGGCGGCCATCCGCTGGCTGCGCGCGAACGCCGCCACCTACAACCTCGACCCCAATCGATTTGCGATCATGGGCGAATCCTCGGGCGGCTGGCTGACGGAGATGGCTACCCTGTCCGGCGGCGTGGCGGCGCTGGAGGGCACCGTCGGCACGACCGGCGTCTCCAGCGCCGTGCAGGCGGGGATCGCCTTCTACAGCCCGACCGACTTCCTGCAGATGAACGCGCAGAACCTGCCGACCGGCGGGCTGGACCACAACTCTCCCGCCTCCCCGGAATCCCTCCTGGTCGGCTGCCCGATCCAGACGTGCCCGGCCACGGTGGCCCAGGCCAATCCGATGGCGTACGTCGACGCCAACGACCCGCCGCTGATGTTCCTGCACGGCCAGGCCGACTTCCTGGTGCCGCACGGGCAGAGCGTCCTGCTCTACGACAGGATCAAGGCTCAGTGCGGTGACGCCACGTTCGTCTCGGTGCCCGCCGCGGACCACATGATGGTCCAGGTCATGGACTCCGCCCACTACGGCCTGCAGACCGTCCGCACCACCACCGACTGCGGCGAGAGCGTCGGCACCGGCACGCTGAATCCCACCTGGGCCAACTTCGCGACCTTCCTGCGCGGCGGGCTCAAGATGGGCACGTCCTGCGAGGTCGCCTATGCCACCGGCGCCTGGGACGGCGCCTTCAACGGCAGCGTGACCATCAGGAACACCGGCACGACCCCCATCGACGGCTGGACCGTGACCTGGGCCTGGTCGGGCAACCAGCAGATCACGACCGCCTGGAACGCCGTGGTGGTCCAGACCGGCACCCAGGTGACCGCCCGCGACGACACCTTCAACCGTTACATCGGCCCCGGCTCCAGCCAGAGCTTCGGCTTCTCGGCGACCGCCACCGGGACGAACGCCATACCGGCCGAGTTCAAAGTCAACAACACCGTCTGCACCAGAGTGCCCGCCTGAGCCGACGTGCGCCGGGCCTGAGCCGAATGGCGAGGCCCGGCGCCCTTCTTCCGTCATCAGAATTGCATTCGGAAATACCGTGACGTGGAGCGGAAGGGCGCATTCCCAGAATTAAACACGTTCCGTTCGGCTGTGATCACGGAATGTCGCTGACCATGATCTTGCCTTATTCGATGAGCCGACCCTATCCTTGCCTCTGGCGGCGCGCCGGTCTATTTCCCGGTTCTTTCTTTGAAAGGCCGGAGTGCGCATATTCCGGGACTCAAACAAATCGGATAAGCCACCTTCCCTTGTGCGGGGGCCGTTGTCCGGATCGTCTTGTTCCGCGGCAAAATGCAGCCACGATGGCTCTGATCTGTGGTTTGACGGGGTATTGACGCCCTACAGGCTGCATGACAGCACATTCACCGAGCCAGGACACCCCTCACGCACGCAGGACGGTGACCTGGCGGCCGGACGGGGTGGTCGCCTGCTCGAAAGCGCCTCGTTCCTTCCATGGCGGTGCTTCGGGTCGCCGGTCGAAGATCACCAGTGCGCCGGTGGTGAGGGTGAGGCGGTCCAGGTACCGGTCGAGTTGCGCGAGGCCGTCGGGCATCGGGTCGTTCTCGCTTGCTCGCCAGACCTTCAGCTCCATGGCTTCGCGCTGCGTGAGCCGTTCGCCTTCGGGGCCGGTGTAGGGCCAGCGGACCAGGACGTCCAGGCGTTTGGTGCCGGCGGCGTACTCGCGGTCGAGCTGGCCTCCGCCGTTGACCAGCCGGTGCAGGAAGGCCATGAGGATGATCTGGCAGGCGGCCTCGTGGTAGCCCTCCTGCTGGATGAGCACCTCGCCGTGCTCGCGCCAGAACATGACGAACTCCTGCAGCAGTCGCGGCAGGTCGAAACGGCCGTCGGGCAGTACGAAGCTGTGCGGATCGGCGCGTACGAACCGTTCCGTGCGATCGCCCAGCACTCGAAGCAGGACTTCCCGATATATGGGGTTGGCGATCTCCAGGTCCCTGGTTTCGCGAATGAGGCCCAGGTCGTGGACGTAGGAGGCGGCCTCGTCGAAGGCGGTGTCCAGGCCTGGAGACGTGCCGGCCACGATCGGTTCGATCACTCGCTTGACCCGGGGTTCGTGCAGGCGGGCTACCAGGGCGTCCAGGTGGGTGGCGCGTGCCCGGATCAGCCGCTCCTTGGCGTCTTCCACCTGCGCGGTGTTGATGGTGCCGCGCACCTCCATTTCGACCACGACCTCGTTGGCGAGGGCGTTGACCAGCCAGGGCTGTCCCTGGGTCAGCTCGAAGACCCGCTCCACCGCGTCCTTGGTGAACCCCTGGCCGGTCGCCTGGGTGTGCTGGTCGTAGAGTTCGGCGATCTGGTCGGCGGTGAAGTCGCCCAGGCGCAGCGACTTGCGGATGATGTTGAACGGGCTGGCCGGGTTGGACCGGCCGGGGTCGCCGCCCGAGGCAACCTTGTAGTCGCGCAGGTCGCGCAATCCGCACAGCACGATGGAGGTGGGGAACGGCTGGCCTTCTGGCCGCGCGTTGTGGCCGTCGCGGAGCTGGCTGAGGATGCTGACCATGCTGTTGCCCTGTAGGGCGTCGATCTCGTCGAGGAACAGCACCACCCGGCGCGGGCAGCGGCGGCACCACTCGCTCAGCGCTTCATTGAACCGGCTGCCCGGCGTGACCTGGGGCCAGGGATCCGGTGGCAGCAGTTCCTCCGGCCATCCCGATCGCGCGGCGGCTTGACGGAGGGAATCCAGCAGAAGCGACTCCGCAGCGGCGTAGTCGTCGCCGGCCGACTTGGCACGCTCGCAGGAGAACGACAGGGCAGCGATGTCATCCTCGGCGGTGAGTTCGGAGGCCAGGGTGCGCAGCGTGGTCGTCTTCCCGGTCTGCCGGGGCGCGTGCAGCACGAAGTAGCGGTCCATCTCGATCAGCGCCCGCGCCTCGGGAAGCCGTGGTGTGGGGGGCAGCATGTAGTGGAGCTGCGGATCGCAGGGACCGGTTGTATTGAAGTATCTCGCTCGGGGTGGTGGCATGGTCACATTCTGCCACCATTCTGAGTCGAGAACCCGAAGATCCTCAGGCGGGCCTCGGCCGGCGCTTCGTCGGTGAATGGGTCGTGCTGTTCCTGGTGGCGTAGCGGGTCGGTGCCCACGAGCCGGCATCCGCCGTGGGCATGAGCGCGATCCAGGCAAACGGCGAACGCCATCAGGAAAGACTTGCCAGCAACTCGGACACGCGGATCGTCGCCCCGTGGTCTAGGCCGTAGAGCCTGGTGAGGTCATTCCGCAAGTCCGTGAGTGTGACGCGAGCCTTGTCCACATCGCCGACGCCGACTTCCAGCTCGCCTATCTGGCGACGCACCTCCAAGAGCCGCGCGTCGTCCTCGGGGAAGCGGCTTGCCGGGACGGCGACTTCGGCGAGTACGCCTGCCGCATCGCCATAGCGCGACTCTCTGACCAGCGACATCGCCCTCTCTGCGAGCACGCCCGACCGAATAGCAGCAGCGGGTGCCGGTCGGCCCCGTGGACCAGTTCGTCGTTGGGGTCAATCCGCGCTCGCTGATCGAGGTCGGCCGCGGGTTCCGTGGAGCTCAGATCCTCACCCGCTCGGGTCCGGACGGCGCCGACAGCGTGCTGACGGAGACGGCGATCGGCGATCGTATTGACCTGCGCTTCGAACGGGTCGTCATCGGCTCGGGAGACGGCTACTTCGCCGACCTCGTCGCCTGGCTCATCGCCGCTGGTCTGCGTCACCGTCGTGACGCGCCATGGTGTGCTGAGCTGGCGCCTGTATGTGGCCACCAGCGACATCACTTACCTGGATACGGCTCTGCCAGCTTGATCGTCCGTGTGTCGACCCCTGCCTTTGACGCCTGGTCGATGACGCAAAAGCGCCTGACCGACGGAAGTGGTCAGGCGCCTGCGAATGCAATATGGAAACGGCTCATACCCCTAAAGGGGATGGCAGAGTCTCGTTGCCCGAGGGCAATCAGACTATGCGTCGAACTCGCCGAGCTTGATACCGCCGAGGAAGGCTCGCCACTCGCCCGGGGTGAAGACGAGCGCAGGGCCGTTCGGGCTCTTGCTGTCACGCACGGCGACGATTCCGGGGATATTGCTGGCGACCTCGACACAGTTTCCGCCGTTGTCGCCGCTGAGGGAACTCTTCTTCCATGCCGCCCGGAGGAGGTCCGCATGGATTAGGTCTTGAGCTTCCATTGGTCTCGGGCTTCCTCGATCATCTCTAGAGACTGTCCGGGACGGTACGCCTCTGCTCGTAGTTTGTCATATCTATCCCAGATCAGCGTAACGAAGTCGTGTTCAGCCGACACCTCGCCTCTACCTGCGGAGTCCACCGATACAGCCGTGGGGCCGTCCAGTAGCTCAGCGATGATGAAGCTGGACAGCAGGCCAGCGGTACATGGGGTGTCGAAGGGGACGACTTGCACCGTCATGTAGGGGCGGTCGGCAACGGCAAGGAGATACTCCAGTTGCGCGGCCATGACTTGCGGACCCCCGACAGGGCGACGAAGCACCATCTCATCAAAGAGGACCCACAGCGTGGGCGGTGTTTCGGTGTCGAGGATGAGCTGGCGGTGCATGCGAGCGCTGACACCATCCTCAACGCTTTTGTCTGAGGTCCCCGCGAGCCCGCCTCGAAAAACGGCTCTGGCGTAGCTCTCGGCCTGGAGCAAGCCAGGGAACAGGAGAGGATCCCAGCTTCTGAGAACGCGTGCCGAGGGCTCGATCTCGTCTGTCCACCGGAGGTACCAGTCTGGCCCGGACGGAGATGTGATGCTGCGACGCAGGCGGACGAAGCGGTCGCCTGTCGCGAAAATCTGATCGCATCCTGCGGCGAAGTCGGGCTTGGGCGTCCGGTCCCCCTTCTCAACATGCGCCACAAGCGATGACGAGCACCCCAAGCGCTTGCCGAGCGCAACCTGTGTCAAATCGTGCTCTCTGCGGGTCCGCGCCAGCTCCTTTCCGAAGCGCTGAACTGGTGTTAGACGCGGATCAAGGTCGTTACCCACGACTATCCCTCACCTGTCCCCTCAGCATCTTGACGGGTGCTTGACGAAACATGACAACGAGACCCCAGCCGAAGGACTTTTTTGGGACTCGATTGTGTGCTGATTTCTTCTACAAGATAAGTCTTCACCTGGGCAGACTGAAAGTCAAAAGTTCCTGCTCGGCCTCTGGCCATGACAGGAAATGGACAGCGAAACGCTAGGGGCGGAAGCTTATTGACATACCTAGAGCGGGAGAAAATCGACATTCCCTAGAAAGGATCAAAATGTACGGAAAAGATCCCCTGTTCGGCGAGATCGCGCCGGGAGTCGCGCGATCGGTGCCGGCCGCTGTGGTGGCGGATCGGTCAAGCTCTCTTGGGCGGGGCATGGCCTGGCGGCTTCGTGATGACGCTCGGGCGGTGGGTGATGCCCGTGACCTCGTCCGGCGCGCGCTTCTGCTGCTCGGTCTGCGGTGGGATCTGGTTGACGACGCCGTTCTGATGGTCAGCGAGCTGGTCACCAACGCGGTTCTGTACGGTGACGCACCGTACGAGCTGGTGGTACGGGTCGATCCGGTCGAAGTGGTCTGCATGGTGGTCGACGCAGGAGCCGTCCGCCCGATGCTGCGGAGTACGGACACTCAAGCCGAGAACGGCCGGGGGCTGCTGATCGTGGCGGAGCTGTCGGCCGGGCTGTACGGCTGCATCCCGCAGGGGTTCGCCACGTGCCCTGGACTGGCGGGCAAGGCGACCTGGTTCGCGCTGCCTCGTACGGAGGGTCGGCGATGAGCGGGGCACAGGACCCGCTGGAGGAGTATCACGGCCTCCACGTGGCCCCTCTCCGGAGGGATCACGAGCAGCTCGCATGGATGAGCCCGGCCGCTCGGTGCGGGTGGGTTCGGGTGCGCCGGTACACGTGTAGTCGTTGCGTGCTCTGGTACGAGTTCTGCGTCGCGGGTGGGCTGGCGTTCGTCCGGCGTTCCACCGATGGCGTGATCCACGAGACGGCGTGGACGATGGCGGGCGAGGCGGAGCGGGTCTGGGGGGCGCTGCTCAGAGGTGCAGCCCGGTGAGTTCGTCGAGTAGGGCGGGTGGGACTTGAACCCACGACCCACGGATTATGAGTCCGTAGGTGAGCTGACGGTCAGGGAGCGCGAGGCCGTACGTGAGCTGACGTGCCTGTGCGGTGTCGGTGGCCTGATGTGTGCCTAGCGAGGCGAGCCCGGCGCCGTCAACGGGAAATCCTCGGCCACCTGCCAGACCGTGCCGTCGTACGCCACCAGTTGGACTGCCGCCACCCGTGCTCTGACCGGCAGCCCTCGTTCGATCGCCGTTTCGGCCTCGTCGAGGGCGGCGCCGTCGCTCTCGTACCCGATCGAAAGGTGTGGCATTACCGTTTCGTACTTGCCTCCGTACGGCCGGGCCTCGGGCCAGCGCCCGGTCACCGCGTGCGTGAGCCGGACGAATGGCTCACTGGGCACCGGCTCCAGATACAGCAACTCTGGCAGCCGCCCACACCTGGCGAACACCACCTCGAAAGGCGCATGCCCGGCGAAGAGGCCGGCCAGCGCCTCCCGGTCGACCGCGTCGAGCGGCAGGAACGGGTACATAACCGTCACATGCGCCGGCACCCCATACGCGGCGGACGGGTCGAGCGTGGCCCGCCAACGGCCCACGACCGGCTCGGCTTCCGGGATCGGTACCACCAGCGCCGTGAGCCCGGCGGGGTAGCGACTCGTCATCAAAGCTCCTTGAGCGTGGAACCCCCCGCCTGCGGTTCACGAGGGGAGGAGGTCAAACGAGCTTGGCGAAGCGGGTGGCCACCTCGCGCCAGATCGGCGTTGACACCGGCTCGTCGGCCACCGCCTGGGCATAGACCTCGTCCGGGTCGAAACCGTCGACCCGCCACTCGCGGATACGCGCCGGCAGCACCTCAGGATGGAACTGCACCCCCCAAGCCTGCTCCCCGACGCGGAACGCCTGATACGGGCAGTCCGTGGTCTGCGCCAGCCAGACGGCCCCCGGCGGCAGGGCGGTGATCGCGTCGACATGGTGCTCGATGGCGGGCACCACCTCAGGCAGGCCGTTGAAGAGCGCGTCGTCGGTGGCCTCGGGCCGCAGCGTCACGGGGAGGCTGCCGTTCTCCGGAGCGCCCGCGTCAGGGGTCACCTCGCCGCCCGCGACCTCGGCGAGCATCTGACCACCCAGGCAGATGCCGAACAGCGGCACGCCCGCCTCCAGCGCCTGCGCGACCAGGCTCCTGGCCGTGGCCAGCCACGGCGCCCGGTCGTCGTCGCTCGGCAGGAAGCCGCCGCCCAGCATGATCATGGCATCGTGCGACAATCGGGTGGGTAGCGGGGCGCCGTCGTAGGCGGGTACGACGTCCAGCCGCAGCCCGGCCTCCTCCAGCCAGCCGCCCAAGCGGCCGGGGCCGCCGCTCCTGCTGTTCTGCACGATCAGCACGTCACGCATCGACACCCTCCAGCGTCGCTATCTCGGTCGTCTGGTACGTCACGCGTCGGACATCCTTTGGGGTCGTCTGGTACGTCATGCGTCGACGTTCTCCAGGGCGCGGTTCCGGCCGTCGGGCACGTCACCTTCTGGCGTCGGCGTTTCGGTCGTCCACCCGCTCACAACAGGTCCGCTGCCTGGGCGGTGTGGCGTAGCAGGAGTGCGGTCGTCACCGGGCCGACGCCGCCCGGCACCGGCGTCAGCGCCCCGGCCCGGTCCGCGACCGCGGTGAAGTCCACGTCGCCGGCCAGGCCGCCGTCCTCGGTGGGGTTGGTGCCGACGTCGATGACGACCGCGCCGGGCGCCACGTGCTCGGCCCCGATCAGCCCGGCCCGCCCGACGGCCGCGACCAGCACCTCGGCCGTGGATGTGACGGCCGCCAGGTCGCGGGTTCGCGAATGGCAGACGGTCACTGTCGCGTTCCGGTCGAGCAGGAGGTGCGCCAGAGGCTTGCCGACCACGGTCGAACGGCCGACGACCACGGCCCGGCGGCCCGCCAGTTCGACTCCGTAGTGATCGAGCAGCGCCAGCACGGCGGCCGCGGTGGCCGGGGCGAACGCCGGCAGCCCGGCGGCCAGGCGGCCCAGGGACAGCGGGTTGGCACCGTCCACGTCCTTGGCCGGGTCGATGGCGGCGGCCAGCTCCTGCGCCGACGCGCCCGGCGGGAGCGGGGTCTGCAGCATGACGCCGTGTACGCCCGGGTCGGCGCTGAGCCGTTCGAGCCTCTCACGGATGCCGGTGGCCGTGGCGCCGGGGCCCAGGTCGGCGAGGTCGCAGGCGATGCCCACGCCTGAGGCGGCCTTGGCGATCGACCGTACGTACCAGAGGCTCGCCTCGTCGGCCGTCGCGACCACGACGGCCAGCTTCGGCTGCGGCCCGGCCGTCACCCGCGCCGCCGTCTCCGCCCTGATGGCGGCGGCCAGTTCCTTACCCGTCAGCGTCTTCACCCGTCGATCCTCTCGTACGCCCCAGCGGCCCCGTGACCATCCCCCCGCTCAGTGGCGCGCATCGGGGACGGCGCGTGTCCAAGGCCGCGCACTCGGGGGTTCGGGTCGAGGTGGCGCGCGGTGGGGTGGTGCGTGGTGGGTGGTGCGCGGCTGGGTGGCGGTTGGGGGTCACGCGGTGAGGCGTTCGCGGACGGTGGCCGTCACCCGGTCCGCTCGGGCGACGGTGGCGTCCACGTCGGCGAGGCGGGCGCGGAGCGCGTCGCGGGCCTTCTCGTCCTTGATGCCGCTCAGGTTGATCTCGACGTTCACCCGTGCGGTCGTGAGCGCGGCGCGTGCCGCGTCGGCGGCCGCCGCCACGTCCGTGATCACGTTGGGGTTGCCGATCGGCAGCAGCAGCTCGCAGAGCTCGACCAGGCGCGTGGCCGTTTCGACGACCCTGGCGGGTGGTTCGGCCGCGCCGACGAGGGCCGCGCCGATCGCCGCGCTGCGTTCCGGGCCCTTCGGCAGGCGGTAGGCGTCCGTCACCGCGGTGAAGGCCACCGCGTCCTCCTCCAGCAGCCGCAGCGCCCGGGCGCGCATCGTGTCGGTCTCGGCGATCATCGTGACGATGGCCTCGGCGTGTTCGGTGTACTTCTCCCCGGTGGTGTAGCGGGCGACCATGCCGAGCAGCGCGGCGGCCTGTGCCGCGTGCAGCGCCGCGGTGGCCCCGCCTCCCGGCGCGGGTACGTGGGCGGCGAGCTGAGCGAGGAAATCGACGATCCTGGAGTCGCGCATGGCGGCATTCTGCCAGGCCACGACCGCGCGACGGTCAATCGCGGTGGAATGGCCGAGTCGAGTCTTCCGAGCCCTGGTACGGCGGGATCACCCCGTACGCGGGCCCGGCCGGGACGGCGCGCGGTGCCGACCGCCAGCGGGACGGGAAGGCCGAGCTCACCAGCAGCAGCACGCCGAACATCAGCAGCAGCCCGGTGTAGGCCATCGTCAGGAACCCGGACCACAGTTCGTCGCCGAACATGCGATCAGGGATCAGACGAAGTCCGCTTATCTCCAGAAACGGCAAGATGCCGAACGCGGTGAACTTCAGCCCGCCCACCAGCGAGGCGACAGGCGACAGCCGCGAGCCGAGCAGGAACGCGAGCAGAACCCCCGAGCCGAGAAGCACCCCGAGCCCGACCCAGGAGACGATGAACTGCTGGTAGTTACGACTGACCTGATCGACGCCGTAGAACAGCCCGACGGCGATCAACGGAGGGAGGAGCAGTCCCGCGACCACCCCGAGCGCATGACGGGCACCATTTGGCATGATCAACCCCGTTTGTCGGTTTGCGCCACAACCTACCGCGTGGACTCCCGCACGACGAGATCCGGTTGGAACATGATCTGCTGGTGCGCGTGCGTCGCCGGGTTGTCGCACTCGTCGAGCAGCAGCTCGGTGGCCACCCGGCCGAGCTGGTACGTGGGCTGCCGGATCGAGGTCAGCGACACCGTGGAGGCCGAGGCGAAGTCGATGTCGTCGTACCCGATCAGCGACACGTCGTCGGGCACCCGTACGCCCGCCTGGAGCAGGCCGCGCAGCATGCCGAGCGCGAGCAGGTCGTTGGCGCAGAACAGCGCGTCCGGCAGCGTCCCCTCGGCGAGCAGCTTCTCGGCCGCCTGCTGGCCCGCCTTCGCCGTCATGGCGGGCATCGCGACCTCGAGCAGCTCGCGCGGGTCGCGGCCGCCCGCGGCCATCGCCTGCTCGGCGCCGCGCCTGCGGTCCTGGCACTGTCTGATCACGGCGGGTCCGGTGACGTAGCCGAGGCTGCCCGCGCCGCCCTCCAGCAGGTGCGCGACGGCCATCGAGCCGCCGGTCACGTCGTTCACGGCGACCGCGCACTGGTCGGAGCGCTCGGCCGGATGGTCGACGAGCACCACGCAGATGCCGCGCCCCCGTAGCTGCTCGAGCCGGGCCGGGTCCTCGTCCGACGGGGTGATGAGCACCCCGCGCACCCGCTGTTCGGCGAACACCAGCAGGTTGCGCTCCTCCTTCATCCGGCTGCCCGAGGAGTTGCCGAGGATGACGGCGTAGCCGCGGTCGCTCGCCACGTCCTCCACCCCGGCGGCCACGTCGGTGAAGAACGGGTTGCCGATGTCGATCACGGACAGCCCGACGGTGCGGCTGTGGCCGGCCCGCAGGGTCGACGCGGAGCCGTGCCTGACGAAGCCGAGCTCCCTGATCGTCGATTCGACGCGGATCCGGGTGGAGTCGGCCACTTTCTCCGGACGGTTGAGCACGTTGGACACCGTGCCGGGCGACACCCCGGCCCGGGCCGCGACGTCCTTGATGCTCACCGTCGTCATCATTGCCCCCGTGGCTCGTAGGTGCGCAGGCTCTCGCTTCGTCGTACCAGATCCCGCATGTCGGCCAGGTCACCGACCACGCCGCGGGCCCGCGCCTGGACCAGCGCGTTGCCCAGGGCGGCCGCCTCCACGGGGCCCGCGACGACCGGCAGGCCGGTCGCGTCGGCGGTGAGCTGGCACAGCAACGCGTTACGCGATCCGCCGCCCACCAGGTGGACGACCTCGACCGGCCGCCCGCTCAGGCGGACGGCGTCGGCGACGGCCCGCTGGTAGGCGAGGGCGAGGCTCTGCAGGATGCATCGTACGGCCTGCGCCCGATCCTCCGGAGCCGTCTGCCCGGTACGCGCGCAGTAGTCCGCGATCCGGGCGGGCATGTCACCCGGCGGCAGGAACGATGGATCGTCGGGATCGATGACGGCGTCGGTCCTGGCCTCGGCGGCGGCGGCGAGCAACGGCTCCAGCGCGGGGTTGTCCCACACGCGCAGGCACTCCTGCAGGATCCACAGGCCCATGACGTTGCGCAGGTAGCGGGTGGTGCCGTCGATGCCGGCCTCGTTGGTGAAGTTGGCCAGGCGGCTCTCCTCCGTGAGCACGGGGGCGGGCAGCTCGACTCCGACCAGGGACCAGGTGCCGCAGGAGATGTAGGCGAAGCGGTCGCCGGTGGCGGGCACGCCGACCACGGCCGAGGCGGTGTCGTGCGAGCCCACCTGGGCCAGGGAGGTGGTGTAGCCAATCTCGGCGGCCACGTCGGACCGCAGCGTCGCGACGCCACCATCCGAAATTTCGGGAAAAATCCGGCTTGGCAGCCCGAGGCGGCCGATCAGGTCCCAGGCCCAGTCCCGCTTGGTGACGTCGTACAGCCCGGTCGTCGAGGCATTGGTGCGCTCGGCCCAGCGCTCGCCGGTCAGCCAGTACCCCAGGAGGTCGGGGATCAGCAGCATCGTCTCGGCCCGGTCCAGCCGGTCGCAGGCGAGCTGGTTGACCGTGTTGAACCGGAGGAACTGCAGCCCGGTCACCTCGTAGGGATCGATCCGCTCGGTGACCTTCTCGGTGCGGCCGTCGCGGTAGTGCACCGGGTTGCCGATCAGCGCCCCGTCGCGGTCGAGCAGCCCGTAGTCGATGGCCCACGCGTCGATGCCGACCGACTCGGCGGGCCCGGCCTTGCGCAGCCCGTCGAGCAGGCCCTGGTAGAGGGAGAGGATGTCCCAGTGCAGCGTCCCGGCCACGCGTACGGGCCGGTTGAGGAAGCGATGTTCCTCCACCAGCCGCACGCTGTCGGCTGACACGTCGGCACTCATGACTCGCCCGCTGGAGGCGCCAAGGTCCACGGCAGTGAATCGCACCCCCCGATTAAAACGTAACAATCACAAAGACGCCAGAAGACGGGTGAAGGCATTGACGCCCGCTGGTCCAGCGCTTAGATTCCGGGTTCGTCGCGATTAAAACGTTTGTTGTCCGGAGGGATGCATGAGTGTCACCCCCACACTCGCGCTCGCGAACGTCAGCAAGTCGTTCGGAGCGGTCAGAGCGCTGCGTGAGGTCTCACTCGACCTGTTCGCCGGTGAGGCGCACGCCCTGGCGGGAGAGAACGGCGCGGGCAAGTCGACCCTCGTCAAGACCCTCGCCGGTGTCCACCGGCCCGACACCGGCCAGGTGCTGCTGAACGGCGAGCCGGTCGTCTTCGCGGGACCGGCCGACGCCCAGCAGGCCGGGGTGGCCGTCATCTACCAGGAGCCGACGCTCTTCCCGGACCTGTCCGTCGCCGAGAACATCTTCATGGGCCGCCAACCCCGCCGCGGCCTTGGCCGCATCGACCGCAAGGCGATGCACGGCCAGGCGCGGGAGCTGTTCGAACGGCTCGGCGTCGCCCTCGACCCCGAGCAGCCGTCGCGCGGCCTGTCCATCGCCGACCAGCAGCTCGTCGAGATCGCCAAGGCCCTCTCCCGCGACGCCCGCGTCCTGATCATGGACGAGCCGACGGCCGCGCTGTCCGGCAACGAGGTGGCGCGGCTGTTCTCGGTGGTCGAGGCGCTGCGCGAGCACGGCTGCGCGATCCTGTTCATCTCCCACCGGCTGGACGAGATCTTCTCGCTCTGCCAGCGGGTCACGACGCTGCGCGACGGCGCGTGGATCGCCAGCGAGCCCGTCTCGGGGCTCACCCACGACGACCTGGTACGCCGCATGGTGGGCCGCGAGCTCGGCGCGCTCTACCCCAAGCAGGAGGCCCCGCTCGGCGAGGTCGCGCTCCAGGTGGAGCGGCTGACCCGCGAGGGCGTCTTCACCGACGTCTCCTTCCAGGTACGGCGGGGCGAGATCGTCGCGCTCGCCGGGCTGGTGGGCGCCGGGCGCAGCGAGGTGGCCAGGGCGGTCTTCGGCGTGGACCGCTGGGACGCGGGCTCGGTGTCCGTCGACGGCCGGCGGCTGCCCGCCGGGAGCCCGACGGCGGCGATGGGCGCGGGCCTGGCCCTGGTGCCGGAGGACCGCCGCCAGCAGGGGCTGGTCATGGAGCTGTCGATCGAGCGCAACATCGGCCTGACCGGGCTGCGCTCGCTGCGCAGGGGCGTGACGATCTCGCGGCAGGCCGAGCGCGACCGGGCCAAGGACTGGGCGGTGCGGTTGCGGCTGAAGTTCGCGCGGCTCAGTGACGGGGTGGGCGTGCTGTCCGGCGGCAACCAGCAGAAGGTCGTGCTGGCCAAGTGGCTGGCCACGAAGCCGTCCGTGCTGATCGTGGACGAGCCGACCCGCGGCATCGACGTCGGCACCAAGGCGGAGGTCCACCGGCTGCTGTCGGAACTGGCCGGGCAGGGCATCGCGGTGCTCATGATCTCCTCCGACCTGCCGGAGGTGCTGGGCATGGCCGACCGGGTGCTGGTCATGCACGAGGGACGGCTGACCGCCGAGATCGCGCGCGCCGACGCGACCGAGGAGAGCGTGATGAACGCCGCCACCGGGAGGGCCGCATGACTGGGGGAGTCGCATGACGACCGCCACCGCGCCGCCCGAGCAGACGACGTCGGCGCGCAGCGCTCGCGGGCTCGTCGACCTGGTGTTCCGCGCCCGCGAGCTGAGCCTGGTCATCGCGCTGGCCGCGCTCGTCGGCGTCACGGCCAGCGTCAACGGTAACTTCCTGTCCGGGCAGGGCATCGAGGACATCCTGCTCAACACCGCCATCCTCGCGCTGCTGGCCGTCGGCCAGTCCCTGGTGGTGATCACCCGCAACCTCGACCTGTCCGTCGGCTCCGTGGTCGGCCTGGTCGCCTTCGTGACTGGCGACCTGCTGGCGAGCGGCTGGGGCATCGTGCCGGGCGTCCTGCTCGGTGTGGCGATCGGCGCGGCCTGCGGGCTGCTCAACGGGCTGCTGGTCAGCTTCTGCCGGGTGCCCGCCCTTGTGGTGACGCTCGGCACGCTGTACGTGATCCAGGGCGTCGATCACTACATCGCCCACGGCCGGCAGATCAACGCGGTCAACCTGCCGCCGGGGCTGCTGTCGCTGGGCAACGGCTCCGTGTTCGGGGTGCCGTACCTGCCGCTCATCACCCTGGTGATCATGGTGGCGATCGGCTACTACCTGCGGTCGTACCCGAGCGGCCGGGAGTTCTACGCCATCGGCTCCAGCCCTGAGGCCGCCCGGCTGGCGGGCGTGCCCGTCAGGCGGCGGATCCTGGTCGCCTACCTGGTCAGCGGCTGCCTCGCGGGGCTGGCGGGGGTGCTCTGGCTGGCCAGGTTCGGGACGGTCATCGCCGACTCCGCGCACGGCTGGGAGCTGCTCGTGGTCAGCGCGGTCGTGGTCGGCGGCGTCGCGATCACCGGCGGCGTCGGCAGCGTGTACGGCGCGGCGCTCGGCGCGCTGCTGCTCACCACGATCGGCAGCGCGCTGGTCGTGCTCCGGGTCAACCCGTTCTGGCAGCAGGCCATCACCGGCGCGCTGCTCCTGCTGGCCATCAGCGTCGACCGGGTGCTCGCCCTCAGACTGGCCCGTCTGCTCAGGAACAGGAGCCGCCATGGCTAAGGTCTTGCGCTGGGACGTGCTGGTCGGCGCGCTGCTGATCGCCGTGTTCGCCGCGGGCTCGCTCACCTCGCCGAGCTTCGCGACCGTCGACAACCTGTCGTTCGCGCTCGGCGACCTGGACGAGATCGCGCTCATCGCGCTGGCCATGACCATGCTGGTCGTGGC
The DNA here is from genome assembly GCF_040638335.1 of Nonomuraea sp. NPDC026600. Taxonomy (NCBI): domain Bacteria; kingdom Bacillati; phylum Actinomycetota; class Actinomycetes; order Streptosporangiales; family Streptosporangiaceae; genus Nonomuraea; species Nonomuraea sp. NPDC026600. The sequence continues at coordinate 345,742 of NZ_JBEZYD010000009.1, forward strand.
CGCCGAGGTGGACCTGTCGGTCGCCTCCGTGCTCGGGCTGTCGAGCGCGCTGGTCGGCTCGCTCTGGGACGGCGGCATGGCCATCGAGGCGATCATCCCGCTCGCCGTACTGACCGGGGCCGTGTGCGGGCTGGTCAACGGGTTGCTGGTGACCCGGCTCGGGCTGCCGTCGCTGGCCGTCACGATCGGCACGCTCGCCCTCTATCGCGGCCTCGCCTACGTCGTGCTCGGGGACCGGGCGATCGCCCAGTTCCCGCCGGACTACGCCGCGCTCGCCCTGAACGACGTGCCGGGGACGCCCATCCCGTACCCGATAGCCCTGTTCGTCCTGCTGGCCGCCATCGTCGGCGTGGTCCTGCACGCCACCGGCTTCGGCCGGGCGCTGTACGCGATCGGCGCGCAGGAGCAGGCCGCGTTCTTCGCCGGGATCCGCGTCAAGCGCGTCAAACTGCTGCTCTTCGTGATCTCCGGCACCGTCGCCGGCTTCGCCGGCGTCGTCTTCACGCTCAGGTACGGCTCCGCCCGGGCCGACAACGGCGTGGGCATCGAACTCGCCGTCATCGCCGCCGTGCTCCTCGGCGGCGTCGACTTCGACGGCGGCAAGGGCACGCTCGGCGGCGTCATCGCCGGTGTGCTGCTCATCGGGCTGCTGCGCAACCTGCTCATGCTCGGCGACGTCTCGACCGAGATCCAGTCGATCGTCACCGGGCTGCTCCTCATCGTCTCGGTGCTCACGCCCCGTCTCGTCTCGCTCGTCAGGCCAGCTCTGAAAGGATCCTCATGACCCCGATGCGCCTGACCGCTGTGACCGCACTCCTTGCTCTTGGCGTAGCGGCTTGCAGCGGCACGACCAAGTCCACCGTGGCCTCGGCGCCCGCGCCGGCGCCCGCCTCCTCGTCGGCCGCCAAGGCCGACCCGAACGCCCCGATCAAGCAGGGGCTGAAGATCGCCTTCCTGCCCAAGGCGATCAACAACCCCTACGAGACGATCGTCGACAACGCGGGCATCGAGGCGGCCAAGGAGTACCAGGGCGAGGCCAAGGAGGTCGGCCCGTCCGACGCGTCGGCCTCGTCGCAGATCTCCTACATCAACACCCTCACCCAGCAGGGCCACGACGCGATCCTCATCGCCGCCAACGACGCCAACGCCGTCTGCGGGCCGCTCCAGCAGGCCCGCGCCAAGGGCATCAAGATCGTCGCGTACGACTCGGACGCCGCGCCGGAGTGCCGCGACCTGTTCATCAACCAGGCCAGCTCGGAGGAGGTCGGCCGCAGCCAGGTCAAGCTGCTGGCCGGGATGATCGGCAACAAGGGCGACATCGCCATCCTGTCGGCCACCGCGAACGCCACGAACCAGAACACCTGGATCACGTTCATGAAGGACGAGCTGGGCAAGCCCGAATACAAGGACATGAAGCTCGTCAAGGTGGCCTACGGCGACGACGACGACCAGAAGTCGTTCACCCAGACGCAGGGGCTGATGCAGGCCTATCCCAACCTGAAGGGGATCATCTCCCCGACCACGGTCGGCATCTCGGCGGCGGCCCGGTACATCTCCGGCTCCAAGTACAAGGGCAAAGTCGTGCTCACCGGGCTCGGCACACCGAACCAGATGCGGCAGTTCGTCAAGGACAAGACCGTGGCGAAGTTCGCGCTGTGGAACCCGAAGGACCTCGGCTACCTGGCCTCCTACGCCGCCGCGGCGCTGGTGTCGGGGCAGATCACGGGGGCTGAGGGGGAGACGTTCAAGGCGGGCAAGCTGGGCGAGCGCACGATCGGCAAGCAGGGCGAGGTGATCCTTGGTCCGCCGTTCACTTTCGACGCGTCGAACATCGACGGATTCGATTATTAAACAAGCTCTTGTTTCTTTACGGCACAGCCAAGTGGGCCCCAACCGCCTTACGGGGCTGGGGTCTGTCCAGGGGCACGCTCCTCCGGTGGAGGTGGTCGGGCGCCGTGACGTGCGCATTCTTGGCCGTGTTCCGTGAACCAGGTTCGGCGCCGTCATGGGCGCCGGGCCCGGCCGCACGTCGTCCCGCCGACGCGGCGCCTGGAGAAGCGCCTGAGAGGCGCTGAAGAGGCGCCTGGAGAGGCGCCTGGAGAAGCGCCTGGAGAAGCGCCTAGAGAGGCGTCCAGAGCGGTGGCGGGTCAGTTGAGAGGAGGTTGGTGTGGAGCGGGTTTGTTTTCTGTTGCGAGTGCGGCCCGAGCGGCTCGATGAGTACAAGGAGCGGCACCGGGCCGTCTGGCCCGAGATGCTCGATGCGCTGACGAAGACCGGGTGGCGTAACTACTCGCTGTTCCTTAGTGAGGACGGTCTGCTGGTGGGTTACCTGGAGACCGATGACTTCGCGGCGGCTCAGCAGGCGATGGCCGAGACCGATGTCAACAGCCGCTGGCAGGCGGAGATGGCTCCTTTCTTCGAGGCCGGACGGCCCGACGAGGGGCTGTTCACGCTGGCCGAAGTTTTCCATCTGGATTGAAATCGGGGAAAAATGATCAAGGATCAGCTGCGGCAGCAGCGCATAGAGACGCCCTCCTGGGCGTACGGCAATTCCGGCACGCGGTTCAAGGTGTTCGCCCAGCAGGGCGTACCGCGCGACCCCTACGAGAAGCTGGCCGACGCGGCGCAGGTGCACCGCTACACCGGCGTCGCGCCGACCGTGGCGCTGCACATCCCGTGGGACAGGGTCGACGACTACGCGGACCTCGCGCGGCACGCGACCGAGCAGGGCGTGACCATCGGGGCGATCAACTCCAACGTGTTCCAGGACAACGACTACATGCTCGGCAGCGTCACCCACCCCGATCCCGAGGTGCGGCGCAAGGCGCTGCGGCATCTGCTTGACTGCGTCGACATCATGGACGCCACCGGGTCGGACACGCTCAAGCTGTGGTTCTCCGACGGCACCAACTACCCGGGCCAGGACGACATCAGGGCCCGGCAGGACCGGCTCGCCGAAGCACTCGCCGCGGTCTACGAGCGGCTCGGTGAGGAGCAGCGGTTCCTGCTGGAGTACAAGCTGTTCGAGCCCGCCTTCTACATGACCGACCTGCCCGACTGGGGCACCGCCTACGCGCACTGCCTCAAGCTCGGCCCGAAGGCGCAGGTCGTGGTCGACACCGGGCACCACGCGCCCGGCACCAACATCGAGTTCATCGTGGCGTTCCTGCTGCGCGAGGGGAAGCTCGGCGGGTTCGACTTCAACTCGCGCTTCTACGCCGACGACGACCTGATGGTGGGCGCGGCCGACCCGTTCCAGTTGTTCCGCATCATGTTCGAGGTCATCGGCGGCGGTGGGTACACCCACGAGACGGCCTTCATGCTCGACCAGTGCCACAACATCGAGCCCAAGATCCCCGGTCAGATCCGCTCGGTGATGAACGTGCAGGAGGCCACCGCCAAGGCGCTGCTCGTCGACCGCGACGCGCTGGCCGTCACCCAGCGGGAGGGCGACGTACTGGGCGCCAACGCCGTCCTGATGGACGCCTACAACACCGATGTCCGCCCGCTGCTCGGTGAGCTGCGGGAGGAGATGGGGCTCGCGCCCGACCCGATGGCGGCCTACGCCAAGTCCGGATACTTCGAGAAGATCGCCGCCGACCGTGTCGGCGGCAACCAGGCAGGCTGGGGGGCCTGATGTCGAACGCCAAGAACGAACTGCTCGAAAGAGCGCACACGCTCGGCTCCGATCCACGCAACACCAACTACGCGGGCGGCAACGCCTCCGCCAAGGGCAGCGAGAACGACCCGGTGACGGGTCAGGACGTCGAACTGCTCTGGGTGAAGGGCTCCGGCGGCGACCTGGGCACGCTCACCGCCGGCGGCCTGGCCGTCCTGCGGCTGGACCGGTTCAGGGCGCTGACCGGCGTCTACCCGGGCGCGGAGCACGAGGACGAGATGGTGGCGGCCTTCGACTTCTGCCTGCACGGCAAGGGCGGCGCCGCACCCTCGATCGACACCGCCATGCACGCCTTGGTCGACTCCGCCCACGTCGACCACCTCCACCCCGACTCCGGCATCGCGATCGCCACCGCCGCCGACGGCCCCGAGCTGACCGCGCGGGTCTTCGGTGACCGGGTCGTCTGGGTGCCGTGGCGGCGCCCCGGCTTCCAGCTCGGCCTCGACATCTCCGCCATCAAGGCCGCGAACCCGCAGGCCATCGGCTGCATCCTCGGCGGCCACGGCATCACCGCCTGGGGCGAGACGAGCGCCGAGTGCCAGGCGAACTCCCTGGAGATCATCCGTACCGCCGAGCAGTACATCGCCGACCACGGCCGCCCCGACCCGTTCGGCCCCGTCGTCCACGAACCCCTGCCCGAGGAGGTCAGGCACCGCCGCGCGGCCGAGCTCTTCCCCGCGATCCGCGGCCTTGCGAGCACCGACGCCCGCCAGGTCGGCCACTACACCGACTCGCCGGAGGTGCTCGACTTCCTGGCCCGCGCCGAGCACCCCAGGCTCGCCGCACTGGGCACCTCCTGCCCGGACCACTTCCTGCGCACCAAGGTCGCCCCTCTCGTCCTGGACCTGCCGCCGGACGCGCCGCTCGCGGACGTCCTGACCCGGCTGGGCGAGCTGCACACCCGGTACCGCGCGGACTACGCCGCCTACTACCAGCGCCACGCGGCCCCCGACTCGCCCCCGATGCGCGGCGCCGACCCGGCGATCGTGCTGGTGCCCGGGGTCGGCATGTTCAGCTTCGGCAAGGACAAGCAGACCGCCCGGGTCGCCGGTGAGTTCTACGTCAACGCGATCAACGTGATGCGCGGCGCCGAGGCGCTGTCCAGCTACCGGCCGATCGAGGAGTCGGAGAAGTTCCGCATCGAGTACTGGGAGCTGGAGGAGGCCAAGCTGCGCCGCCTGCCCGCGCCCAAGCCGCTGGCCGGGCGCATCGCGCTGGTCACCGGCGGCGGCTCCGGCATCGGCGCCGCCACCGCCAGGCGCCTGGCCGCCGAGGGCGCGTGCGTGGTGGTCGCCGACCGCGACCTCGCCGCCGCCGACAAGGTCGCCGCCGAGCTCGGCGGCGCCGCGTACCGCTCGCAGGACGTCGCGATCGCCGTACGCGTAGACGTGACGTCCGAGGAGCAGATCACCGACGCGGTACGCCAGGCGGTCCTCGCCTTCGGCGGCGTCGACCTGGTCGTCAACAACGCGGGCCTGTCCCTGTCGCGCTCGCTGCTGGAGACCACGCTCGACGACTGGAACCTGCAGCACGACGTCATGGCCCGCGGCTCCTTCCTGGTCTCCAGGGAGGCCGCGCGGGTCCTGCTGAGCCAGGACATGGGCGGCGACCTCGTCTACATCTCCTCCAAGAACGCCGTCTTCGCCGGGCCGAACAACGTCGCCTACGGCGCGGCCAAGGCCGACCAGGCCCACCAGGTACGGCTCCTCGCGGCCGAGCTGGGCCCGCACGGCATCCGGGTCAACGGCGTCAACCCCGACGGCGTCGTACGCGGCTCCGGGATCTTCGCCTCCGGCTGGGGCGCCAACCGGGCGGCCGTGTACGGGGTCGAGGAGGAGCGCCTGGGCGAGTTCTACGCCCAGCGCACGCTGCTCAAGCAGGAGGTGCTGCCGGAGCACGTGGCCGCGGCCGTGTTCGCGCTCACCGGCGGCGACCTGTCGCTGACCACCGGGCTGCACATCCCGGTCGACGCCGGAGTGGCCGCCGCCTTCCTCCGCTGACCCCCGTACCCGAAGAGGAGACCAAGACATGACGCTCGACCGGATACCCGCACGGCCCACCAGGGTCGGACTCGTCGCGGGCGGGCTCGGCGCGTACTGGCCGCAGTTCCCCGACCTGCTGCCGCAGCTGGAGCGTTCGTCCGCGCGAGTCTCCGAACGCATGGGCACACTCGGCTGCGAAGTGGTCGACGTCGGCTTCATCTCCGACGCCCAGCAGGGCGCGGCCGCCGCGGAACGGCTGCGGGAGGCGGGCTGCGACCTGATCGTCGGCTTTCTCACCACCTACATGACCGCCACCATGCTGCTCCCGATCGCGCAGCGCAGCGGCGCGCCGGTGCTGCTGATCAACCTGCAGCCGTCGGAGTCGATGGACCACGAGACGTTCGACACCGGGCAGTGGCTGGCCTACTGCGGCGCGTGCCCGCTGCCGGAGATGGCCAACACGTTCACCAGGGCCGGGATCCCGTTCCGTTCCGTGTCCGGCTACCTGGAGGACGAGCGGGCCTGGGCGCGGATCGAGCGGTGGGTGAAGGCGGCGGGCGTGCGGGCCACGCTGCGCGACGGGCGGCACGGGCTCATGGGCCACCTGTACCCGGGCATGCTCGACGTCGCCACCGACCTCACGCTGGTGCCGGTCAACCTGGGCGGGCACGTGGAGGTGCTGGAGTTCGACGACCTGCGCGTACGGGTGGAGAAGGTCACCGACACCCAGGTCAAGGAGCGGATGGAGCTCGCGCGGGAGGTGTTCGAGCTGGCCGACACGGTCGTGCCCGAGGACTTCGAGTGGGCGGCGCGCGTGTCGGCCGGGCTGGACCAGCTGGTGGCCGACTTCGAGCTCGACAGCCTGGCCTACTACCACCGAGGGCTCGACGGCGAGATCCACGAACGGCTCGGCGCGGGCATGATCCTCGGCTCGTCGCTGCTCACCGCCCGGGGCGTCCCGGCGGCGGGGGAGTACGAGCTGCGGACCTCGCTGGCCATGCTGATCATGGATCGGCTGGGCGGCGGCGGCTCGTTCACCGAGCTGCAGGCGCTCGACTTCCTGCGCGGTCATGTCGAGATGGGCCACGACGGGCCGGCCCACTTGGCGATCAGCTCGCGCAAGCCGCTGCTGCGCGGCCTGGGCGTCTTCCACGGCAAGCGTGGGTGGGGCGTGTCGGTCGAGTTCGACGTCGCGCACGGGCCGGTGACGGCGTTCGGGCTGCTCCAGCGGCGGGACGGCCGGTTCGGCTTCGTCGTGTCGGAGGGGGAGACCGTGGACGGGCCGCACCTCAAGATCGGCAACACGACGTCCCGCGTCGACTTCGGCCGCGATCCCGGGGAGTGGACGGACGAGTGGAGCGCCACCGGCATCTCCCACCACTGGTCCCTCGGCATCGGCCACCGGGCCGCTGAGCTGCGTGCCTTGGCGGACCTCATGGGAGTGGAGCTGATCGAGGTCTGACCGTTTCTCTGAGGCGGCCGTGAATCTCAGAGGTGGCTGTGAACCCGCCCCTTGGGCCTTTGCTCGGTTCGGGGGCGGGGGCATCGTGGGTCGCATGAGATCAGCGATCCTCACGACCGCACTCTGCGCCCTCCTCGTCACCGTGCCCGCCGCGCCCGCCTTGTCCGCGCCCGCTCTGTCCGGTACGCCCGCCCATGTCGCTACTTTGCCGGAGACGATCGCGCTCCCCAACGGCTTCCGGCCGGAGGGGATAGCGATCGGCAGCCGGCCCGTGGCCTACCTCGGCTCCCTGGCGAACGGCGACATCTACCGCGCCGACCTGCGCACCGGACAGGGCGCCGTCGTCAGCAAGGGCCCCGGCACTCCTTCGGTCGGCCTCAAGCTCGACTCGCGGAACCGCCTGTTCGTCTCCGGCGGCACCGCCGGGACCGCCCGGGTGATCGACGCCCGCACCGGAGCGGTGCTCAAGTCGTACACGCTGGCCACCGGGGCGTCGTTCGTCAACGACGTCGTGGTCACGCGAGACGCGGCCTGGTTCACCGACTCCACCAACCCCGTCCTGTACAAGCTGGCACTCGGCCGCCACGGCGCGCTGCCCGACCAGGCCGTCTCGGTCCCGCTCACCGGCGCCATCCAGTACACGACCGGCAACAACGCCAACGGCATCGCCCCGACCCCCGACCGCAAGGGCCTGCTCATCGTCCAGTCCAACGTCGGCAAACTCTTCAGGGCCGACCCCGCCACCGGCGTCACCACGGAGGTGAACCTGGGCGGCGAGTCACTGGTCAACGGCGACGGCCTGCTGCTGGACGGCCGGACGCTGTACGCGGTGCAGAACCGGCTCAACACCGTCACCGTCATCCGGCTCAACGCCGACGGATCCTCCGGGCAGGTCGTGAACCGGCTGACGGACCCGCGCTTCGACGTCCCCACCACCGTGGCGTCGTTCGGCAACCGGCTCTACCTGCCCAACGCCCGCTTCACCACGACCCCGACCCCCGACACGCCGTACGCGGTGAACGCGATCCCAGCACCACACGACCACTGACCTGACCGGGCCTGCTCAGTCCGGGGCTGTCGGTGCGTCAGGCCCTGGCGCGTTCAGATGAGGCCGTCAAGGCGCCACCAGGTGCCTGAGGGCCAGGTGCGGCCGTCCCAGGCGCGGCGCTCGAGTGGGCGCGGATCGGGCTCGACCCGGCTCCGGCCGGAGTCGAAGATCATGGTCTGGCGGTGCGCGGTGTCGTAGGGTGCCCAGCTGGGCGTGGCGCCGCTGGCGAAGCGCCCCCAGGTGTCATGCAGCTCCGCCGACAACGCCCGGTCGGCGGCCTCGGTGAGCGGGACCGACCGCCAGATCATCGGCCCATCCGCGCCGTGCCCGCCGCGCAGCAGCCTGCCCAGGTGCGTCGTGGCGGGCACCCCGGCGAAGGGCCCGTCGTAGCGAGAGCGCCACACCGGAGCGTGCCGCGCCTGCGCCTCGGCCAGCCGGGTGGTGGGGATGCCGTACCGCTCGTCACCGAGGACGGCCAGACCGAGCGCCGTGTCGTCGAGCTTCGGCCGACTCTCGCGGTACGCGGCCAGCATCATGTCCGCCTCGCCCGCCCCGAACAGCTCGGCCAGCACCCGCGGCGCCTGCGCGGCCGTACTGGCGTCCATCATCTGGAAGGTGCCGCCCTCGTTCCCGCAGGTCTGCGCGAGCAGCGGGATACCGGCGGCGGCACCAGCGGCGATGGCGTCGATGGGCCGCCCGGACAGCACGGTCCCGTCGATGACGGGCCGCCAGACCCAGAGCGCCCGTACCCCGGTGGCGATGGCGTCCTGCGCCGCGACCATCTCGGTAGCGGGCACCTCGCGCACCCGGTCGGCACCCACGCCGAGCTCCCGCAGGAACCGCCCGGCCACGGCCTTGGCCTGCGCCTCGGTGGCTACATGATCACCGCCGCCACTGCTGGACGCGGCCCGGTGGATCAGCCCACGGGTGAGCGGGGTGGCCAGCAGATTGGCCACACTCTTGGCGCCGGCGGACAACCCGTACAAGGTCACCCGCTCGGGATCCCCACCGAACGCGGCGATGTTCTCCCGTACCCACCGCAACGCCTGAACCTGATCGAGCAGCCCCGACACCCCGGAGGAGCCGCCGATGTCGAGAACCCCAGGCTGCCCAGCCGGTAGTTGAAGCTCACCGCGACAAGATCATGGCTACGCACGAAATCCGCGCCGTCGCCGTACATGTCAACACCGCTGCCGGTGAGATAGCCACCCCCATGCACCCAGACCAGCACCGGCCGCAACCGCCCGTCGGGGGGAGGCGCCGCCACGTTCGCGTACAGGCAGTCCTCGTCCATGACCGGCACCGGCATGCCCGGCAGGACGGACTGCATGGCCGCGTTCCCCGGCTCAGTGGCATCCCGCACGCCCTGCCAGGGCACCGGAGGTTGCGGCGGCCGCAACCGGAGCTCACCCACGGGGGGAGCGGCATAGGGGATCCCCTGCCAGATGAGCACATCCCCGAGATCGACGCCACGGACCGTACCGGCACGAGTCGCAACAATGGTCACGCCGACCTTCATAGCAGGCCCCCGGCGAGAGAGTAAGGTAGTGATCTTCGGCTGGGCGCGAGCCGCCGGAGCCCTCAAAGGCATACACCCATGAAGCATCTCGTCCAGACGCCCGCCGGCCTTCGCCTCGACGAAGCGCTGAAGAACCTGGCCACCACCTTCCGCGGCATGACCGCCCACCCCGACGAGCACAACTGCGAGTGCCACTGGGGCAGCGCCGAAGACCTCGCCCGTCTGAAGGCGCCGGACGCGTGGCTGAGCCTCGACCTCCTGAGGCGCACCTGGTGGGCCCCCGACTGGGACGACCATGGATCGGTGCTGCGCCGCATCCTGCCTCAGCTGGCGTCCGACCTCGTCGACGGTTACGTGGAGCCGTTATCCGGCATAGAAGAGGTCGGCCGCTCCTTCGCCCGCGGTCAGTGGCAGCAATGGCCCGCGGAGCAGGTCGCGGCGGTCTGGGCATTCCTGCACGCGTGGTGGACGTACAGCCTCACCACATCCGACATCGCCGTACCCGCGCACGAGGTGCTCGTGGTGTGCGCCGAGGCGTCCGGCACGCTCGACCCGTGGCTGGCCACTTGGGAGGCGCTGGCCCACCCGGTGGCCGACCAGCGGCTGGCTGAAGCGGTGGCCCGATGGGAGTCCGACCTGCTGGGGGACCGGCTCCCCTGGAACGCCTGGGACGATGAGGAGGACAAGCTCGCCACATTGTCCGCCTGGCTGGTCCGCCATGCCCCCGCGCGTCTGCAGCGCCGGCCGTTCCTGCAACCCCGCCGACCCATGCGCAGGTGGTATATACGGGTGATGAACGAGCCGGACGCTGAAGTGGTTCAGCCCGCGATGCTCGTACGTCCCGTGGATCCCACCCGCTACGGAGGTGTGGTCCGGCCGGACAAGACGGTGCGGTGGGCGGCGGACGAGCTTGAGCTGGTCAGGCAGCTGCGGGGGCGATCCTCGGATACGTGGCCCTCGCCGGCCGCCTTACCCAAGTCGCTGGACCAACTCGCCGAGTGGCTGACCGAGCTGGGATGGGACGATCTCGCCTGCCTGGCTCGCCGGGAAGAACTGGCGGTCTATCGGACATTGTCCGCCGTCCAACCGGGCTTGTTCGGTGACAAGATCGTCCACGCCCTGGCCGCGTTACGCCGCGGCCTCATGGACTGCAAGCGGTATGAGGAAGCACTCGAGGTTGTCGAGGAGCTCCTGCGGCTGTCGGAAACCAACCGATCTGCCCAGGCAAAGGCCCCGGATGTGCGCTACTGGCGAACGGAGCTCCTCGCCAGGCTCGGCCGCGACCAGGAGGCGGTGGAGTCAGCGGCCGAGGTGGTGACCGAGACCCGTGGCCGACTGGAGCACGCTGGGGCCACGTCGGCCGGCTTTGAGCTCATCCACGCGCTGACGGCCTATGCGGATCACCTGGACAAGGGCGGCCGCGTCGCCGAAGCCGCCGAGGTGAGCGCCGAGGTCATGGCGGCTTGGTGGCGAAAGGCCGGCTCGACGGTTCAGTTCCTCCTGACGCTGGACCTGTGCAGCGAACGGCTCGTCCGGAGCGGGCAGACCGAACAGGCGCGCGCGTGCATCGTCGAGGCGATGCGAAAGATGCGGCGCCGAAAGCGTGACACCGACCAGGCAAGGGTCTGGCACAACCTCGGCGTCCGCCTGCTCGCGCTGGAGGTGCCGGAAGCAGCGCTCACCGCTCTCGAGGATGCGGTACGGCTCTACCGCGACAGGGCGCGCGCTCACCAGGAGCGGCACCGGAAGCTGCTGGCGAAGGACGACTGGGACGACGATCAGCGCTACTCCGAGGCGTACCTGCGCGGGCGGCGACGTGAGGAGCTGAAGTCCTCGCGGAAGGAGGTCCGCCGAGCCGAGCAGGACCTGCACGACGTGCTGCTCACCCTGAGTGCCTGCCTGCGGCGGCTCGACCGCGTCGACGAGGCGGCGGCGGCCGACGCCGAAGCCGCCATCCTCCCCGGCTAGGGGAACTACTCCCGGAGTTGTAGTCCGGTCCGTCGTTGATCCCGAGGTGGTAGCGGCAGATGACTCCGCTTGTACGACGCCCCTGAGCAGTCGCTGGACGACGATTGCGGTCATGAGAACCCGTCAGTACATCCACAGGCCGGGGCTCACCCTCGCCGTGGTGGCCGTCGTGCAGTTCACGGTGTCGCTGGACCTGTCGGTCGTGAACGTCGGACTCCCGCAGATCGCCGCCGGCCTCGGCTTCAGTGCGGTGGGCCTGACCTGGGTGATCCACGCCTACGCTCTCACCTTCGGCGGGCTGCTCCTGCTGGGCGGCAAGGCCGCCGACCGCTACGGCCGCAAGCGGGTCCTGCTGCTCGGGCTCGGCCTGTTCGGCCTCGCCTCTCTCGTCGGCGGCCTCGCCCAGGTACCCGGCCATCTTGTCGCCGCCCGAGCCGCCCAGGGCATCGGAGCCGCCGCGCTGGCTCCGGCCGCGCTGGCGCTGCTGACCGAGACGTTCCCCACGGGCAAGGCGCGTGTCCGGGCGTTCGGCGTATGGAGCGCGATGAACGCCGCAGGAGGCGCCCTCGGCGTCCTGATGGGCGGCGTGCTCACCGAGTACGTCAGCTGGCGCTGGGTGATGTTCGTGAACGTGCCGATCGTCACGTTCGCGCTGGCCCTGGCCTGGCGCGGCATCGCCGCCGGTCCGCCGACCGCTCGCGGCGGCCGTCCGGACGTGCTCGGCGCCGTCCTGGCCACGGCGGGCATGACCCTGCTGGTGTTCGGCGTCGTCCGCACCGATCAGTACGCGTGGACTTCGCCGGTCACCCTGACGACCCTGGCGGTCGCCGCCGTACTGCTGGCCGCGTTCCTCTACGTCGAGCGGACCACCACTCGCGAACCGCTCATCCGGCTCGGCCTGTTCGCCAACCGCTCGGTCGCCGGCGCGAACGCCTACAACCTCCTGGTCGGTGCGGCCATGGCCGCGTCCTTCTATTTCATGTCCCTCTACCTCCAACGCGTCCTGGGGACGGGGCCGGCGCTGACCGGGATCATGTTCCTGCCGTTCGCGCTCGGCGTGGTCGCCGGTGCCGTGCTCGCCGTCAAACTCGGCTACCGTCTCGCTCCCCGGACCCTTCTGGTCATCGGCGGGCTCCTGACCGCGACCGGGTTCGCCTGGTTCGGCCTGATCAGCCCCGACGGCGCCTTCATCACCGACGTCCTGGGGCCCTCGATCATCGCCAGTGTCGGTTTCGGGCTCTGCCTCGGGCCGGTGGTCTCCATCGCCACCGGCGGCGTCGCCCCCCACGAGACCGGAACCGCCTCCGGCCTGCTCAACAGCTCACGCCAGATCGGCGCCTCACTCGGACTCGCCGTCCTCGGCACCGCGGCCCACCACCGCACCGGCCCGATCGCCACACCCGAGACCCTCACCGACGGATACGCGCTCGGCCTGACCCTCGGCGCCGCGCTTCTCGCCGCCGCTGCCCTCATCGCCCTCACCGTCCTGCGCCGGACCAGCCCACCGTCACGGGCTGAGCAGAGCGACGACCGCGAGCTGCTCCCCGCCCGGGATTGACCAGCGAGTTGGAACATCACCGAAGGAAGGTCGTTTCGGCATGACTGTCACCTCGATCGAGCTCTTGGCGTCCTCCATCCGCCTTCACCAAGGCGGCAAGATTCACGCCGGGAAACGAACTATGGACTCCGACCAGGACGGCTGGCAGCTGAGGGCCTTCCATGCGAAGACCAACGCCGATGTCCATGCCGACCACTGGGAGGTCCACCCCGAGGCCGAGGAAGTCGTGTCCTGCCTCATCGGGAAGATACGCCTCTACCTCCGTCCGGAGCGGGCGGGACAGGAGGAGGAAGAGATCAGGCTGATGGCCGGAACCGCTGCCATCGTCCCGCGCGGGCGGTGGCACCGCATCGAGCTGGACATCCCCAGCAACATCATGGTCGTCACCCTGCCGCGTGGTAGCCGGCTGGAGAAACGGACCGAAACCTAGGCCAGACCCCTCGCTCAGCCAGGAAGATGAGGAAACGGCGGTCTTCCACGTCGGCGGCCGAGGTCGAACGAGCTGTGCGAGCCATACATCGGTGCATCGCCGAGGGTCACACGGCGGATGAGGATGAGTGACATGAGCGAGCGCAAGGCATGGACCGACAAGCGCGCCGAAATCATGAGCCGTCCGGGCGCCGGAGCCGCCTACGAAGCCGTTCGGATCCGCTTCGAACTGGGCGAGGCCGTACGGCTGCGCCGTGAAGAGCTCGGCTTGACACAGTCGGAGCTGGCCGAGCGAGCAGGTCTCCAGCAGCCGGGGGTGGCCCGGTTCGAAGCGGGCGGCACCATGCCGACCATCCCCATGCTGGAACGCCTCGCCGAAGCCCTCGGACTACGTCTCAGCGTCCAGTTCCAGCCCCTTCGTGAAGCAAGCTGACGAATGACCACCCAGATGGTGCCCGTGCGCGTGTAACGGCGCCCGGCCATGTGCGGGCTCAGCGGCCATATTCCTGGAGGCCCTGAGCCCTGTGCGGTGGGGGTGGCTGTGCCGTACAAGAAGAAGAAGGGTTTGCCCTTTTTGATAAAAGGGGTTTGCTCTTGTTCCGTTAGCCCTTGTCGCTGCCCTCGTTGGCGCCGCGGACGAATCTGCGCTGGAAGATCACGAAAATCACCGCCACCGGAATCGTCGCCAGCAGCGCCGCCCCCAGCTTGAGCGGGTACTGCGTGCCGCCCCCCAGCGACCCGCTGACCAGATCGGCCAGCCCTCGCGGCAGCGTGAACAGGGCCGGGTCCTGGACGGCCACCAGCGTGTGGGGGAACTCGTTCCACGATCCCTGGAACGAGATGATCGTCAGCGTGATCAGCGCCGGCCGCGCCATCGGCAGCACCACCGACCAGAACGTGCGGAACGCGCCCGCACCGTCGATCCGCGCCGCCTCCTCCACCCCCGCCGGGATCGAGTCGAAGAACTGCTTCATGATGAACACGCCCGCCGCGTCCACGATCACCGGCAGGATCAACGCCAGATAGCTGTCATACATCCCCAACTGGTTGAGGACCAGAAATTTCGGGATAAAGAGGACGACGCCTGGCACGGCCATCACCGCGATGACCGCCCCGAACAGCGCCGACCGCCCCCGGAACCGCAGCCTGGACAGCGCGTACCCGGCCAGCGAGTCCAGGAACACCCGCCCGACCGTCAGCACGACCGTCACCAGCAGCGAGTTGCCCAGCCACACCGGCAGGTCGGTACCGGTGAACACCCGCTCGAACCCCGCCAGCGTCCCCGGGTGCGGGATGGGCGACAGCGGAGAGGCGGCCGCGTCCGGCTCGGTCTTGAAGGAGTTCGCGATCTGGATGACGAACGGGTAGATGAACACCAGCGCGAAGAAGATCAGGATCGCGTAGCCGGTGAAGGTGCTCGCGAGCTTGCGCACCTCAGACCTTCCTCTCCCGCATCACCCGGCGCTGGAACAGCGTGAGCAGCACGATGATGAGGAACAGCACGAACGAGATCGCCGTCCCCGCGCCATAGTCGAAGTCCCGGAACGCCGTCCGATACGACAGGAACGCCGGGGTCAGCGTGGTCTTGGCCGGAGCGCCCTGGCTCATGACGTAGATCTGGTCGAACACCTGCCAGGTCCCGATCAGCCCGAGCGTCAGCACCAGGAACATCGTCGGCTTGAGCATCGGCAGCGTCACATACCGGAAGCGCTGCCACCGCCCGGCCCCGTCGAGCACGGCCGCCTCCTCCAGCGTCACCGGGATGTCCTGCAACGCCGCCAGGAACATCAGCATGAACGTCCCCGACGTCGTCCACACGACCAGCGCGATGATCGCGCACATCGCCACGCTCGGCCCCGACAGCCACTCCCACCACGACAGGCCGAACGGCCCCGCCCCGGCCAGCGCCGCCGGTGGCGTGTCCATGCCGAGCAGCAGGTGGATCACCCCTCTGGCATCGGAGAACCACTGCGGTCCCTGGATGCCGAAGAAGCCGAGCAGCTGCGAGAGCGCGCCCGAGTTGCTGAAGATGAACAGGAACACCACGCTGATCGCCACCGAGCTGGTGACCGACGGGAAGTAGAACGCGCTCCTGAAGAACGACTTGCCCTTGAGCAGGCGGCTGTTCACGATCAGGGCCAGGCCCAGCGCCAGCGCCGTCTGCAGCGGTACGACGATCGCCACGTAGTAGGCGTTGTTCCTGATGCTGATCATGAAGTTCTCGCGGGCCAGGTCGTCCCGGGTGAAGAGCCGGCTGTAGTTGTCCAGCCCGACGAACGGCACGCCGCTGCTGAACGGGCTGCCCTGGCCGTTCCACGAGGTAAGGCTGACCCACATCGCCATCAGGATCGGCAGCAGCAGGAACAACCCGAGGATCACCACGACCGGCGCGACGAACAGCCACCCCGTCACGTCGTCCCTGACCCGGCCGCGCCGCAGCGATCCGCGGGGCGGCGATCTGCGGGGCATCAGTCGCCCAGTGTGGACTGCGTGTTCTTCTGCAGCCTGGCCAGCAGCGCCTTCGGGTCCTGCGTGGTGAGCTGCTGGAGGCCGGCGTCGAAGTCGGCCAGGACGCTGTCCATCTTGGCGGCGTTCACCGGGCCCTGGGCGTAGGCGGCGCCGTCCACGAACGCCGTGTCCATGGGGAACTCCTTGACGTAGGCGTCCTTGGCCGACTGCCGCGACGGCATCACGCCGAACGCCTTGGCGAACGTGAGCTGCTGGTCGGCCTTGGTCATCGCCTCGACGAAGGCGATCGCCGCCGTCTTGTTGGTGCTCTTGGCCGCGATGCCCCAGCAGTTCGTGAACGACAGCGTGCCCTGCTTGGCCCCGGCGGGCAGCGGGTGGGCCGTGTACTGGATGTCCGGGTAGTCGGCCTTCAGCGCGCCCTTGATCCAGTTGCCCTCGATCGTCATCGCGGCCTTGGCCTTGCCGAACGCCTCGCCGGGCCACGACGCGCCGAGCTGCTTGGGGTATTCGGCCAGCTTGTCCTTGAGCAGCGTCTTGACGTACTCCAGGGCCTTGAGGTTCTCGGGGCTGTCGCCGGTGGCCTGCTTGCCGTCGGCGCTGGTGATCCAGCCGCCCGCCTGCACCATGAACGCGCCGATCCGGTCGCGGGTGTCGCCGAGCGCCAGCGGGGTGATGCCCTTGGCCTTGAGCTTGCCGGCCACGGCGGTGAGCTGTTCCCAGGTGGTCGGCACGTCGGACGCCGCCAGACCCGCCTTCTTCCACAGTCCGTCGTTGACGATCAGCGCCAGCGTGGAGAAGTCCTTCGGCGCGCAGTAGAACTTGCCGTCCCGGGTGAAGGTGGTGCGCAGGCTCGGATAGAAGTCGTCCGGGTTCGAGATCTTGTCGCCGTACGGCTCCAGCGCGCCGACGCTGGCGTAGTCGGCGAACCGCGAGGCGTCCACGTAGAAGACGTCGGGCGGGGTGCCGCCCGCGAACGCCTGGCCGAGCTGCTGGTGGATGTCCTGCGCCGGGGTGACCGTGGCCTGGTTGCCGCTCGCTTTCGCCCACGCGTCCGCAGCCTGCTTGACCGCGGCCGTCTCCGGGTCGCCGGAGGAGGCGATGAGGATCCGCAGCGAGACGGGGCCGCTGCTCTGCGGCGCGGCCGCCGGCTTGTCCTCGAAACCACTGCCGCAGGCGGTCGCGGCCATCGCCAGTACGGCCAGCGCCGCCAGGGGGAGATGTTTCATCTGAATTGTGGCGCGGAGACCTGGTCCTTCAGGGCCGGGAGGAAGCGCCACCCCTCCTTTCGAAAACAGTATGGAAAGACTCGGCTACTATCGGTAATGTGTGCGGTGGGTGATGGCGCTGTGACAGAAGGTGTGTGATGGCGATCCGCCGCTCCACCACCAAACGCCACGGCCTGCCCACGATCGTGCAGTTGCGGCTCACGCCCGCTCCGGCCCAGGCCGACGCGCTGGCCGCGGCGGTGCAGGTGTGCAACCAAGCGGCCACCGTCGTGTCCCGGCTGGCCTGGCAACACCGCACCTTCACCGTGGTGGAACTGCACCGGCTGGCTTATTACGAGGTGCGGGCGCAGGTGGCCGGGCTCGGCGCGCAGGCGGCCGTGCGGGCGATCGCCCGGGTCGCCGGCGCCTACGCCAACCGGCGCGCCACCAAGAAACGCGCGCACATCTTCCGGCCGCACGGCGCCGTCCCCTACGACGCCCGGCTGCTGAGCTGGAATCGTGACGCCCGCACCGTGTCGCTGTGGACCCCCACCGGCCGCGTCACCGCCCCCTACACCGGCCGACCCGAAGACCTCAAAGCCGTCGATACGCTGCCGGTGGGGGAAGCCGATCTGATCTGCCGGCGCGGGGTGTGGCTGCTGCAGGTCACCCTCACCCTCCCCAAGCCGGCGATACGCGAGCCGGTCGGCGGCTTCGTCGGGGTGGATCAAGGAGTGGCCAACCTGGCGGTCACCAGCGACGGCGCGGTGCTGCCCGGCCCCGCGTTGGCCGGCCCGATCGGCGGCAACGGCCACGTCCGCACCCTGCGGGAACGGCGGCATCGCCAGCGCCGCCGGTTGCAGAAGAAGGGCACGTCGGCGGCGCGGCGGGTGTCCGGGCGTGAGCATCGGATGATGACCGACCTCAACCACCAGATCAGTAAGTTTGTGGTGCGTGAAGCCGAACGCACCGGTCGTGGTGTCGCCCTGGAGGATCTCCGGGGCATCCGCGGTCGGGTCAGGGCTCACCGGCTCCAGCGACGCACCCTGCACAGCTGGGCGTTCGCCCAGCAGATCATGTTCACCCGCTACAAGGCCGCCCGGACGGGGGTCGCCTTCATCCTGGTCGACCCCGCCTACACCTCGCAGGCCTGTCCGGAGTGCGGGTGCGTGACCAGGGCGAATCGGCCGGCGCGGGGCCGGTTCGTCTGCACCGGGTGTGGCCTCGCTGGGCACGCCGACCACATCGCGGCCCGCAACATCGCCACACGCGGCGCTGCGGGCTGGGCTGCCATCAACCAGCCACACGCTACCGGCCTCCCTTCAGCCAGACGGGACCGCGAGAGCAAACCACCGGCTTCAACCGGTGGTAGTTGATCGCGTTTCCTTTCACGCTGTGCGCCGGATGACCAGGGAGGGTTCGAGCAGGACGTGATCCGGCTTGTCCGGGCTGTCGTTGTCGAGGAGCCGGGTCAATACGCGGACGCAGCGCGTGGCGGCGTCCGACAGCGGCTGGCTGAGGCTGGTCAGGCCGATCGCGGCGGCCACGGGCGTGTCGTCGAACCCGATCACGGGCACCGGCCCGGCCTGCAACGCACCTAGGGCGACGGAGTCGCTCACGCACACCAGGGCGGTGGCGCCGGCGGCGATCAGCTCTCTCGCCGCCGCCTCACCCTCGGCTGCCGACCCGTCCGTCCGCTGTTCCAGCGCGCCCGCTTCGCCGATCTTCGCGTCTTTCACGCTCGATGTACGCGCTGTCAGGCCCGCGTCTATGAGCGCCCGAGCCCATCCGCTCCTACGGTCGTCACCGACACCGGAGCCCTCGGGCCAGCCGATGAACCCGATCCGCCGGTGACCCGCGCCGAGCAGGTGCCGGGTGGCGGCGGCTGTCCCCGCCGCGCCGTCCACGTCCACCCACGGATGGGCGCCGCCCTCCGGCATGCCCCACGGCCGCCCGAACGTGACGAACGCCAGCTCCCGCTCAGCCAGCCACGAGGTACGCACATCGCCGTGATGCGTGCTGGTCAGCACGAACGCATCCGGTTCGTAGGCCCCCAGCAGGTCGTCGAACGTGGCGATCTCCGACCGGTCGTCGTCGGCCGTGTAAAGGATCACCCGATATCCCGCCTTGGCCGCCGAGCCGGTCAGCCCGTGCAGGAACCGGTCGAACACGTTCATGCCATCCTGTGTCGGCTCGATCCGCACGGCCAGCAGCCGCGACCGGCCGGTCCGCATGCGCCGTGCCGCCTGGTTCACCCGGTAGCCGAGCTCCTCGACCGCCTGCCGTACGCGCTCACGGGTCTCCTCGCGGACGAGGTCGGGGGAGTTCAGCACGTTCGAGACGGTCTGCCGGGAGACGCTGGCGCGCCGCGCGACGTCGGCGATCGTCACCTTTTCTGGCATTATGTCGCTTTCTAATGGTTTGAACGTTCAAACGGAGGTATGGCAGGATTGGATCGTTCAAGTAAACGGAGTGTTACGCACTATCTCCCTTGGACGATTCACCTGTCAAGATTTGGGGGCCGCTCGTGCTCGACCAAGCCACGCACCGCCTGCAACCGTTGCTGCACGATCTCGTCAGCACCGTCCTGGCACCGACGACCGCGCTGAGCGGCACCGACGGGCAGATCAGGACGGCCGGCGTTCAGGGTCTGTTCCATGCGGACGCGCGGGCATTGTCCCAGGTCAAGCTGACCGTGGACGGCTGGGAACCGGAGGCCGTGGGGCACGCCGCGCAGGCCGCGGGCCGTACCAGATTCGTGTCGCTGGTCCGCCGGCTGGGCGACCCGATCGCGGACCCCACGGTCCGCGTCGACCGTACCCGCGAGGTCGCCCCCGGACGGATGGCGGAGCTCATCGAGATCGCCTCCACCGCGACCCGCCCCGTGACGGCCACCGTCACAGTGGACCTGAGCTGCGACTTCGCCCCGATCGAGCTGGTGAAGTCCGGCGGCACCGCCTCACCGGCCACTGCCTCGCTCGTCCCGTCCGCTGACGGCGAGGCACTGGAGTGGCGATCCGGCCGCATCCGGGTGCGGGTGACCGGCGAGAACGCGACGGTGGAGCCGCACCCCGAGGGGCACGGCCCACTGGGCGACGGCGGCTCTCCTACGGGCGGCGATGGTGGCTCTTCCCGCGCGGTCGGCGGGCGGCTGCGGTGGGAGATCTCGCTCGCGCCCGGCGAGCGCGTCACGCTGCGGTGGGCCGCCGTGATCGACGACCCGGACGCGGTGGTCACCGCGCCGTCCAAGCCGCTGGAGTGGAGCGTCCCCGAGGTGACGGCCGACGACACCCGGCTCGTACGGCTGGCGGCGCGCTCGCTCGAAGACCTGCGCTCCCTCAGACTGGCCGAGACCGGGGAGCCGGGGGAGACGTTCCTGGGCGCGGGGGTGCCGTGGTTCCTGACGCTGTTCGGGCGCGACAGTCTCTGGGCCGCCAGGATGCTGCTGCCTTTGGGCACCGACCTGGCGGCGAGCACCCTCCGCGTACTGGCCAGACGGCAGGGCACCCGCGTCGACCCGGCCACCGGCGAGGCGCCCGGCAAGATCTTGCACGAGCTGCGCCGCCACGAGCACGGCGGCGGCGGGCTGCGGCTGCCCGCCGCCTACTACGGCACCATCGACGCCACCCCGCTCTGGATCGGCCTGCTGTACGACGCCTGGCGCTGGGGCATGCCCGCCGCCCAGGTCGAGCCCCTGCTCCCGGCCCTGGAGGCGGCGCTCGGCTGGCTCGGCGACCACGCCGACCCGGATGGGGACGGCTTCCTGGAGTACATCGACCTGACCGGCCACGGCCTGGCCAACCAGGGGTGGAAAGACTCGGGCGACGCCGTCCGCTTCCACGACGGCCGCCAGGCGGAACCGCCCATCGCGCTGGCCGAGGTCCAGGGGTACGCCTGCGCCGCCGCCCACCAGGGGGCCGCGCTGCTGACGGCGTTCGGCCGCACGGGCGCTGAGCGGTGGCTGGACTACGCGGGCACGATGGCCGACCGCTTCCGCGCCCACTTCTGGGTCACCCACCCCGCGTCGGCCACAGATAAGGGGAGCGGCCAGTCCGCGTCGGCCGCAGGTGGCGAGAGCGGTCATCCCGCGTCGGTCGTCGGCGTGCACGGCCTTGCCGCGTCGGTCGCCAGTCGTGAGGGCGGCTATCCCGCGCTGGCCCTCGACCGCGACAAGCGGCCGGTCGACTCGCTGACCAGCAACATCGGTCACCTGCTCGGCACGGGACTGCTGTCGGCGGGGGAGGAGGCGAGGGTGGCGGAGCTGCTCGGCACCCCGGCGATGTCCGGCGCCTTCGGGCTCCGGACGATGGCGGCTGACGACGGCGCGTTCAGCCCGCTGTCCTACCACTGCGGGTCCGTCTGGTCGCACGACACCGCGATCGTCATCGCGGGCCTGGCCAGGACCGGTAACCACCGGCTGGCGGCGGACCTGGCGCAGGGCCTGCTGGCGGCGGCGGAGGGCTTCGACTACCGCCTGCCCGAACTCCACGCCGGCGACGACCGGGACACGGTCGGCCGCCCGGTGGCCTACCCGGCGGCCTGCCGTCCCCAGGCGTGGTCGGCCGCCGCCGCCGTGACACTGCTGCACGCGGCTGTGGGCCTGTACCCGGACGTACCGGGCGGCAAGGTGCTGCTGCGTCCACTCGCGGGAGCCCCGCTCGGCGCGGTCACGGTGCGTGGCTTGAGAGTGGCGGGCGCCGACGTCACGGTGTCGATCGACCGCTCAGGCAGAGCCGAGGTAACGGGCCTCCCACCCGGTCTGTCGGTCGAGGTCGTGGACGGGCCGCACGTTCTGGGCTGATGGGTCTGTGGGGTGGGCGTCCGGTGGGGTGGTGAGGGCGGTCAGGACCAGCGAGGCGACCGTGGAAGGGCGGAGGCACTGGCGATCGTCCAGGCCGGATGGCGACGCCCGGCTCCGTGGCCGGCCAGCCCCCTGCGGCTGGCCGGCCACGGAGACAGCATGAAACGCGAACGACGCCACCCCGCCGAGGTCGCCGGCGACCGCCTACGGCATGACCTGGAAAAATGGCCGGACTTCTGCCAAAATCCCGGCCGGGACAAGGCCAGCGGGATCCGTTTCCTCCTGCAGCGGGAATCTCTGCCGATATGGCGGATTTCGGGCGTGCTAATTACCGTTAATTAAGACGACCGATGACAAGTCCTGTGACCGCTTATAGCACTCTGTAGTCACGGTGGCTCGAACGGTGAGGCGCGGCGTGGCCCATAGGGCGGGCGAGTCTGCGAGTGGCCGGGCATCTTCGCAGGTCAGTGGATAGGTAGAGGTAGCTCCGGGCGGTGGATGGAAGTTCGCGGATATTACCTCCTTTTTCGCGTGCGCGTAAGAAGTGTGGGCAGTTGCGGATCTCACATCGCAGGGCTTTAGTGATCGCCGAAATCACTTGCGGCGCGGGTAACGGTTTTGCTTAGTATGGGCGCGATGTTGTCCCGCCGGGGCGGGATATGTCGCTCGAATTCATGGCCTTGAGGGGGACCACTCTCTGGTGACTGGTTACGGGGGACAGGGCCAGGTGGCGGTTGTTGGTATGGCCTGCCGCCTTCCAAGAGCAAGAGATGTGGCAGCGTTCTGGAAGCTGCTACACGATGGTGTGGACGCTGTGGCGGACATGCCGGGCGAACGGTGGGACGCGGAGCCGGGCTTCGCCAACGCGCCGGCGTACACGCGGCGGGGGGGCTGGCTGGACCACGTCGACCGGTTCGACGCGGACTTCTTCGGCATCTCGGCCCGACAGGCCGCAACCATGGACCCGCGCCAGCGGCTGCTCCTCGAACTGAGCTGGGAAGCGCTGGAGGACGCCCGGGTGGTGCCCGAACGGTGCCAGGGCAGCCGTACCGGCGTCTTCATCGGGGCGATGTGGGACGACTACGCCGCGCTCGCCCAGCGGTACGCCGCAGGAGCCAGGTCGCCGTACGCGATGAGTGGTCTGCACCGCGCGGTGCTCGCGAACCGGATCTCCCACGTTCTCCGGTTACGGGGCCCCAGCCTGGTAGTGGACACGGGACAGTCGTCGTCGCTGGTCGCCGTCCATCTCGCGGCCGAGAGCCTGCTGCGTGGTGAATGTGACGTGGCTCTGGTGGGCGGGGCGAACCTGGTGCTCGATCCGGGCAGCGGTGCCACGTCGGCGGCGTTCGGCGGGCTGTCGCCCAGTGGCCGGTCCGCCACCTTCGACGCCGAGGCCGACGGATACGCGCGTGGCGAGGGCGGCGGAGTGGTCGTGCTCAAGCCACTTGAGGCGGCGCTCGCCGACGGTGACCGGATCCACTGTGTGATCCTCGGCAGCGCGGTCAACAACGACGGCGGGGGTGAGACGCTCACCACCCCCGACCAGGAGGGGCAGGAGGACGTCATCCGGCGGGCGCACGCCTCGGCCGGGGCCCGGGCCGCCGATGTGCAGCATGTCGAGTTGCACGGCACCGGAACCTTCGTGGGCGACCCCGTAGAAGCCATGGCGTTGGGGGCGGTCTTCGGCCGAGGTGATCCCGCCGCGTTACGGGTCGGGTCGGTCAAGACCGGCATCGGGCATCTCGAAGGAGCCGCCGGGATAGCGGGCCTGATCAAGACGGTCCTGTGCATCAGGAACAGGCAGCTTGTTCCCAGTCTCCACTTCGAGCGTCCCAACCCCCGTATCCCGCTGGAAGAACTTGGGTTACGCGTCCAGACCGAGACGGGGCCGTGGCCGGAGCCGGACCGTCCGCTGATGGCGGGGGTGAGCTCGTTCGGGATGGGAGGTACGAACTGTCATCTCGTCCTCGCGGAACCGCCCGCTCCCGACCCCCGACCGCCAGATCCCCAGCCCGACGCGGCCGCGGCGTCCCGGCCGATTCCGTGGGCACTGTCAGGGCGGAGCCGAGAAGCGCTCCGCGACCAGGCACGACGACTTCTCGACCAGCTGCGCGAGCACCCGGCTCGCGACCTCGACATCGGCTTCTCCCTCGCCACGACACGGACCGCCTTCGACCGCAGGGCCGTACTTCTCTCCACCGACCGCGCCGGGTTCGAGCGCGGACTCGCCGCCCTTGCCGCCGGACAGCCCGCCCCGGGCCTCGTGGAAGGCGGCACCGGACCCCGAGACAGGGTCGCGTTCATGTTCCCGGGGCAGGGATCGCAGTGGACGGGTATGGCCGTGCCCCTCCTGGAGACCTCGCCGGTCTTCCGCGAGCAAATGAGCGAGTGCGCCGACGCCTTCGCGCCCTACCTCGACCGACCGTTGCTGGACGCCCTCGACGACCCGGCCACGCTGAAGCGCTCCGATCTTGTGCAGCCCGTGCTGTTCGCGGTGATGGTGTCACTCGCCGCCCTGTGGGAGTCCTATGGGGTAAGGCCATCGGCGGTCGTCGGGCACAGCCAGGGAGAGGTCGCCGCCGCCTACATCGCGGGCGCGCTCACTCTGCCTGACGCCGCGCGCATCGTCGCCCTGCGCAGCCGGCTGCTGATGAGACTCGCCCATCGTGGCGGGATGCTCTCGATCGTGCTCCCGGTCGAGGAGGTCGTGAACCATCTGCCCGATGGCCTGACGATCGCCGCCGTGAACGGGCCCGGCTCGACCGTGGTGTCAGGCGACCTCGACGCGCTCGTGGCTCTGGGGGAGCGATACGACGCGGAGGGGGTGCGCGCGCGCCGGGTGGCGATCGACTACGCCTCGCACTCGCACCAAGTCGAGGCCATCCGCGCGGAGATGCTGGAGGCACTGGCACCGGTCCGTCCTGTCGCCACCCGGGTGCCGTTCCACTCGACGGTCACGGGGGGCCCGTTGGCCGGTGAGGAGTTGACCACCGAGTACTGGTACCGGAACTTGCGGTGTGAGGTCCGCTTCGCCCCAGCCGTACGGACGATCGACTGTGGGGTTCTCGTCGAGGTGAGCCCGAACCCGGTCCTCACCGGAGGGGTGCGGGACACCGTGCCGGAGGCGGCGGTACTGGGAACGCTGCGCCGGAGTGAGGGTGGGCTGGACCGATTCCTCACCTCGCTGTCCGAGGTGTATGCCGCCGGGTCCACGGTCGCCTGGGATCGGTACTTCGCGGGGACCGGCGCCCGGGTGGTCGACCTGCCCACCTACGCGTTTCAGCGGCAACGGCACTGGCTGGACACGAGCGAGCGCGTCGCGGATCTGCCCGCGAAGGAGCGGGACGAGGTCACACGGGCTGTGGACGAGGCGCCACCGGATCCCGTCGAGCTGGTGCGGAGGCAGGTGGCGACGTTGCTCGGGCACCACGACCCGGGCGCGGCGGACATGACGCCGACGTTCGCGGAACTCGGGTTCGACTCGCCGCTGATGGTTGAGCTGAGCAGCCGGCTCGCCGCCGCCACCGGGCTGCGGCTGCCGGTCACCGTCGTGTTCAACCACCCCACCCCCGCGCTCCTGGCCGAGCGCCTGCGCGCGGAACTGCGGCCGCCCGACCCTCTGAGCACGATGCTCGACCGGCTGACCGAGACGCTCAAGAATCCACCTGCCGACGCGGCGGAGCGTGCGGAGATCGCTGCCCGTATGGCGGCGCTGGCCGGCCAGGTGGCGGCGTGGGCGGAGGCGCCCTCGGCGGACGGGGTCGCCGGGCGGCTGCGGACGGCTTCGGTGGACGAACTTCTCAGCTTTATCGATGGGGAACTCGGATGACGCATGGCGGGACAGATTCGGGGAGCGGGCGGATGACGGACAACGACCAGCTGGTGGAGTACTTGCGGCGGGTGACCGTCGAACTGCACGAGACACGGCAGCGTCTGCGGGAGGCGGAGGAGCGCGACCGCGAGCCGATCGCGATCGTGGGGATGGCGTGCCGGTATCCGGGTGGGGTGGCCTCGCCTGAGGATCTGTGGGAGCTCGTGGCTTCGGGTGGGGATGCCATCGGGGATTTTCCGACCGACCGGGGTTGGGATCTGGGGGCGTTGTTCGGCCCGGATCCGGATCGGGCGGGGACGAGTTATGCGCGTGCGGGCGGGTTCTTGTACGACGCTGCTGAGTTTGATGCTGGGTTTTTCGGGATTTCGCCGCGTGAGGCGTTGGCGATGGATCCGCAGCAGCGGTTGTTGCTGGAGACGTCGTGGGAGGCGTTCGAGCGGGCCGGGATCGATCCACGTGCGTTGCGTGGCACCCGTACGGGCGTTTACGTCGGTGCCGTCGCGCAGGACTACGCCGCTCCACTGCATGCCGCGCCGGAGGGGTTCGAAGGCCACATGCTGACGGGGACGACGCCGAGCGTCGCGTCGGGCCGTGTGGCGTACACGCTCGGCCTGGAGGGGCCGGCCGTGACGATCGACACCGCCTGTTCGTCGTCGTTGGTGGCGTTGCATCTGGCGGCGCAGGCGCTGCGCGCGGGTGAGTGCACGCTGGCGCTGGCAGGGGGCGTCACCGTGATGGCGAATCCGGGGATGTTCGTGGAGTTCAGTCGTCAGCGGGGGTTGGCGGTGGATGGCCGGTGTAAGTCGTTCGCGGAGGCGGCGGATGGTACGGGCTGGTCTGAGGGTGTCGGGGTTTTGGTGGTGGAGCGGCTTTCGGATGCTCGTCGGCTGGGGCATCGGGTGTTGGCCGTGGTGCGTGGTAGCGCCGTCAACCAGGATGGCGCCTCCAACGGGCTCACCGCTCCGAACGGTCCCTCGCAGCAGCGGGTCATCCGGCGCGCGCTGGCTGATGCGCGCCTTGCTCCCGGCGACGTCGATGTGGTGGAGGCGCATGGGACTGGCACGTCGTTGGGTGATCCGATTGAGGCGCAGGCGCTGATCGCAGCCTACGGGCAGGGTCGGGAGCGGCCGTTGTGGTTGGGGTCGGTGAAGTCGAATATTGGTCATTCGCAGGCGGCGGCGGGGGTTGCCGGGGTGATCAAGATGGTGCAGGCGATGCGGCACGGCACGCTGCCGGCGACGTTGCATGTGGATGAGCCGTCGTCGCATGTGGACTGGTCGGCCGGCGCGGTGGAGTTGGTGACCGAGCGGCAGCCTTGGTCGGCGGCCGATCGGCCGAGGCGGGCGGGGGTGTCGTCGTTCGGGGTCAGTGGCACCAACGCGCACGTGATCCTTGAGCACGCACCTGCCTCGGATGTGGTGACGGCGGAAGAGCCCGATCTGGTGCCGCTGGTTCTGTCGGCGCGCGATGACTCGGCGCTGCGGGCGCTCGCAGCGAAGCTGGTGCCCGTTGTGGAGGCGCAGGGTCCGGCTCGAGTGGCGGCCGGGCTGGCTCGCCGGTCGGTGTTCGAGCACCGGGCCGTCGTGCTGAACGGCGTCGAGGGGATGCGGGCCCTGGCTGAGGGTCGTGAGGGGTTGGGTGTGGTGCGGGGTGTGGTGGGGGGTGATGGGCGTGTGGTGTTGGTGTTTCCGGGTCAGGGGTCGCAGTGGGTGG